>JBAVYO010000188.1:0-11124 GCA_049698855.1 Terriglobales bacterium
CCGCCAGCTCTTCGTCGGAATCGTACGAAGCCCGGCCCGAAGGTCCGCGGCGCGCGAGAAAAGGAGTGGCCGTATCGGCATCGACGACAG
This sequence comes from Terriglobales bacterium, assembly GCA_049698855.1. Classification (GTDB taxonomy): domain Bacteria; phylum Acidobacteriota; class Terriglobia; order Terriglobales; family Acidobacteriaceae; genus Acidiflorens. Next base: position 91 of record JBAVYO010000188.1, read on the forward strand.
TGACATTTTCCGGCCGCAAGCCGTCGACCGCGCTCGCCACCAGCTGTGGAATCGCCTGCTGCGCTTCCTTCGAAAGCGTGCCGCCGCGCGTTTTCACGATCACCGCCGCTTTCGAATCGTGTTCCTGTTCGGTGAACAGCGATTCACGCGGCAGCACCAGATGAACCCGCACCGCATCCACTTCGCTCAGCGTTTGCAGCGTGCGCTCCAGTTCGCCTTCGAGCGCGCGCTGGTAATTCACCTTTTCGCTGAAATCGGAGCCCGCCCAGTTGGGAGTGTCGAACAGTTCGAAGCCGAGGCGCGCATTGCGCGGCAAGCCCTGCGCCGCCGTTTCCAGGCGCGCCGCATCCACTTTGTCCGATGGCACCAGCACGCTTGCACCGTCGGGAGAAATTTCGTAAGGAATGTTTTTCGCCGCCAGGCGGCTGGCCAGCGATTGCGCGTCGGCGGGCCTCAGCCCCGAATAAAGTGTCACGCTCTTGCTCTGGCCAAAGATCGCGACAAAGCCCCACAGCGTCAGCGCGATCAGCGCCGTACCCGCGGCCAGCAGGAATTTCTGCTGCAGGCTCAGCCCGCGCAGGAATCCCTGAATCTGCTTAAGCCATTGCTCCAAACGTTTCGGCTCCTACAGTCATCGAACCGCAGAGAACTCTGCGATCTCTGCGGATTCAATGTCAGCGCTTCTCAAAACTGCATATTCGAGATCTGCTGATATGCCTGCACGATCTTGTTGCGCACCTGCATCATCAGCTGAAACGAGAGGTCGGCTTTTTCGACCGCGATCATGGCGCTGTGCAGGTCGGCGCCTTTGCCATTGAGCAGCTGCGCCACTTGGTTCTGCGCCTCTCCCTGCGCGCCTTCGACCGCGTCCATCGAGTCTTGCAGTGTGGAAAGAAAACCGCCCTGCCCCTCTTCCGTTAGCGAGGCCGCTCCCGCGGCGCCCGGCTGCGAAATCTCGGCGGGCAAAATGCGAAGCGGCGAAATCGAACTGCTCATCTCTCTACCTCCGTCGTCGCTAGCACTTACTGCAGAAGGCTGAGCGACTGTTGAATCATGTTCTTCGTCGCCTGTACGGCCGACGCGTTCAGCTCATAAGCCCGCACCGCGCTTAAAAGGTCGGTCATCTCTTCGATGGGATCGACCTGCGGATAAGCGACGTAGCCTTGTTGGTTGGCATCGGGATGTCCGGGTTCGAAGCGCAAGACGAACGGACGCTGATCGCCGACCACCGCGGCTACGCGCACGGCTGCCGCGTTTTCGTGCGTCAAAGAGTTCAGGGCCAGCGAAAAACGCGGCCGCGACTGCGACTGAAATACCACCATCTGCCGCCGGTACGGACCGCCCGCGGGCGTGCGCGTCGTTTGCGCGTTCGCCATATTCGCCGCCACCACTTCGGCGCGCATACGCTCGGCGCCCAGCGCCGAACCGCTCAGTTCGAACATCGAAAACAGGTTCATGAGTTCGACCCTCCATCGATCGCCGAGGCTAGTCGGTGAAATTCAGCTTTCAGAAATGCCACCGCCACCTGGTAGCGCAGCTGGTTTTCGGCGAGGTGCAGCGACTCGCGCTCAACGCTCACGTTATTGCCGTCCGGCCGTTCCGCGAGGCCGCGCACTTCGCGCGCCACGGGAGTCATCGGGGAAAGCGCCGGAAGCGCTGGCCCGTCGACATCCGCCGAGTCTGAAGGCGCCGATCCCGCCATCGCCTGCTCGATCTCGCCGGCAAACGCCGGAACATCCCGCGTGTGGTATCCGGGAGTGTCCACGTTCGCAAGATTGGTCGTAAGCACCCGGTGCTGTAGCGTAGCCTGGTCGAGCACCCGCTCCAGTCCCCGCATCAGCGGAGTTTCGATCATCGGTTCATTCGTGGGCATAACGGCTCCTATAATCGCTGCGCGGAGGCAGTCCGAAGGCGCGCACCTTGTTGCGCACCGTGCGCAGGCTGACACCCAGTAACTCGGCTGCGCGGGCGCGGTTGCCGCCGGTCGCGTCGAGGGTCATGGAAAAAAGCTGGCGCTCCATTTCTTCCAGAGAAAGCCCTGCCTTCCACTCGGGAGCGCGCGGCCCCTGCGGCGCCGGATTCGTGCCCTGTGCAAACGCTTCCAGCCCGATTTCTGCGCCTGCCGAAAGCGCTACCGCGCGACGCACAAAATTCGCGAGCTCTCGCACATTGCCGGGCCAGAGCTCGGCTCGCATACGAGCCAACAATTCCTCCGACAGCAGCGGGGACATTCCCGGTGCGCCATAGAGACCGGCAAAGTGCCGCGCCAGTTCGCGGACATCCTCCGCCCGGTCGCGCAGCGGCGGCAGCGCCAGCGGGATCACATTGAGCCGGTAATAAAGATCGGCGCGGAACTGGCCCTCCTCGACTGCGGCTTGAAGCCGCCGATTTGTAGTCGCGATCACCCGAATGTCGACTCGCACGGCCTGATTCGAACCCAACCGGTCGAACTCCCGCTCCTGCAGCGCTCGCAGGAGCTTTGGCTGCAACGCCATCGGCAGTTCGCCCACCTCGTCGAGCAACAGCGTTCCCCCGTTCGCCGTTTCGAATTTGCCCGGCCGCGCCGCCACCGCGCCCGTAAACGCTCCCCGTGCGTGCCCGAACAGCTCGCTTTCGAGCAGCGTTTCCGGAAACGCGGCGCAGTTGACGGCTACAAACGGACCGGCCTTGCGTGCGCTCAGACGGTGTATGAACCGCGCCACCAGTTCCTTGCCCGTGCCGCTTTCGGCTTCAATCAAAATGTCGGCGTCGGTCACTGCAGCTTGCCGCGCCCGGGCGAGCGCCTGCTGCCAGACCGGCGACTGCCCGATGAGCGGCTCAATGCTTTTGTTTTCGCCTTCGGCGCGGCGCAACACCTGCTCTACTGCGAGTTCGAGTTTCTCAAACGCCACCGGCTTTACCAGATAGTCGCAGGCTCCATTGCGCATGGCCTCAACCGCGTCGGGGACGCAGCCATATGCGGTCAAAAGAATAACTGCGGTCCGGGCCGACGAATTCTGCACCTCCCGCATCACCGCGAAGCCGTCGCGGCCCGGCATGCGCACGTCGGTGATCACGAGGGTGTGGCGCTCTGCGCGAAACTTCGCCAAAGCCTCGTTCCCATTAACCGCAACATCCACCTGCCAGCCGCGCCGCGCAAAGCGCGCTTCGAGCGCGGCGCGCATCCCGGCATCGTCGTCGGCAATCAGTAACCGTTTCATCCCTGCACCTCGTCTGCGAGCGAATCGGACTGAGCCGCAACTTGCATTTCAATCGGAACTCTGGCGCACGGCGCCGACGCTGAAGCTGAAGCCGAAGCCGCCGGCAAGCGCAGGCGGAATGTCGCCCCGTGACCGATCTGACTTTCCGCCATAATCGACCCGCCGTGCTGATCGAGCACCCGCCGGCATACCGCGAGCCCAAGCCCGGTCGAACCCGGCCTGGTGGTGAATCCTGCTTCGAAAATGCGCGGAAGATCCTCTTCCGAGATGCCTTGGCCTGTATCCCGCACCTCGATTTCAATGCCTTCAACGCCGCGATTCACGCCGCGAATCGCCAGCCATCCTCCGCCCGGCATGAAGTGAAAGGCGTTGAGCGCGAGATTCAGCAACACCTGTTCGAGCAGGTGGCGGTCGGCGGCGACCGGCACACCGCACAGGCCATTGACGATCTGCAGCTCGACGCGGGCCTGGTGCGCGAGCGGCAGCAGAAAATCGTAGGCCCAGCCGAGCAGTTCTCCCGCATCAATCGAAGCGCGTTCGGGCGGCGGCTCGTTATGCAGGTCGAGCACGTTGTTCACGGTCGACGAAAGCGAGCGCAGTCCCGCCTGCAAATGTTCCACCCAGCGGTGGCCTTCGCCTTCCAAAACCGACTCGGCAAGCAGCCCGGTGAACAGTTCCAGGCTCCCCAGCGGATTGCGGATCTCGTGCGCCAATAGCGCCGACATTTCCACGAGCGCCTGCTGGCGGCGAAGATTCTCGCGGTCGCGCTCGATCTGCCTTGCCGCGCTCGTATCGCGCAGGATGAAAACCGAACTGCCCGTTTCCTGATTACCTTCCAGCCGCGCGTGACGAATGGCAAGGCACACCGGCGCCGCCGACCCCGCTGTCAATTCCAGTTCGCACTCTTCTCCACTGAGGCGCGCCTTTTCAAGTGCCGACGCCAATGCGGCCGGAAGCGCGGCGATGGTCGGGGGATTTGCTCCCAGCAGCCGCATCGCCTCGGGATTCAAAATCGAAATCTGTCCTCCGGATTCGGTCGCCAGAACGCCGCACGGCAGCCCTTCGAGAATTCCGTGCAGGCGCTCGCGCATGCGCCGGTTCTCTTCCAGGCTGGCCGACAGATCCCGGTTCGTGACTTCCAGTTCCTGCCGGAGATGAGCCACTTGCCTTTGCAATTGCCCATACGTGCGCTCCAGCGATCCGGCCGCTTCGGTGAAGGAACGGAACGCGCGCGCCAGCGGATGGTCGGCGTCGTGAGCGGGATCGCGGGGCGGTGGAAACGAAGTGGACATACAGCTTCCTGTCTGCAAAACCTGTGCCAGCGCGGCAGAAATTGCCTTAAAAGAAGCTCATGACATTTCCTGACGGAGATGCCCTACCGTCCGCGCCCGCAAATCCGACGGCTCCGGCAGCATCAGGTGCTCGGGCCGCACGTATGGTTCGCCATCGGCAAGGATTAACGCCCGTTCGATCACGTTTTGCAATTCGCGCACATTTCCCTGCCAACTCTGCGCGCGCAACAGCGCAACGGCCTCCTCCGTCAGAACCGGCGCTGGCGAACCCGCGGAAAATTGGTTCAGAAAATGGCGCACCAGTTCGAGCACATCGCCCGGCCGCTCCCGAAGCGGCGGAATCGCCAGAGGGAACGCAGACAGCCGATAGTAAAGATCCTCGCGGAACTTCCCCTGTGCTATCAGCGCGGGCAAGTCGGCGTTGGTCGCGACCACCACTCGTGCATCCACTCGCACCACCTGTGCGCTCCCCAGGCGCTGCAGTTCCTTTTGCTCCAGGAAACGCAGGAGTTTCGGCTGCAGGCTGAGCGGCATGTCTCCAATCTCGTCGAGAAACAGCGTGCCCTGGTGCGCCGCTTGGATCCTGCCCGCATAGGATTGCATCGCGCCGGTAAACGAGCCACGCGAGTATCCAAACAGTTCCGCTTCCAGCAGTGTTTCCGGGATGGCCGCACAATTGACCGCCGCGAACTTATGGGCAGCGCGCGGGCTCAGGTCATGCAGTGCACGTGCCACCAACTCTTTGCCGCTCCCCGTGGGCCCCGTGATGAGCACTGTCGTGTCGCGGGGCGCAACCAGATTCGCCAGACGGTACATCACCTGCATCGCAGGAGAGCTCCCAATCATTCCGGGGAGGGCAGCAGTGCAGATCAATCGGTCGGACGATAAATACCGACTCTCATTTCTCGCCGGCAACCGGCTCTCATCGCTCGCTCTGTTCCATTCCTCCCCGTTTCCGCTGAGATCTTCCGCTCGTTGCCCCGGCCACTTCACTGGAGACGCAATGGGAGCCGGTTGCAGCAGACTAGTCTCAGCACCTTCATCTTCGAGTAGCACCACCTCAACGCCGGGAAAACGTTCATGCACGGTTTGCGTCAGCTCTTCCGCATCAAGGTCCGGCAAACGCCGATCGAGAAAAAGCACCTGCCACGGCCCCTTCTCCAGATGAACCAACGCCTCGGCCCCGCCGCTGGCTTGTTCAACCCGCCGCGCCCCCGGAAGCAAGCGATCGAGAACACGCTGGCGAACAACAACGTTGGGACTGGCCACAAGAACGTGTTCCGCCGCGCTGGGTGTTATTGGAAGAGTTGTCATACAGCGATTGAATGCGCTGCGGGTGAGAAAGCGATTAGAAGAGAATTAGAAAACTCTGATCCCGGGAAACCATAGTGTGCTTTACCCGGCAACTTTTGCTTTACATGAAACGAAGAGGTGTGCCTTCCCGCATTTCTGCCGCCACGCGGTTGCTGGGGACAATGTCTCGGGGAGCGGCTCTACTCGACAATCGCCAGCACGTCGCCGGCATTCACGGTAGCTCCTACAGCGGGCACAATCTTTTTGACGGTCCCTTTCTTCGGGGACTTGATTTCGTTCTGCATCTTCATCGCTTCCACGACCAGGATGCCCTGCCCGGTTTCGACCTCGGACTGCTCCTCAACCAGCAATCGGACCACCCGCCCCGGCATTGGCGCCACGATCTTTCGCGGCCCTTTCTCGTCCTGGGTCAAACCCTGGCGCGCCCGCAGCGACCGCGGATCGCGCAGTTCGACTGCGTATCGCGAGCTCCCCACCCACATATGCAGGTCGGTAGCAGTTTGCTCACGTTTGATTTCGAATGCGTGACCCTCGACGATCAAAGAGAGCACATCGCGGCGAGGCAACACCGCGTCCACGTGGATTTCCTTCCCGTCCAGACGGCACTGCCATCCGGTGCCCGCCCGGTCGAGTTCGAGCCGGTGTTGCTTCCCCGCAACTATCACCTCGTAGACCATGCGATTCAGCGCAGCGCTTCGGCTCGTCCTTTCTGTTTCCAATTTGAAGAAGCTGCGATCGGAACGGACGCCGCTCCGCTATTTGCTATCGACGAAGCAGGATCGAGCACGGCAAACATACCGGCGGCGATTGCGGCTATGCCGGTCTCCTGCGGGTTCGCCCCAGCTTCGTCGTTGGGTTTGGCCAATAAGCGATCCAGGTAACCAGTGTCGAGCTTTCCAGCTTGAAAATCGGCATCGCGCAGAATCCGCCGGAATAGAGAGATATTGGTTTTGATCCCAGCCACAAAATACTCGTAAAGCGCGCGCTGCAAGCGCATGATGGCCTGGTTGCGATCCGTCCCATGGCTGATCAACTTGGCCAGCAAGGGATCGTAGTCCATCGGAACCGTCCATCCTTCGTACATTCCGCTGTCGCGGCGAATCCCCGGCCCGGATGGCAGCAGAAGCAGCGTGATCTTGCCGGGGCTGGGGAAGTAATTGTTGTCTGGATCCTCGGCGTAAATGCGGCACTCGATCGCATGCCCGCGAATGCTCACATCCGCCTGCGTGAACGGCAGCTTTTCGCCGCTGGCAATGCGAATCTGCAGATGCACCAGGTCCAGTCCGGTCGTCAACTCCGTCACCGGATGTTCTACCTGCAAGCGCGTGTTCATTTCCAGAAAGTAAAAGTTCTTCTGCTGATCGACAAGAAATTCCACCGTGCCCGCATTGGTGTAATTGGCCGCCTGCGCAACCTTGACCGCAACCTCGCCCATTCGACGCCGCATATCGGAATCGACAATCGGCGACGGCGCTTCCTCAAGCACCTTTTGGTGCCGCCGCTGGATCGAGCACTCGCGTTCTCCCAGCCAAACCGTGTTCCCGTGCTCGTCGGCCAGCACCTGCATTTCGATGTGCCGCGGGTTGACGATCGCTTTTTCTATATAGACTTCGTTATCCCCGAATGAGCTCTGGGCCTCGCTCTGCGCCGATTCGAGCGCCGCCTTAAGTTCCGCTCGCCCGTGTACCAGGCGCATGCCCTTGCCGCCTCCGCCCGCTGCGGCCTTCAGCATCACCGGATAACCCACGCGTGCGGCAGCTTCCTCAGCTTCTTCCGCGGAAGTAAGACCTCGCGCCGTCCCTGGCACGAATGGTACGCCCGCTTTTTCCATGTGCTGGCGGGCGCTGGTTTTCGAGCCCATCATTCTCATGGAGTGCGGCGTCGGTCCGATGAACTTGATGCCCGCGTCGGCGCATGCCTGCGCAAACTTCGCGTTTTCGGAAAGGAAACCGTAGCCGGGATGAACGGCCTCCGCACCAGAACGCCGCGCAACGTCAAGAATTTTGTCGATTCTAAGATAGGACTCCGAAGCTTGCGCCGGACCGATGGGGTACGCTTCGTCCGCCTTACGAACGTGCAGCGAAGGTCGATCCACATCCGAATAGACGGCGACGGTAGCAATACCCATCTCGCGGCAGGCGCGGATGACCCGCACAGCGATCTCTCCGCGATTGGCTATCAGGATCTTCTTGAACATTCTCAGACCCACATCGTTAGACCGCCCCTGATTCTACCCGCAGTCCAGCCGTGAATGCATGTGGCGAATCACAGGCGCGTGTGACCGACCGCACATTCGAAAAACTGCCTTTCGCACCTTGAAAGTCCGTGAGTGCCTATCCAAAGAAAATAGCCAGTACCAAGTTGGCCGATGCTGCCCGCCACTGGGTACTGGCTACTGGGTACTGGTAACGAACTACTGCTTCTGATCCATCACGATCCCGCCGGAACTTGGCTGTTTTTCCGCTTTGAGCTTTTTCGTGGCCATGGTTTTATCGACCCATTCGTCGGCAGTCTTCAGATCGGCGGCATGGGCTTCCTTATCGTCGCATTGAATGTCGGCCCGCTCGCGGTACATGAGATTCATGTACGCCATCGCGTCGTCATAGTCCGGCCGCAATTGCAGAGCCTTGTTCAGATTGTCGATGCCTTCTTGAACATTTGCCGAATTCTTCTCTTTAACCTCGGCGCAGACTTTCTTGTCCTTGGCCGGCAGTGAATCGTCGGGTTTCATCCCGAGCTGGGCTCTGGCTTCCTGGCGCGGCTGATACGTCTGCGTCCAGTCGATCACAGCCACCGAATAGTAGGGCTCGGGATCGTTGGGGTCGGCGTCGGACGCCTTCTTGTAGTATTCCTTGGCCAATTCGAACTTCTTCATCTGCAGGTAAAGATAAGCGATGCCTTTAATGCTGTTTATGTTTTTCGGATCGGTTTGCAGCACCTGCTTGTACTGGTCGATCGCCTCGTCGCCATTCTTATTGTTTTCCGGATTATCGGCGCCGGGAATATATTGCTGGGCGAACGCCGTCGCCAAATACAACCGGGCGTTAATCAGCGTCGGATCGAGCGCAACCGCTTTCTGGAAGTGATCGATGGCCAGTTCGTACTTGGCGTTCTTGTAAGCCTGCACTCCCTTGTTGAGATGGTCGCGCGCCTGCAGCTTGGAGCATGCCGTCCCGGCAACCAGCACCAGCGCAACCGCAAAAACCACCATAAGTCTATAAGTCGTTTTCATTGCTTTATGAATCTCCTTGTCACGGAGTGAAAGAACGTGGAGCGACAGTCGATCACCGCTTCAATTTTTCCGCAGCGCTTGCAGACCTCTCGCTTAGGATGACAGTTTCCAGTGCTTCAAAGAGGTTCCCAGATCACCCAATGGCCCGACGATCCGATCCCCCGATTTTTCTAGCCGCCCGCTTCGATCTTGGCCGTGATCAAGCCGACCTTATCGACGCCGGCTGAATGCGCGATGTCAATCACATTGGCAACATCCGCGAACGGCACGTTGTCGTCACCCTTCACGAACATCACCTTCTCGGCGCGCGTCTTGAAAATATCTTCCAATCGTCCCTGTAGCGTCTCCCAGGTCGCGTCGTCCTGATTGATCTTAACGGCCGGAGGATTCCCGGCGCCGCGGTCCAGCAACTGCACCACAATCGTGCGATCCGATGGCGGCGGCTGCTTCTGGTTTGGCGGCGGCGGTTGCGGAACCAGCGCGTCCAGACCTTTGGGAGTGAGAGGCGTGATCACCATAAAAATGATCAGCAGCACCAGCAAAACGTCGATGAGCGGCGTGACGTTCATGTTTGCGTTCGGGCCGCCGCTCGAGCCGCCCATTGCCATAGCCATATCAATCTCCTTGCGACTTCGACTACCTGTTCTACTGCCCGCCCGTAGGCGATGGTGGTGGATTTGAGCCCGATGGCGGGGTCAATGTGGCCTTCTTTTGATCCGTCAACAGGCCTAGTTGGTCCACGCCGGCAGCGCGAACATCATCGACCACTTCGACCACCGAACCGAACTTCGCCCGCGCATCGGCTTTCAGAAAAACGCGCTTGTCGGTGCGGCTGGCCAGGCGATCCTTCACCTTTTGCGTCAGATCCGCTGCGGCGATCTTGTCCGTGCCAAAGAAAACTGTGCCGTCGCGTTGAACCGCTACCAGCAGCGCATCTTCTTTATCGGCGTCCGGCATGGGGTTGGGGCTGTTAACCTTCGCCATGTCCACGCTCACACCCTTTTGCAACATGGGCGTGATCACCATGAAGATGATCAGAAGCACTAGCATCACGTCAACCATCGGGGTGACGTTGATGTCGGAGTTGACCTTGGCGCCTTCGTTTCGTTTATTTAATGACATGAATTCCGTCTCCTGCGGATGCGTCCTGCTCGGAGGGCTGTGAAAACTTGAGGAGGAGCGGGCGCCGGCAATTTGCCAGCGCCCTGCCGCAACTCAAACTGCTAGCCCGCGCGCCTGATTCTCAGGAACGGCGCATGCTGCGGCGCTTCAGGAAGTAGTCGATCAATTCGCTCGACGAGTTATCCATCTCCACGTCGAACGCTTCCACCCGGCCCGTCAGATAGTTGAACATCATCACGGCCGGAATCGCCACGAACAACCCGATTGCAGTCGTCACCAGCGCTTCGGAAATACCGCCGGCTACAGCCGCCAGACCGGTGGCCTTTTCCTGTTGAATGCCGCGGAACGCGTTCAAAATACCGACCACCGTTCCGAACAGTCCCACGAATGGAGCCGTCGATCCGATCGTCGCCAGTCCGCCCAAGCCGCGCTTCAGTTCGGCGTGAACAATGGCTTCTGTGCGCTCCAGTGCGCGCTTCGAAGCTTCAATCGTCTCGCCGGGGATTTCGCCGGGGCTATCCTGGTGAGCTTTGAACTCCATCAGACCCGCCGTCACGACCTTGGCGAGATGGCTCTTCTTGTTGCGCTCGGCAACCTTGATCGCCTCGTCGATTTTTCCCTCGCGCAGCGCGCCGGCTACTGCCGGAGCGAACGAGCGGGATTGATTGCGGGCGGCGTTGAAGGCCATCCAGCGGTCGATCATCACGCCGATCGACCAACCCGACATGATGAAGAGAATGATAACCACGACCTTCGCCAGGATGCCCATCTGTTTCCAAAGCGAAATCGGGTCCCAACCGACCGCGCTGTCGTCAAACAGCCAGGCGGCAAAAAGATGGAAGTTACAGAGTGCGACTGCTGCCAGGTTCACTAC
>JBAVYO010000189.1:0-8052 GCA_049698855.1 Terriglobales bacterium
CCTCAGCGATCACCCAAAACCGGCCAGTGATTATCACCTGAAAACCGGCCAACGAGAGTAGCGTCCGGGACATTGATTCCCGCGGAGGCTTGTAGGCTCCGTGGGCATGGCCAATGTCTTGAACGAAGAGAAGAAACAACAAGTCTTAGCTCTGGGACGGCTGGGCTGGTCGCTGCGGCGCATCCAGCAAGCGACCAGCATCCGTCGTGAAACCGCCAGCGCCTACCTGAAAGCGGCGGGGATTGCGGTGCGTCCGCCCAGTGGCTGGGGGCGGTGCGAACCAAAACCGGCCAACGAAGTGATCACCGACTCCGGTGCGGCAAAACCGGCCATTCCGGTGATTCCCGGTCCAGTCGACCCTAACTGCAACCCCAACCCCGAAAACCTTCCTAATAAGGGAAAAGCAAAAGCAACTTCAAAACCGGCCAACGAAGTGATCACCGACTCTGCCGTGGTCAGCCGCCCCAGCGCCTGCGAGCCGTACCGGGAAGCCATCGACTTGGGGCTTAACCGCGGTCGCAATGCCATGGCCATCTGGCAGGACTTGGTTTCCGAGTACGGCTTCGCCAGCAGCTACCAAAGCGTGCAACGTTTCGTGCGCAAGCGGCGCGGAACGCAAACGCCCGAAGCCCGCGTCGTCATCGTCACTGCGGCTGGCCAGGAGGCGCAAGTCGATTACGGCACCGGGCCGATGGTGCGCGATCCCGAGAGCCGCAAGTATCGGCGCACCCGGCTGTTCGTGATGACGTTGGGCTGCAGCCGCAAGTCGGTTCGTCTTCTGACGTTCCGCTCCAGTTCGCGCATCTGGGCCGAGTTGCACGAACGAGCTTTTCGCCGGCTGGGCGGAGCCACGCGCATCGTCGTGCTCGACAATCTGCGCGAAGGTGTGCTCGTCCCCGACGTTTACGATCCCGCTCTCAATCCTCTTTATCGCGACGTGCTGGCGCACTACGGCGCGGTCGCCATGCCTTGCCGCATTCAAGATCCCGACCGCAAAGGCAAAGTCGAATCCGGCGTCGGCCATGCGCAGAAGACACCGCTGAAAGGCTTGCGCTTCGAGAGTCTGGACGAAGCTCAAGCTTACTTAGACCGCTGGGAACAACGCTGGGCTGACACGCGCATCCATGGCACCACCAAGCGGCAGGTCGCCGCCATGTTTGCCGATGAGAAACCCACGTTGTTGCAGCTGCCGTTGGAACCGTTTCGCTATTACCAATACGGCGAGCGCATCGTGCATCTGGATGGCTGCGTCGAAGTCGAAGCCGCCTACTATGGCGCACCGCCGGGCTGGATCGGTCGCGTGCTGCGCGTGCAATGGGATGAGTTGTATGTGCGCCTGCTCGATCCCAAGACCGGGCAACTGCTGCGCGAACATGTACGCCAGAAGCGCGGTTGGTATCGCATTAAAGAAGAGGACCACCCCAAGCGAACTCCACTGCGCACTTCCCAACTGCTGTCGCGTGCCGGCCGCGCTGGAGCGCACATCGGTGCGCTCTGCGACGCCATTCATCGCCAGCAAGGCGAGGTCGGAGTGCGACGCATCCTGGGCGTCCTCTCCCTGGCCAAGAAGTACGGCACGGCGGCGGTCGATGAAGCCTGCGCCGCTGCGCTCGACATGGGAGTGCAGGAATACCGCTTTGTTCGGCGCTATCTGGAACGCTGCCCGCAAGCCCCACTCAGTTTGCAGCAAGTCGATCCCCTGATCCGCGAGTTAGTCCAGTACCGCGATTTTATTAACTACAGAACCAAGGAGATAGAAGAATGAATCTGATCGAACTCGATCGTGCGCTCAAACAACTACGCCTGGGCGGAATGGCCGCCGTGCTAGAAACCCGCCTGCGTCAGGCTCAAGCCGAACCGCTCGCCCCCATCGACCTGCTGTCGTGCCTGGTCTCCGACGAACTTGCCTTGCGTGGCGAGCGCCTGCTGGAGCGGCGGAAAAAGCAGGCCCAGTTCCGCGACTCGCAGAAGACTCTCGATAACTTCGACTTCGCTTTCAACAAGAAGATGAATCGTGGCCTGGTCTTCGATCTGGCTGCTGGCGCGTTCATAGCGCGTCACGAAGATGCCCTGTTTCTCGGTCCACCCGGCACCGGCAAGAGTCACCTGGCACAAGCCATCGGCCAAGCCGCCATCCAACAGGGATACCGCGTTCTCTATCGCGAAACCCACGCTTTGCTCGATGACCTCGCCGAAGCCACGCTCGACGGCACCCGCAAAGAGCACATGGAGTTTTTGGTGACCGTGCCCCTGCTCATCCTCGACGATCTGGGGATGCGCAAGCTGCCGCTCACCGCTGCCGAAGAACTGCTGGAGATCATCATGCGCCGCTACGAGCGGGCCAGCACCATGCTGACCTCGAACCGTCCGGTGGAGGACTGGGGGAAACTTCTGGGCGATGCAGCCGCCGTGAGCGCCATGCTTGACCGGCTACTCCACCACGGCCACGTGCTCAAGTGCGGCCCGCGAAGCTGGCGCACCAAAACCGACTTGCCACCACAGGAGGCGGCAGGGTAGAACATTCTCAGTCCTGGACGGCCAATCCCGTTGGCCGGTTTTGAAGTGATAACTGTTGGCCGCTTTTGAAGTGATCACTGAGGCTCGCGTGAATTCTGTAAAGAACGATGACCCGGCTTGCGCCGAGGAATACGTTCCGAAACTGTTGTTTTAGAGAGCGACTATTCGGGAAAACAACGTCCTTCCTAGATAGCGGGGCTTATCTCAGTACCAATAGTGGCACTGACCCGCGTTATCCATCACTGGTTTACTTTCGCGGCGAGTGCTTCTTGACCCGTAGTGTGCTGGGCTGAGAAAGATTTCCCCGAATAATGATGGTCCCAATGCCTATCGGAAGGCCAGCCCCAGATGGACCCATCATCGCCTCGTAAGAAATGTCATCGGCTACACTTCCGGGCAAGCCAGTCTTAACAGATGTGTCGAGCACACAGAGAACGCCAAATCGTTTGTCACTACCGGCGACGTACTGCGCGGTCTGCGGGAGAAATTGCAGTAGATCATCTCTAGTTACATAGTGGTCATCAACTACTTTCAACTCTAGCCGAGTATGCCGAAATGATAGGTCTGTAATCCCGCCTGAAACATGAGGATGCTCTTCCAACTCTGAACCTATGCTGCGATAGGAACGCAGCAAACGTTTCATTTCATTTTGAAAGTCCTCCTCCGTCCACGTCCCGGGGAACACGTTGTCCTGCATCGCCTGTCCCGCTATTCCCCCGATCGCTCCCATCAGGATCAACAGATTGTTCAAGTCGTTGTCATTGATTCCAGTCGCACGTCTAGCAATGTCCCGCAAGGTAAAGAGCTTGTGGTCAACCTGCTCATAGCCGCTCACCGGATCTTTTCTGGGATCGAAGCAACGGACAGATAGATGGCGCTGGCCCTCGGTCGTAATCTCTCTAGACGAGGGGAATCTGGCCCGGTAGGTGAACTCCAACGGGCGCGCAAGAAATGAGTTTGCGCGCTTCAGAACCATACGCTTCGTTGCTTTTAGGCTGAGCGGGTCCGCCACTTGGGGCTTCGCGAATGAAAAGGACGGCAGTTCGTACGAATCCGCAGGTTCGACGGAAAGCGGCTCAATATGAAGCTCGCTTTCTTCCTCGGGCCATGTCGAGAGTCCAACCTCCAGTTGAAGGTCATACCCGACATCCAGATTGAGTAAATGGTCCTTCTGGAACGGCTCGCCATTGACGGAGAAGGAAGTAAAAGCAACCACGATCTTTTGCGGCTCTTGCTTCTCGCTTGGCGCCGGAGGCACTCGCCGTCGATGCTCCACTGGATGCGCAATGGCCAACGGAATGCTCATGAGCGCCTTGTAAATCGCGGGTACATCTCCTACCCCGCTTAGGTTCTCGATGAGACGAGCACACGATGTCCACAGCTCATCTTTTTCTGGACGAAAGGCTTGGACATGGTCTTGCACATGCACCTTTGCTCCCCGCAGATAACGATCGGCATCGGCTTCGCAGGAACGTACCGCTTTTGTCCACAAGGACAGACGAGCCGCTGCATCCAAGAAACCAGCGTACAGTGAGTATTCGCGTGTGATGCTCTCTGAAGAGAAACCTTGTTGAGACAAGCTGCGAATATCGTTTGCCGCGGCCACCAGCCTGTCCGAAGATGTGAGTTCGCCGTCTAAAGCACTCAGCAGAGCTTCACGAGCTTTGACTCTGGTCCCCGATTCCAAAGAGCGGATCCCTCCTCTTCCGATGTTTTGCTTCATCCTGACAGAGCTCCTCTTCTTTCCGCCGAAACGCAGCTACGGAATCTCTCAGCTTTTGAAGATCTCCTTCCGACGAATAGTATTCAATCGCGCAGCCCAATAATCGTAGGTGACTGTGCAACTTGCGCTGACGGTCCCATTCTGAATCTCCCCATCGCTTCTCTTGGGATTCACAGAGCTTCATCGCATGACTCCACAAGGAAGCGACAGTCAGAACTTCTAACGCGGCATCCACAACGTGGTGACCGTGAAGAGAACAAGTCTCAATCGCAGAGACGAACTCGTCTGCGACGGCACGGATATGTGCCGGAGGTACTTTCCGTAGAGTTCCTATGAGATCTTTGACTGTGTACTCGCTGACATCCTGGGCTGTGAGTAACTCCAACACTGCTCGTGTGAAACCAGTCGCTTCCATTAGCTGGAAGGCATGATGACGGAGTAGTTCCGCACGATCATGTCTGCCGCACAACTTGATTTTGTCAAGCATGAAGTCCCGCAGATTGGCCGACATGCCGTCATCCTTGCCCCCATGAAAACCGAGAAATACATCAAGTGCAACCTTCAAAACATTGTCATCTCGCTTGGAACCGCTGTGCGCTCCAATAATATGGAAGACTCGGAGTTGCAGGATCTTGTCGTACTTGTCCGGCAGCCAACTGCGATCAAGAACGTCTAGGGCTGCCCAATGCACAATCACGTATGGATCGCTTAAGAGGGCAATGAACGTTTCGTGGAGCAAAGGCGGCAGGTCGTCCGGATCTCGATTGATAAGTTCTCCGTACGCCCTTGCCGCAGCTGCCCGAACGCGTTGCGAATTGCATGTCATGGCACCGTAGAGGGACGGAAGGATCGAGGGCAATGTCTCTCGATTTTGTGCCATCAGGCCAAGGGCAGTAACGAGGGCAGCCCGAAGTTCGTCATGCGCGCCTTCGATCTGTGTGATTGTCGATAGAAGAGCGTTCCCGACGGTGCCTGGACGCTGTTTGGCGGTGTCCCCCACCAAGTGAGCCACTGCATCGACCAAGTAATGCAAGCATTGCTTACGGTGGCCTGCTTCGAGTGCCGCCAGAGGATTCGGAGGAAGATGCAATTGAAGAAGGGATGACGCTGTCAAGGGCGGAGTAAAACGAGACCACAGAGGCGGAGTAAAAGTAGACCAGGAGGGTGTGTAGAAGATCGGGGATTGTCGGGGAGGAGGGCGTCTGGAGCGGAGGCCTGCGCCGCCTGAAAGGCGGCGCGTTTAGGCCGGAGCGGAAGCCGTCCTCCTCCCCGAGGCGTGTTTGCCGTCGCGGGTAGCGGGCGGGAGTCGAGGTGGGCGGATCAGGAGTTCGGCTGTGAGTCTCGTTTGCGTTTGCTCTGCTTCAGGCGGTAGCTCTCGCCGTTCATCTCCAGGATATGGACATGGTGGGTAAGCCGGTCCAGCAGCGCGCCGGTCAGCCGTTCCGATCCGAGAACCTCGGTCCACTCCTGGAACGGGAGATTACTGGTCACCAGCGTTGAACCGCGTTCGTAGCGTTGGCTGAAGACCTCGAACAGCAACTCGGCGCCCGACTTGGACAGCGGCACGAAGCCTAGTTCATCGACGATCAGCAGTTCGTAACTGGCCATCTGTTTCTGATAACGCAGCAGCCGCTTTTCGTCCTTGGCTTCAAGCAACTCGTGCACCATCGCCGCCGCCGTCGTGAAGCGCACGCGATGGCCGCGTTGGCAGGCCGATAAACCCAGGGCGAGCGCGAGGTGAGTCTTTCCGGTGCCACTGTTGCCCAGCAGCAGCACGTTCTCGCGCCGCAGTAGAAACTCCGAGCGCGCCAGCTCCAGTAGCAGCGCCTTGTTCAACGATGGAATGGCCAGGAACTCGAAGGTATCCAGGCTCTTAACCACGGGGAAGCGGGCTTGATGGATGCGGCGTTCGGTGGCCCGCCGTTCGCGATCCAGCAGCTCCAGTTCCGTCAGGCGCAGCAGATAGCGCGGAAAATCCACGCCCTCCGCCGCACATTGGCGCGCCACTTTGTCGTACTCGCGCAGAAAGGTCGGCAGCCGCAATTGCTTCAGGTGATGTTCCAGCAACACCTGTGGCGTGTCGTTCCCAGAGGGCATCGCGAGGTCGCTCATCGCGTCACCTCGCCTCGCCACTGGATGTCTCCGAGGAGAGCATCTGCGCGGAGAGCAAAGTCATGTAGTCGGCGGCTTGCGTGGTGTGTACTTCGGCCAGTGGCAGATGCGGATAGTTCTCCAGGTCCAGCCGCGGCGGACGCCGCTCGATGCGGCACAACAGCAGATGCTTGACCGCATCGAAGCCGAGCGTGCCCAGATGCAGCGCATCGCCGATAGCCGCTTCGACCTCCGGCAGGGAGAACGTTTCTAGCAGGCGCAGCACCTGCACATACTCGCGCTTGCCGCCCTTGTTCAGCCGCGCTTCCAACAGTCGCCGCAGACGGGCGAAACAATCCGGCAACTCCCAGCCGGCCAGCGGCGCCGCCTGATCCAACGCCCGTGCCTTCTGTTCCAGCAAGGCGAGATAGTGCAGCGGATCGAAGACCATGTCCTCGCGCTGGTAACTGCGCCGGTGGCGCGCAATCACCTTGCTGCCGTAGACGATTGCCACCTCGTGCACGTAACCCTTCACCAGCACATCGCGATGCCCGTACTCGGTGGGTACTGAGTAGTCGTTCGTACGATAACGCACCAGCGACATCGAACTTACCCGCGCCACGCGCTTCTCGCAGACTTCGTACTCGCTGGACGGCAGTGGAAGAAACGCCGCACGGCCCCGCTCCCAGCGTTCACCAATCGTCTCTTGGTGACCGCGCAGCCGCCGCGCTCGCCGCTCCCGGCACTGTTCGAGTAACCGCTCGTTCAACTCCTCCCAAGTGGCCACCCGCGGAATCGGCACCAGAAAGTTACGCCGCGCATAACCCACCAACCCTTCCACCTTACCCTTGTCGTTACCCTTCGCCGGCCGTCCGAACTTCTCGGCGAACAGATAGTGACTTTGTAACTCGGAGAACGCCCGCGTCTTCTGCCGGGTGCCGTCGCCCAGAATCCGCGCCACCGCCAGCTTCGTGTTGTCGTACAGAATCGTGGTGGGCACGCCGCTGAAATAGGCAAAGGCCTGAACGTGGCCCTCCAGAAAGGCCTCCGTCGTCTCCGCCGGAAACGCCCGGACGAAGCAGTCGTCGGAGTGCGGCAGGTCGATCGCCAAGTAGTGCGCCTTGTGCTCCTCGCCACCGACGATCACCAGGGCCTCGCCAAAGTCGGCCTGCGCCGTGCCCGGAGCATGCGTCAGCGGAATGAACATCTCCCGACCGCGCAAGGTCGCGGCGCGCATGTAGTCCTTCACGATCGTGTAGCCGCCGGGGAATGCGTGCTCCGCCCGCAGCCGATCGAAGATCCGCTTCGCCGTATGCCGCTGCTTGACGGGTTTTGTCTTGTCTTCTTCCAGAATGGCGTCGATCACGCCCACCCACGGCCCCAGTTTGGGCCGCTTCGCGGGCTCTTTCCGCCGGTAGCCCGGCGGAATCGAATACCCCAACATCTTGTGCACCGTCACGCGCGATAATCCGAACTCTCGCGCTACCGACCGTTGACTCCTACCTTCCACCAGAACCGCTCGCCGTACACGCCCATAGATCTCCACTGAGTACATCCCTCCGGTGTTCCACGATCGCTGCCGTCGATTCAACGGAACCGAACCAGTCCCGTTACCCCGTAAGCGTGCCCCGTGAAACAAGAATCCGGCGGTCTAGTTTTCCTCCGCCGCATCACCCCGCTAACGCGGCGTGATGTGGCCTAGTATTGCTCCGGCGCATATA
>JBAVYO010000190.1:0-29497 GCA_049698855.1 Terriglobales bacterium
GGGCGCGCTTATCGGCGCGGACTTTGCCTTCCACGATGACACTCGACTCCTGCGTCAGGCCTTTGATGGCGTCGAAGACTTCGGGCGGGACGGCGTTTTTGGGAACGACGCCTTGAATGATGCCGCTGCCGTCGCGGAACTGCGGAAAAAGAAGCTTACCGTTTTCGCGGAGGTTGTAAAGCCATCCGCGGATGGTGACGGACTGGCCTTCGTGTTTGCCTATTTCTGCGATAGTGCTGATTGACATAAGACCTTTTCACCGCCGAGACGCCGAGGGCGCCGAGAAAACCCAATCAGTTTTCTTATTGAGGAGCATCTGATGGAGCGTCTTTGCGACGCTCATCCGGGAACTCGTTCACAATTCGTTTGAGGCCGCTCTTCAGCATTGGAACATGAAAGTTTATCAGGAGCCCCACTTTCTTGTGAGCTAGGCGCAGGTATGAGAGAAGCTGCGCTTCGTGAATTGGAAGCAGTTTCTCGACGGCCTTGATTTCCACGACAATTTCGTTTTCGACGACCAAATCCAGGCGATATCCGCAATCGAGTTTTACATCTTTGTAAACCACCGCTAGGGGCTTTTGTTCTTCGACTCCCAAGCCGAGTTGCCTAAGCTCAAACGCTAAGCACGATTGATAGGCCGATTCCAGAAGGCCGGGTCCGAGATGTCTGTGAACCTCGATCGCGGCCCCGATGATGCGGCGAGAAATCTGATCAAGCCTGTCGATTTCCTGCATTTCTCGGCGCACTCGGCGTCTCGGCGGTGAACTATGAACTTTCCAGTTTGCGGAAGGTTGTGCTGACCTCTTCGCGGGGACTCTTCTTTTCTTCGCCTTCGATTTCGAGCAGCAGCGGCGGGGCCTGCGGAGCGGTACGCAGCAATTCCATTGTTTGTTTCCAATCGACCGATCCGTTGCCCGGCCAGAGGTGCGAATCTTTGTCTTTATTGTTGTCGTGTATGTGAGTCGAGCAAATGTGCTTCTTCAGAGTCTCGAAGGACTCGGGGATCCCGCCCATCATGTGGGCATGGCCGCAATCGAAGCAGACGCCGATGTCGTCGAAGTGCATAGTGTGGATGAATTCGACGAGGCGGCCGGGAGTGGAAAGTTCGTTGGGGATGTTCTCGACCAGAATGCGCACCCCGAGCGGCCGGGCGAAGGCACGAAGGTGCTCGACAGAGGTCATTGCGGCTTCAAATTTCTTCTCGTCGAAATCCTCGTTGGGGTTGCCAATGTGCTGTACGAGAAAACGAAATGGGATGAGCTCGGCGACTTCGAGCGAGCGCTTGATTTCGTCCATGGCCTCGACGCGGTGGGCGCGGTCGGTGGAGGCGATATTGACCGGCGGGGTACCGGTGCGCCCCCACTCGTAATCGGAATATAAGGGCGCATGGAGAGAGTTCAGCGGAATGCCGCTCGAATGGAACCATTCCGCGATTTCGCGCACGTGCTGCTTGCGATTAGCGTAGTCGAAGTGCTGGCGCGCCGCGAAAATCTCGATGGCTTGCGCTCCCGAGCGAACGAGTTCGTCGAGCAGGCCGGGGTGCAGCCTTTCCTTCACGTAGATGTACGTAGACACTGCCTTCAGCATCAGAAGCCTACCGTCTTCCCATTATTGCGTCCGTCGCTCGCGCCCATCCGCTCGCCTGTCCTGGGATCGATCATGATGCACTCGCCATCTCCCCAAAAGCGGTGAACATCCAACTTGTGGCCTTTGGATCGCAGCAGGTTCATTGTATCGGGAGAAAGGCGATCTTCGACACGAATCTCGTCGGGGAGCCACTGATGATGAACTGGGGGCGCTGGCTACCTGCTGGATGTTCCGCCCAAATCCATCGCACCCATACGAATTCATACCGAATACGCTTGCCGCAAGAGCCGACCTACGAGGCTAGCGCAGCGCGTGGCACGAGTCAAACCCGAATGATTCACCGCCGAGACGCCGAGTGCGCCGAGAAATGCATGAGTCAGACTCGGGACCTCGACGCCTTCTTCTTTTTTCGGCTGGGCACTTTCTTCTTTGGTGCTTTGGCTGAAACCAACGCATATGACTGGCGAATGAGGTCCTCGAGTTCGCGTGCGGGCACTACGTTGCAATTGGCGAGAGTAACCCACTTATAGCGTCCCACGTAGGCTGCTGGCGCGATGCCTTCGATTTCGAGGAGGTCGTGAAATGCCTCCGGCGACGCTTTCAGCGTGATGCGCGGGTAGCGTCCGTCTGAGAGAACCATGCTAACGAAGATTTTGCCGCCTACTTTGAAGCAGAGATCATCGGGCCAGGGCATGTCCTCGGTGACGCCGGGGAAAGAGCGGCAGAGAGAGCGGATGGAATCGAGGTCGGGCATGGGAAGATGATAGCGCGGGAAAGGAGGGCCAACATGCCCTGCTCCCGACGGCACTCGGTCGGCCGTTGCGGATAAAATTACCCCGCATGCGCCTTTTCCTGACAGCTATCGTATTGCTTACATCGTGGCCTTTCACCTTTGCGCAGAACACTAGCGAAAGTGTGGATCGCGTCGTAGTTTATAAACGAGAACGAAAGCTCGTTCTTTTGTCACACGGCAAGGAGCTACGGTCGTACAAAATTGCCTTAGGAGGTGAACCGGTCGGGCCGAAGGCTCGGCAGGGCGACCATCGAACGCCTGAAGGGCTTTACGTGCTCGATTCGCGGAATCCTAACAGCCATTACTACAAGGCCTTTCACATCTCGTATCCAAACGCACACGACAGTGAGGCCGCCAAGAAGCTAGGCGTCAGTCCTGGGGGAGATATCATGCTGCACGGACTTCCGAAAGAGTATGCGTGGATAGGGAAGGCCCATTCCCTGCATGATTGGACAGACGGCTGCGTTGCGGTTGCTGATGAAGAGATGGACGAAATCTGGAAACTGGTTCGCGTGGGTACCCCCATCGAAATCAAGCCCTGAATGCGAAGGGTTGATTCTCTCGGGGCGGATGTGTCCGACAATTCATCGAAAAAAGCAAGTGCCCGCGGGCAAGAGTGCCCGCGCCACACGGGCCCTATAAATCCACGGCCCAGTTCACTGGGGGACGCAGGTCCTCGACCTGAGCAAAGGCCTTATCGCGTGTGACCAGGGTGGCGTTTGCACTGATGGCATGGGCGGCGATCAGCATATCCAGATTGCCCAGGGCTTTTCCGGCTCGTTCCAGTTTGGCCCGCAGGTCTCCATAAATAAGAGCTTCCGCGCTGCCCCAGGGCAGAATTTGTATCTTGGCCAGAAAGTCGTTAAGGACGGTCCGAAAAGCAAGACTCGGAGGCTTTCTGGCCAGCCCATAACGAATTTCCGCCTCGGTGACGACCGAGATGCATCCGACTTCGTTGATCTTCAACCCGTCCAAACGATCTCTGGCAGCGGGAGAGATTCCGCGAACGATGTAGCTCACGGTATTGGTGTCGAGCATCCAGGTGCGGACCATTAGAAGTAAGCCATCAGAGGTCAATCATCGAAGTCCCGCTTCTGCGGCGGTCTGGTGTCGCGATCGGCCAGGAAATCGTCGGGAACGCCAGCCTTGTCGAGGGCGGCGAAGATTTCCTTCCAGGTCTTTGCCGGAGACTCCGAGAGAATCAGATCTCCACTCTGCGGGTCGCGGCGGATGTAGACCTCGTCGGTCGAGAAGCGGAACTCGGCCGGGATGCGCACGGCTTGGCTTCTGCCGCTGTAGAAGACTTTGGCCTTGGATCTTGGCGCCATGGCGACTCGCCTCTGCTATATATCGTGCTATATAGCAGGGAAGATTGCAAGAGGCTTGATCAGCCAACTCATGGCTTTTCACCGCCGAGACGCCGAGGACGCGGAGAAAACCCAACATCTCAACAGGCACACCCAAGTGCACGCGGGCTGCGGTCGACTTCGCTCGGGGCAGGTCCGCACCATACAGACAAGAGCGCCCGCGGGCAAGAGTGCCCGCGCCACACAAATCACACCTGCTCGCGCGACTCGCCCAGCACCACATCTACTACCGCCTTTTTCTTGCCACGATAGATTGTGATTTTTACGGTGTCGCCGGCGCGATGTTTGTTCATGACCTGGGCGAGATCTTGCTGAGTTTCGATTTTTCCTCCATCGATCTCGACGATCAGGTCGCCGCCGACCATGATTGGCGTGTTGCCGAGGTAGGCGCGCTCTGTGCCTCCGCGCAGGCCTGCGCGGTCGGCCGCTCCGCCTTGCACAGCCTGAACTATCAGCAGTCCGTAGTCGGAGGCGAGGCCGAGTTCGCCGGCCAGTTCGGGATCGATGGGAATGGTGCGCACGCCGAGCGCCGGACGGCGAACACGGCCGAGCGTGACCAGATCGTTGAGGACGGCTTTGGCCGTATTGATGGGAATGGCGAAACCGATGCCGGCGCTTTGGCCGGCGCTCGACGCAATCATGGTATTGATGCCGATGACTTCGCCGTGCCAGTTGAGCAGCGGGCCTCCAGAGTTGCCGGGGTTGATGGCGGCATCGGTCTGAATGGCTTCTTCAATCTGCATGCCATCCGGTTCTTGTACACCTCGGATTGAGCTGACGATGCCGCGCGTAAGCGTACCGGAAAAGCCAAAGGGATTGCCGATGGCATAGACTTTTTGGCCGACCTGTAGGTTGGTAGAGTCGCCGAGCGTCATGGGCTGAAGGTCGGAGGCCTTGATTTGGATGACAGCGAGATCGTGTGCCTGGTCGGTGCCGACGATTGTGGCTTTATATTTCTTGCGGTCGTGCAGCGTGACCTCGACCTGGCGCGCGTTTTCGATCACGTGAAAATTAGTAAGGATGTGGCCCTGCTTGTCGATGATAAAGCCGGAGCCCTGGCCTTCCTGCGGGACGAGGCCGTAGAAAAAGTCGAACGTCATGGCGCGGGAGGTGATGTTGACCACGCCCGAGATGTTTCTGCGGTAGACGCTGATGTTGTTCTGCTCTTCGGCGTCGAGAGATTCGCCGCCGGCTGCCTCCGTGACTTCAACGTGCTGGGGGCGGCTCAGCCAACTGGTGAGATTCGGGCTATTGCCGTTGTTGCGGTAGGTGGTGAAGTAAAAAAAGGCTGCGGCGAGGACAACGCCGAATAGAAAAGGACGCAGGATTCTCATGAATATGGCTCCGTGAAATTGCCCCCTACGATTTTAGCGAAAAGCAGGGTGGGGCGTGGGCACGTCAGTGATAGTGCCAAGCGAGAGTCACAGGTTTCTTGAAGGTACTGTCAAACAAGACAAAACCGTCGGTATTCTCCCCTTGGCTGAGAAAGAACACTACTTCCGACCTGCCGTCGTTGTCGTAGTCGCCAGCGTCGAGGAGAGTCATGAAAGAGCCTATCCGCCGCACACTCCCATCTGGAGCCACGAAGAACCACGGCACTGATTCTGGGTCATCAGGCTCACTAATGTAGCCGCAATCCCCTGCGTCCAAGTCGGCCTCAACGAGAAAGGAATGCTTTTTGGAGCCATACACGGAGGGGAAAGATAGCGCAGAATCGGGGAACTTCCAGTTACGCTTCACGATCTCCTCGTCCTTGCAGCGATCGACGTGCGGATACTCGCGACGGAATGCGGTGCGGACTAAGGCACCAATTTCATCTGGCAGTTTCGTTCTCCTCCAGCCGTCAGGGTTGTGAAAATAGGGTTGCGAGACGACTATTAAGGGGCGACGAACTTTGGTTTGCCCGCCATCGGCCAGCAGGCCAGCAAATTGCTCCGACGACGATCCGACTAAGGGAAGCGCAGATTGTGGTGTCAGAGGCGCTTGGAGTGGCGTGAGTCCGTCTTCTGACCTTGCCTGCGTCTCCAACGTTCCGAGGTTCTTACCGTCAAACGCTACTGTCCAAGTCATGTGAGCAGGCAAGGATGAGGCGTTCACTTTCTTCCATCCCGTTGCAGTCTTCTCAAAAGCGGGTCTGACAATGCGTTGTTGAGCAACCCCCGGTTTCCAGTTGACCATTTCCTCGCGCGCATCATCGAGGAGACCGAGCCGAATTCGATGGCTGGCGTCACCCCGAGGAGTCTGGGAACAAACAGGGATCGCCAGAAATACGATGCAGATCAGAATTCGAGTTGAAAAATGCCCTCTCATATGTCGATCACACGTCAGACTGTTTGACTATTCCCCAGCCGCCGCCGCCAGGGGATTCGATCCTCACTCTTTCGCCGGAGCGCAGGCGGACGCTGGTTTTGCCTTCGATCTCTTCCTCCGACCCGTCTTGGCGAATGATGGTGGTGCGGCCCGGAGCGCCATCTTCCCCGCCTGCCAGGCCATAGGGTCCGCGAGTTCGGCGATCGGCGAGGAGTGTAACCTGAGCATCCGTGAGAACCTCGATTTCGCGGACGATGCCATCGCCGCCAGTGTGAAGGCCGCGACCGCCGCTATTGGCGCGCAATGAGTATTGGCGCAGGCGCACAGGATACGCGTTTTCGAGCGCCTCGGCTGGGGTGTTGAGCGAATTGGTCATGTGTGTGTGCACGCCGGAGACGCCATCTTTCGTAGGCCGCGCGCCCATGCCTCCGGCAATGGTCTCGTAGTAGGCGAAGGGCTGGTGGGTGCGCGGATC
Organism: Terriglobales bacterium; assembly: GCA_049698855.1. Taxonomy (GTDB): domain Bacteria; phylum Acidobacteriota; class Terriglobia; order Terriglobales; family Acidobacteriaceae; genus Acidiflorens. The sequence continues at coordinate 6,533 of JBAVYO010000190.1, forward strand.
GATCCCACCGATGGTGAGGTTGTTCATTGTGCCTGCAGCGGCGGCGGGAATGCGGTCGGGAATCGCATGCGCGAGCGCGCGCAGCAGAACGTCGACGATGCGCTGGGAAGTTTCGACATTGCCTCCGGCGACGGCAGCTGGTGGTATTGCATTGACGACAGTGCCAGACGGCGCGATCACTTGAATGGGCCGCATGAGTCCGGCGGTGGCGGGCACGTCCTCGCGAAGCAGACAACGGAAGACATAAAAGCACGCGGAGTAGGTGATGGCTTCGACGGCGTTGACGGCGCCTGAAACCTGCGGGGCACTGCCAGTGAAATCAATGGTGACAGCGGGTTTACGATTCGACGGGGAGGGAGACGCGGCAAGCCGCGTCTCTACGGGAGATCTTCTTTTGGTACGCACGCGCCCGATGCGAATCGTGACCGCGATGCGAACTGGTTTTGCGCCGACGCCGTCATCGTCGAGGAAGTCCTCTGCGTTGTACTCGCCTGGCGGAACTGTCGCAAGGAAAGCGCGCATGAGTTCTTCGGAGTAGTCGATCAGTCCGGCGGCGGCTTTTTGCGCGCGTGGAAGTCCGTAGCGGGCACAAATTTCGGCGAGGCGCTGGGCTCCAGTTTGGCAGGCAGCGATTTGCGCTCCGAGATCGCCTTCGCGCTCCTCCGGCGTGCGGACATTATTGAGCAGGAGCGCTAGGATGGCGGGGAAGATTTTTCCGCTGCGCATGATCTTGACGGGCGGGATGCGGAGACCCTCCTGGTAGATTTCGCGGCATGGGCCCATCGAGCCGGCGTACATGCCGCCGACATCGGAGTGGTGTGCGCGAGAGGCGACGTAGAAATCGGGGAGGGATTGGGGGTGGTGTTTCTTCGCCGCTGGGGCCAGGTTCGCCGCCGCGCCCAGGTTAGCGCCCACAGAACGGGCGCGAACCTGGGGCACACGCTTGAGTCGATCGGTCCTCGAAATGTAGACGGGCATCACCAACGTGATATCGGGAAGGTGGGTGCCACCACGGAAGGGGTCGTTCAACATGACCACGTCGCCGGGCTCAAGCGGAGAACCATTGACTTCACAGTGTTGAATGGCGGCCGCGACCGACATTGGCATGGAGCCGAGGTGTACGGGCATGTGGTCGCCCATGGCAATGACCTGGCCGTGGGAATCGAACACGGCGCAGGAGTAATCGCGGCGCTCCTTAATATTTGGGGAAAAAGAAGTGCGCCTGAGGGCCGCACCCATTTCTTCGGCGATGGAGTGGTAGATGTTCTTGAAAACCTCGAGTTCGATCGGGTCGCGCATTCGCGTCACGAGTTTAAGGTATTTGGGAGACCGTGGACTACGGTTTTCGGATCAATGCCCGCAGAAAAGGGAGTAAACTTGGGCTCTGGGACGGTTCCATGGGACTGCTCCAAGTGCACCGTCCGAAGGGGAAGAACTAGGGGGATAGTGATCATGAGCATGAAGAATGTCGCAATCGCAGCGCTCGCGCTACTTTGGCCGGTTTTTGGTCTGGTGAGTAATGCGAAAGCCGCTAATCCGCCTGCCAATGCCGATGAACTCGTGGCTGATCATCTGGATTCCATTGCAAGCGCCGCAGTTCGGGCTGGACTGAAGACTCGCGGTGTACAAGGTCCGGTGGAGTTCAGAATTCTGGTTGGCGGCGCGGGCGTTCTGGACGGGAAGGCGCAGATCGCGTCCGATGGCAAGAAGCTTGTGTTTCTGATGAAGCTGCCGAACAACGAATACCGGGGCGAGCAGTTCATCTTCAACGGCGATAAAGATCAGGTTGCATTCTCGGGCGCCCAGCAAACCCGTTCTCCTGTCGGGAATTTCGTGTTTGTGCAGGATGCGGTAATCCGCGAAGGCCTGTTGGGTGGAACACTCTCGACAGCGTGGCCGCTCTTGGATCTGAATGAGCGCAAAGCCAAGCTGAGCTTCGGGGGCCTGAAAAAAATCGACGGGCAACAGCTCTATGAACTTCGTTACCGCCCTCGTAAGAGTTCAGATTTGGAAATCAACCTTTATTTCGATCCGCAAACCTATCGCCATGTGGAGACGACCTATAGCTACAGTACGACCGCCAGCCTCACGGGTACGAACCCTTTGGCTGCGACAACCGACTCACCTGCCGCGGGGGGTGCGGGCAGATCCGCAAGTGCTGGTGTTGCGAGCGGAAGCCCGGAAACTGCCCAAGCTCGACTGGTTCCGAATCGTTTTCGCCTGACGGAGAAATTCAGCGACTTTAAAACAGTGGATGGGGTTACCTTACCGACTCAGGACGATATTCAGTTCTCGCAGGAACTGCAAAACGGCCGCACGTCGCTGTGGGACTGGAATCTTAAAGGGCTAGAAATCTCCAATAATGTTGGGATTGATGCAAAGACTTTTGAAGTGAAATAAATCAACTGCGCAGTTCGAGTGGGTAGGTAGTGCGCATGCCGGCCGCCAGGGGCTTAACAAGGGAGGGCGGGTTCCCTGTGAATCCGCCAACGGGACTATCTCCCGCAACCGAATGCCACTGGTCGCGTACTTGGTTATTTTGCGTAGTAACCATTGCGGGAGTGCGCGATCAAGCCTCGTTTTCGAGTTGACAACTGCACGCTCCGGAAAGCGCCGTCACGTTCGAAATCTGCCGGCTTGTAGCTGAGAGCGTACTGGTTTCGCAGCACGCCATCGATTTTCTTGAAGGCATCTTTGATTTCGGAATCCTCTCTTGCCGGCAACACAAAACCACCCGAATTCAGCGCTATTTTCCGCAGAAAAATCTGACCCGGAGAGTTGCGCTCGGAAGGAACGGACGCATCGACAACCAAAATCGTGGCCTCCGACGAAATGGCAGCCGCATTACAATCTTTGGCCTTAGCATGGCTCGTGGTGTCGGCCCCGTCCGACAAAATGATGACGATCTTCCGCGCATCGGAGGGAGAAAACTGCGAACGGAGGTCTCGCGACGCGCGGACCACCGCATCGTGGAGCGCTGTATCGCCACCCGGTTGGAGATGGGAAATAGCGGACGTCAGCTTGTTCACATCGCCAGTCATGGACTGGACTTCGGTAACTTCCGAGCCAAAGGAGATGATAGCGGCCTGATCGACTCCTGGGCGGAGCACGTGTTTGAGGAAGTGGTTGGCGGCTTTTTGCTCGAAGTCAAAACGATACCGGATCGAACTGCTGATATCGAACAGCATAACCACGCGCAGCGGCGATTCCGAGTTTGCCTGGAAATGGTTTACGCGCTCCGGTGGGTGCAGGTTATCGAGCAGGTTAAAATCCTCGGCTCGCAAAGCCTTAATGAACTTGCCATTTTTGTCGGTGACGGTGAAGTTAAGCCGAACTTCGTCGACGGCCTTTGAAATTGTTACAACCGATTCCGAGTCGTCGGTAAATTGCTTGTCATCGGTTTTCAGTTCCCCAACTGGGGCAGCGACACTTGTGCGGCGCAAATTTGCGAGATGCAAAAAAGCAGCAAAAACGTGACGAGCGCGACCGGGAAAAAGCCTTGCTGGACGGGCAGTTTGACTGGTTCGAGCCTGTACTTGTGCAAAAAAAGATGGCTCTTCATGCGTGCACATAGTAGATCAGTTTGGGCGCTCCGTCTAGGGAAAGCGTATGCTGCCGCTTTTCAATGGAATAGCCTCCCCCATAATGGCTTAGAGTTGGGTCGAGACTCCAGCAAGGCTGTGCCAGCCTCGCCGCTATTGGTGAAAGGCGAGGGTGTAAACTCGTTTAATTATGGCCGAAGGTCGTTCGCGGATTTGGGTGTGGTTGCTGGTGGGCGGCGGGCTGTTCATGCTGTTTGTGGTCGCCGTCTTCACGCTCGTCTATTTCAGTTTCAACAATCGAGAGGAAGAGTCGTTTACCGGCTTCGGTTCGAAGATTGGGGTGGTCGAACTCGATGGCGTAATTGTCTCGCCGAAGCAGGTGGTCACGCAGCTTAAGCATTTTGCGGACGACGATTCGATCAAAGCGATTGTCCTGCACGTGAATTCGCCGGGCGGAGGAGTGGCGGCGTCGGAGGAGATTTACCGCGAGGTCAAGCGCATTCGCGACGAAAAGAAAAAGCGCATTGTGGCTTCGATCGAGACAGTGGGGGCAAGCGGCGCTTACTACGTTGCTTCGGCGACGAACAAGATTTATGCGGATAAAGGCAGCATTGTGGGATCGATTGGCGTAATTGCCGAATGGGTGAATTACGGCGAGTTGCTGAAGTGGGCCAAACTGAATGCGATTACGATGAAGGCGGGCGAGTTCAAGGATACGGGCAGTCCGACTCGGGAGATGACTCCCGCGGAGCGTGCGTACTTTCAGGGACTGATCGACAACATGCACACTCAGTTCATTGAGGCGGTAGCCGATGGACGGCACGAGAAGGCGGAGGACATCCGCGCCATTGCCGATGGCAAAGTGTGGACTGGCGAGCAGGCCCTCCCCCTAAAGCTGGTGGATCAAATCGCGGATTTCGAGGGAGCCGTGAAAGATACGGCGCGGTCGGTGAACATCTCGGGCGAACCGTCGCTGGTGTGGCCTCCAAAGGAGCGGAGGAGGGGGCTGGGAGATCTGCTGTTTGGGGATATTTCCGATTATTTGCCATCCCGCGAGAAGCTTCTGGAGCAGCAAGTTGGGTTTTACTACCTTTGGAAGTAGGGTTGCCGGCCACGCATAAGCGATATCGGCATGGTTGGCCTCACCGCTAGTGCACGCTCTTCCACTTGCGCAAAACCCCTGAAATTTGAGAAGGTTATAGGAATCGTAGAAGGCATCGGGGCCATCCGCCCTGTCGCCGAGGAACCCAGAATCTGAAGGGGAGCGAACAGCACATGACGAAAGCGGATCTGATCGAAGAAGTTTCCCGGCTGGCGGAATTGACACGCAAGGACAGCGAAGTGATTGTGGAGACGATCTTTGACAGCGTAGTGCGTTCGCTGCGCGTGGGTGACAAGATCGAAATTCGCGGTTTCGGCAGCTTCCGAACGCGCCAGCGCAAGCCCCGCGTTGGTCGTAACCCGAAGACCGGGGATCGTGTGGAAGTGCCTGCGAAGAAGATTCCCTTTTTCAAGCCCAGCAAGGAATTGAAGGATCTGATCAACAGTGGCGCAGCCGCCGTTCCGCCCGTAGCGGGCACGACCCCAGCTGTACCACCGGCCACGACTTAAAACCCGTTGTTTGAAGAAACATTCCCGGTAAGAGCAACAGTCATAAGTTCAATCATATTGGAGCCGTCAAACCGCTTTTATCGCGGCGGCCCAAGCGAGGTCATTCCACGCAGATTGTCTTTCCGAGCGTCGGGGACGCAACCCAAAGCGCGGAGACCGCGTCTCAGTGCAATGAGTGGAAGGATCTGACAACAGCGGCGCAACTGCAGGAATGCCGCAGCGGAGCCGACTCCAGGCGTGCTTCGGGCCACGGCTTAGAAAACACATTGTTTGAAGAAACATTCCCAATAAGAGCACATTCATGAGTTCAGTCGTATTAGAGCCGTCAAAACGTTTTGATCGCGCAGTCGTGGAAGAGTTTGTTCCGCGCAAATCGTCTTCCCGCCCCCCGTACCATTCGTATGCTTGTCTGGCGGTTCTGACGCTTGCCTGCCTTTTGCCCTTTTCGGGCCGCGCATTTCAGGTCGACGACACGCTGTTCATTATGGCTGCTCATCAGATTAGCCACCACCCGCTGGATCCTTACGGATTTAATCTGGTCTGGAACGACAGCCTGGAGCGGATGTCGGATGTCACCCAAAATCCCCCCTTGGCTTGCTACTACGAAGCGGTCGTGGGAGAGATTGCTGGCTGGTCGGAGCGCGCATTTCATATCGCATTCCTGTTGCCCGCGCTGGCCTTGGTTCTTGGAACCTACCGACTAGCCGGGCATTTCACTCGTTTTCCTCTCTTGGCCGCGTTGGCCACGGTTCTTACCCCAGGCTTTCTGGTGTCTGCAGGCAGCGTCATGTGCGACACGATGATGGCAGCGATGTGGGTGTGGGCAATGATTCTGTGGATTGAAGGGTTAGAGCCGCTCAACGTCTGGTACCTGACGGGGGCGGGAGTCTTGATGGCGGCGGCCTTTCTGACGAAGTATTTCGCGGTGGCGCTAATCCCCCTGATGGCAGGTTATTCTCTCGTGCGGCTGCGCCGATTGGGAAACTGGCTTTGGTTTCTGCTGATTCCCGTCGCAGCAGTGTTTGGCTATCAAATCTGGAGCCATGCGCTCTATGGAAAATATCTATTTACAGGCGCCGTTCATTATGCGAATAGGGCGCGAGGCTTGGAGTCGTGGGTTTCGGTATGGGTTGGTCTGAGTTTCACGGGGGGATGCGCTCTTACAGTGCTTACTTTCGCTCCTCTTATATGGTCCCGCAAAGCTAAAGGCATCGCGATCGCGATCGGATCACTAGCTGCATCCGCGCTGATCTTTGGATGGTTGGATTACCACGGACGGGAGCATGAGTTGGAAGCCTTCAATACCGTCCGCGCCCACTGGGCATTGGTGGGCAGCCAGCTAGCTATCTTTATAGCCGGCGGCCTTCTTGCTTTGGGCTTGGCGATTACAGACTATGGGAGGTTCTCCTGGCGGATTCGGCGAGAACGCGACCACTTATTTCTTACGCTGGTCTTGCCAGTCTACGAGCGTTGGACTAAGAGACGATTGGAGTCACTCCTGCTGTTGGCTTGGGTGGTCGGCACATTCGTCTTTGCCAGCTTTCTGAACTGGACGGTTAACGCCCGGTCTGTGCTTCCGCTCATCCCGGCTATGGGGATTCTGATTGCGCGACGGCTGGAGACGATGGGCGGCGTTTGGACCCGAAGTCTGAAGCTCAAAATCGGGAGCGCACTGGTAGTCTCGGGTGTACTGTCGATCTGGGTTGCAGTCGGCGACATGTATATGGCTAACTTGGCGCGTAGTGGTGCCTATAGCGTTCAACAGCAGGTCGCCAACGAAGGAGGAACGGGGACGCTGTGGTATCGCGGGCATTGGGGATTTCAGCACTATATAGATCAGGCGGGTGCCCAGCCCCTGGATGTCAACAACTTTCAGATCCGACCTGGCGACCTTGTCGTGGTCTCAGAAAGATTCGGATATGCCTTTCATCTTCCGGAGACCCTGTCTTTCCAAAACGAACGGGTCTGGGAATTTGCCAATCCTTCTCTGGCTGCAACAATGAACTGGAAGCTCGGCGCCGGATTCTACTCATCGAGCGCAGGCCCATTACCATTCACATTCGGACAGGTACCTCCCGATCGCTATTCTCTGATGAAAGCGGGTTCGGTCCGTTACCAGATTGCTGAAAGTCCCCCAGACTTCTAGCCCCCGTCGCCATGCGATCCGACCATAAAGCTTCTATGGTTTAGGTATCGCCTCGGCATGATCAATCGGAGAAATCAGGGCTGGAACGGCTTGGGTTCGAGAGCTTGGCGATAGTCAACGGTTGGGCGTATAGATCACGCCATCCTCATTCTCGAGCACGGGCACATAGTTTTGCTCGATGGCGCGAAGGATTGAAGGGACAAATCGCTCCCTCCCAGGCAGGAAAAGATACTCATTCGCGATCGGCTTATCGAGTTGAACGGCTCCAAACTCCTGCCGCTCGATCTCCGCTGCGATTACCTGAGGGTCCAGCTTGCCGAGGTGAATGAGGCGAGTGGCATTGAACGGATCGTAGACGTATGGCTTTTGCGCGTAATAGCAGCGCAACAGGCTTTCGCAAAGCGCGGGACCGGGCTGCGCAGCTAAAAACTCGGTTTCCTGCACGAAGCGCTGCTGCGCTGCACGTGCCTCGGCCAGTGCGTGGAATGGCCGCCAGTTGCCGGAGAACGCGAGCGGAATGGCGAGCCAAACGAATAAGAACATGGGCGCAGCGGTCGAAAGCCAGGGCGGGCACTTCACAGCGCTTTGAAGATCGTCGAGGAAGAGCCCGAGCAGCATGGCCTGTGACAGCATTCCTCCAAAGAGAACATTCATCGTGACACCGTTACCGCCCCCAAAAGCGGCGGCCGTAAGCACGGAACAGGCAAATAAAAGGCTGACGATGCGGCGCTTGGGATGATTGCGATAGACGATGGCCAGGCCTAGCGCCAGCACACCGGGCACGACGACGGGCTGATAGACATCGGAGAGAGTGTCCAGCAGATGGGCAAACAAGTAGCCGCGCGGCGCCACCATAGCCGACAGGAAACCCGGTCCGCCAAAATGAATGTTAAGGGCGATGGAGAGCGCAGCCAATGCGCCGCCGATGAAAAAGAACTGCAAGGCTTTGCGGCGCGAAATGAACAGGAGGTCGAGAAATATCGCCAGCGGGAACTCGATTAGGATGTGTTTGATGTTGGCGCCGATGGTGAGCAACAGCGCGGCCACGATCAACGCGCCAAGCCGGCCGCGATAGCGGACATAGATGAGTAGCCCTGCCATGAGAAAGGCCTGGGCGAACATCTGTGGGTCATCCAAGCCGACGTAGCGCTCGGCGGTGGCGCAAAAAAATGCGAAGCAATAAGCGCTGGCGAGCGCCGCGGGCCAAAGCTTTGGCATCAAGTGCCATACAATCAGCCCGACCAACAGGCTGCACAGCACGGTACTCAGCAGGGAGAGAGCGCGCGCGGTAAACAGAAAGTCGTGAGTGAAGCGCCCGAGGCCCGCGATGATATAGAACGATAGCGCGGGGTAATTGACGGAAGTCCATCCGTAGGAAGCGGGATAGAGTGTACCGTGATGGGCTACGGCGGCGGCATTGTAGACGTTCCAGCCTTCGTTGTAGGTCACTTGCAGGTGGAGGAACGCTCGTCCGAATGGAACGGCGGCGGTGTAGAGTGCGAACACGATACACACGAAGGCGACGAGAAAGCGGATACGATGGCCGATGAAATTCGGAGGGATGCGCCCCTCGGTGGCCGAAACGGCTTGGGGAGGCAGTTCGAGGAGCTCATTAACCATAAAGAAGCATTGTAATAAAGTTTTATTAGATTCTCCCGGAGACTGTTGCGTTCTTGCGCGCGATAAGTTTCTTTTCCAGCCGTTGAGGCGGGACCGATAGCTCCGTTCTGAAGCCGTGTGAAGATGTAAGAGCTAGGGAAGTGCGCGTGCCCATGGGTGGAGGATCGTGGGATGGAAAAGGAGGCGTGTGAACCATAGCGGTTTAAGACGTTTAGAGGAGCGCGGATGGTTTCTTCGCTTTGTCTATTGCGCCTCGTTTCTTTCGCTCGTAGGGCTAATTCTTTCTTCCGGTGGTTACTCGCCAGAGTGGAACAGCCCCCACAGATTCTGGGATGTCGCGATATATTACCGGGCAATGCAAGACTTGCGCGCTGGCCTGGACCCTTATGCGGCTGGGTTAGAACGTCAGGCGGCCGCGCAAGCTGTCGGGCAGCACTACTTCACCTACATCTACCCGCCGCTGACGCTGTTGGCATTGCGCGCATTTAGTCGACTTCCCGCATGGTTTGCCGCGTTTCTATATTGGACTGCCTATTGCACAAGTGTCGTGGCCGGGTTGTGGGCTGTGACTCGGTGCTTTCGCCCGCAAGAGAAAGCCGTCATGAGGTATCTTGTTCCCCTGGCGATTTTTTTTCCAGCCCTCATGCCGGGCAACAATATTATCGGGGGGAACATCGCCTACATATTTTATGGATTGCTTTTTGCGGCAACCATACTCGGCTGGAAGCGAGGAATTTGGTGGTGGTTCTACCTGGCCGTACTAGTCGCCTCCAGTTTCAAGGCCCCTTTCCTTACAATGTTGGCGATCCCTGCGCTTGCAGGCGAGCGGCAGTGGCTCAAGACCGCTACCGTAGGAGGCGCTGGCCTGGGACTGTTCGCTGTGCAAGCCTGGCTCTGGCCAATTCAGTTTCGCGAGTACCTGACGAGCGTCAACCTACAGTTCCGTCTGAACCCCCAGTTTGTCTTCGGCCAAAGCATCGCCGGGAATCTAGGGCGATTACTCTATCGGCTGGGTTTGCCCTATACCACACTCCCCCCGCTGGTGTTCCTAATCTATGGCAGCGTGCTATTCGCGGTGCTGTACCGCTTCAGCAAGCTTTACCATCAACGCCGCATCTCCGCTGAGAGTTGGATTCCAGTTTTACTAGTCGGAACCATCCTGCTGAATCCGCGGATCGCGGATTATGACGTGGTCCTGATCGCGTTGCCCATGGCGCTCATCCTGGTGCGCTCTGTGGCTGCCCGGACGAGGTCCGGCATAGCGTTGGCCGTCTCGGTACTGTTTCTAATCGTGACCGATCTATTTCTTGACCTGCCAGCCAGCGTAGACGCCCCTCGGGATATGTTCGTCCTTCTGGCGATCATGGGCGTCGGTCTCCAATACCTGTTGGTGGAGGCTCGACGCACTTGTCCTGAGAGGCTGGTCGTCCTTCCGCAGGTAGCCGCTGTCTCTGAACCGGCGGTGGCTGAGACGGACACCTAGAAGAACCCAAGCAGCTTTTCGCGTTACTCCCGGCGCGATGGGGTGATCTGGAACGACGGGTGAATGTGTAAGATAAGAGATACGCCGGGCCCGTAGCTCAACGGTTAGAGCAGCAGACTCATAATCTGTTGGTTCCTGGTTCAAATCCAGGCGGGCCCACCACCCTACGCTAAAGCTTCGGCTGGCAGGCCACCCTGCGCTAAAGCTTCGGCTGGCACGCCACTCTCTTTGTGGCACCCTACGCTAAAGCTTCGGGTGGCAGGCCGCCCTACGCTAAAGCTTCGGGTGGCAGGCCACCTCTTTGTGGCCTGACGCCAAAAAGGGTGTAGGGTTGTCTTCCGAAACCTCTTGGTGTAGGGGGGACTGGTGCGATGTGGTACGTCTATTTTCTCAAACTCAATAATGGCGATATTTATGTCGGATCGACCAACGATCTAAAGCGACGCTTTGCCTCACATGAAGCAGGGCAGGTTCTTTCAACAAAGCCTTTCCTTCCTGCAAAACTTAAAAGTTATGTCGCAGTTGAAAATGAAACTTTAGCCAGAGAGCTCGAGAAATACTTCAAATCGGGTTCAGGTAAAGCGCTAGCTAACAAGCGGTTCTGGAAATAAATGGAGGGAAAATGGATTGGTTTCCACGAGTCGGATATTTCGGAATCGCCGCGGTCTCTGTACATTCTTCGACTGAGGTCACCCGACCGGTAAGGTGAAATAAAACACGGACCCGCGCCCTAACTGGCTGGTCAGTCCGAGCCGTCCGCCGTGGGCCTCGACAATTGCTTTACAGATCGCCAAACCCATACCGGTGCCGTGGACCTGAACGCGCTGGTTGCGTCCGCGATAGAACTTCTCGAAAACCAGCGATTGTTCGAAATCGTCGATCCCGGGACCATGGTCCGCGATACTGAGGGTGAGCACGCGGTCTTTAGCCTCTGCGGCAATGCGGATCGGGGTTCCGCGGGGAGAATACTTGGCGGCATTTTCGATCAGGTGTACGAGCACTTCTTTGATGTGCGCAGAATCCATGCGAGCCGAGGGCAAATCGTCTGGAAGACTCACTTCAACGGGATGCTGCACAAGGACCTGCTTCAGTTCATCGAGTGCCTCATCCAGGATGGGGCGGATGGGCGCAGAGGCGAAACGGAACTCGACCTTGTTGGCGTCGAGCTGGGCCATCTCCGCGGCCTCACCAATCAAACGGTTTAGCCGGTCGCTCTCCTCGTTGATGATCGTCAGCAATTCGTGCGTTTCTTCGGCGGAGTGCTGGCCGCTGCCGAGAAGCGCGGTTGCCGAAGCTTTAATTGCGGTCAGCGGCGTGCGAAATTCATGGGTAACGGAATCGAGCAAGATGGAGCGTAATTGTTCGCTCTCTCGCGCGGCCTCGGCACGGCTTAGCTTTTCGAAAGCATTGGCACGCTCGAGGGCAATCGCAATGAGGCTGCCGATTGCTTCCAGTGTTTGGCGGGACAGATTGGAGCCAGAAACGCCCATGCTGCCCACGACACGCATACCGACGCGCAGCGGCATGAAAGCCAAACCGGTGGCAACATCCAGGCGAGGTTCGCCGCGAAGCGCCACCATTTGCAGATCGCGCGCTTCTAGACCGTCGACGGCGGGATCTGAGCGGTACACGTCGGTGCGGCTGGAAAGCGCTATGGCGGCCGAGCGGACATCGAACGACTCGACCACGTAGCGAGGAATCACGTTGAGCAGTTCGACAGCGTTGTCGCTCGACAGTAATAGCTGACTGAACGCGTAGAGGCGCTCGAGTTCGCGACGGCGTTCCACCGCGGTACGTTCGCCCCGTTGAGCTCGCGCCGAAAGCTCGCTCGCCGAAACGGCGGTAGCCAGAAAGGCAAAGAGTGCGATCCAGTTCTGAGGGTCGGCAACGGTGAAGGTCCCAATCGGCGGGAGGAAGAAATAGTTAAATGCGAGAGTCGCCGCCAGGGACATGAAAATCGCCTGCCACAGACCATAGAAGGTCGATATCGCGAGGACTCCGAGCAGGAACAAAAGAGCGACTGTCGTCGCATTCAAGCGAAGCAAGCGGTATCCGACGAACGTGAGCACGCCAACAATCAATGCCGCGAGCAAGTATCCGCGAACCGATCTGGCAGCCGTTTTCACGTGGCGATTGTAACCGACCTCACGCTCGATTCGACAAAGAGTAAACTCTCGATGAAAATAAAGCGCAATGACAAAGACTCCCGAGCAGTGGCTTGAGGAAGCGGCGCCAGGGAAGAAAGGCGGCCTCTTCAAGCTCTTTCTTGGATACGCACCGGGCGTAGGCAAGACCTACACCATGCTGACCGAGGCCATCCGCCGCCACAGCCGCGGCGAGGACATTGTGATCGGCGTCGTCGAAACTCACGGACGAAGAACTGTCGGCGAACTGGCTGCCCAGCTGGAAACTGTACCGCGCAAAGTCATCGAGTACAAAGGCGCGACGTTCGAGGAAATGGACGTTGAAGCGATCCTCGCGCGCAAGCCGAAGGCCGCGCTTATTGACGAGCTTGCGCATACCAATATCGAGGGCAGCAAGCATCGCAAGCGCTACGAAGATGTGTTCGAGCTGCTCGACGCCGGAATCACCGTGCTCTCGACCATGAACATCCAGCACCTGGAGAGCGTGACGCCCACCGTGCAAGGAGTGACGGGAATTCAGGTGCGGGAGACTGTCCCCGACTGGGTGCTGCAGCGCGTCAACGAAGTAGTGATGATCGACTTGACGCCGGAGGCGCTGCAAAACCGCATGCGGCGCGGCGACGTTTACCCGCAAGAGCGAGTGGGGCGAGCACTCGAGAATTTTTTCCGCGAAACAAACCTGATTGCATTGCGGGAGCTGGCCTTGCGGCAGGTTGCGCAGGCCGTCGATCAGAGCCTGGAACAGCGCCGCGAGATCCTCGATAACAACCGAAGCGCGGTCGCCATTCGCGAGCGCATCGCCGTCTGCATCAGTTCGAACCCGGCGGCGCAATACTTGATTGCGCGCGGCGCTCGCATGGCTCAGGCTATGAATGCCGAACTATTCGTCATTTATACCGATCTTGGCCAGGACGAGAGCGAAGAAAACCAGCACACGCTGAATGCGAATATGCGCTTCGCGCAAAACGTCGGGGCATCCGTAAATCGAGTGTCCGGCAAAAGTGTAGCCGAGGCGGTTGCGCGATTCGTCAATGAGAAGCACGTTACGCAAGTCGTGTTTGGGCGCTCGGCAACGCGTGGCTGGAGGCGATATTTCTATCTGTCTGCGATTCACCAGTTCCTGCGCGATGCACCGGCCGTCGATGTGCACATCGTGACGCAGGAACGCAACTGAGGAATGGTCGCATAAACAAAATGTCAGACCACAAACACATCCTGGTCGTAGACGACGAGGCACAAATCTCGCGCGTGCTGCGGACATCGCTTTCCTCACACGGGTACGACATACGCGTAGCCAACGATGGCGAAACCGCACTCGAAATCATGAAGGATTGGACTCCCGATCTCGTCATCACCGACCTCGCGATGCCCAACATGGATGGGCTGGAGCTGTGCCGGCGTCTCCGCACAACGAGCGAGGTCCCGATCATTGTGCTTTCCGTGCGCGGCGAGGAACGCACAAAGGTGAAGGCGCTTGATGCCGGAGCCGACGATTATGTGACCAAGCCGTTCGGTATGGAGGAATTACTGGCGCGAGTTCGCGCCAATCTGCGCCGCCATCGTCTAAAAGAGTCGGAGTCGGCGCTTATTGAGGCAGGAGATTTTCGCATCGATCTGGGTGCGCGCAGCGTATTCGTACAGAATCGCGCCGTCCATTTGACACCGAAGGAATTTGATTTACTTCTCTATCTGGCGCGGCATCCGGGCAAGGTGATCACGCATCGTGCTCTGCTGGGGGCGGTGTGGGGTGGCGAGAGTACCGAGCAGGTCGAGTATCTCCGAGTGTTTGTAGGACAGCTGCGCAGAAAGCTCGAACCCACGCCCGATTCTCCCCGCTATATTGTGACCGACCCGTGGGTGGGATACCGCTTCGAACCGGGCGCGTAACCCGATTTTCCGGCCGTTTTTTGTCATTCCGATCACAGAAAGGAATCCGCTTCCCTTCTTGTCATTCCGAGCCGTTCGGAGCCGCAGGCGAGAACGACCGAGGAATCCGTCCCTCCTCCAGAAACTCCTTACGACTCCCTTATTTTCAATTTACGCGCATTTTATGGGCTTTCGAATGTAATGAACTCGATGCCGGGATGTGGGAAGGCAGGAGGAACACTGTTTATGCAGCTCCAGGAAGTAAATGCAGAGCGGTTTGCGCAGCTCTTTCACCAGTATCAACAAGCTTTAGCCGACGATTTCGCTCCGCCCTCGGGCGACCACACGAAGGCCCCCTGGGCTGAAGTGCCGCCCGCTGAAAAACGCTTGATGATCGCCGCCGCACGTTTTGCCCTTCTCGAAGTCGAGTTGGTCCCGAGTGAGCGTGAAGGCCGCCGATATTATGCCAAGCCGGGCGAGGCCGATTGGGGCTGTTGAAGAAGTGGAAGAAGTAAAGGTCATGCAAGCCCTGATCTTTATGACTTCTTTATGAAGTCTTTATGGCCCTCTTACGGGGGAACCTTTCTAATCGGCTCGGAACCGTAGGTTCTCTCTCGGCAAAGATAATTATTTTCAGAATCCGACGTGTGCGCGTCGTGCGAACATTTCCCGCCCGATTCATCCTGGTTCCAACCAACGGCGATGATTCGGTGCGCCGCGCGGCTCAAGCGCGAGTGTTGGCCCATGTGTTCAACGGAAAAAATTGAAAGGCGAGGAACGACTAGGTATGAATTCCAAAGCAACTAACAGGAAACGGACAAGCGCGGCGCTGATTCTGATTAGTGCGCTCATCTTTTCGCTTCAGGTGCAGGCTCAGAGTGCGGCAAGCCCGGCTCAAAACATTCCGCCCGACGTCGTGAAACAACTGCAAGACTTGACAAAACGCGTCCAGCAACTTGAAGAACAGTTAAGAGAGCATGAAGCTGCGGGGCAGCCAAACACAATAGTTCCCTCTGCAAAGGCGACCGTTCCGGTCCCGGTAGCTGTGACTCCTGCGCAGAATGAGTCCGCCGTTCTGCAGCCGGAAAAAAAAGAAAAGATCGTGCCTTTTTCAGACTGGGACTGGACTTGGCTCAACGGCGCCCCGCGTAACAAGGACACGGCCTTCGACTCGAAATTCTTCACACCTGAAATCCGGGCGGATATTACCTACAACTACGACTTCAATAAGCCCATCGATAATTCGGTCGGCGGGTCAAGCGAAATATTCCGTGCCAACGAAATGCAATTGGAGCAGCTCGGCGTTGGCGGTGACTTTCATTACGACAATGTTCGCGCCCGTTTGATGACTCAATTCGGCATGTACTCGGCAACGACGCCGCGCAACGATCCGAGCCCGGCGAAGGGCCAGTGGGACCTGGATACTGCCGATCGCTACCTGGCAGAGGCCTATGGCGGCTACCACATTGACGCCCTGAACGGAATCAATATCGACGCTGGAATTTTCATGTCGTACATCGGCCTGTTCAGCTACTACAACTTCGATAACTGGGCTTATCAGCCTTCCTACGTTTCTTCCAACACGCCCTGGTTCTTCAATGGTCTGCGGGTTCAGATCTTCCCTAACCCCCACTTGAAAATCGAGCCGTGGTTCATTAATGGATGGCAATCGTACGGCTCCGCCAATTCGAGGAAGGGCGTGGGTGGGCAGATCAAGTGGACTCCACGGCCCTGGGTAAACATCATTTCCAACAATTACGGCCTCGGCCACGACGATCTTTATATTCCGAACCGCGGCCGCGTTCATACCGATGACAGCATTGAAGTAAAATACTTCGACAAGCCCGGACAAACCATTGACAAGATGGCCTTCACCTTCACGGGCGATATGGGTTGTGAATTTGGCCCGAGCACGACGACCTCGACAGGCACATATTTACAAGGCGTCGGTTGCCACGGTGACAAGAGGGACCCGAACTCGGTCGGAGGCGATCATTTTGGGGCAGGAATCAATCCTAAACAGAGCTTCATCGGCTTCATGCTTTACGACCGCACGTGGTTCAAGAAGGATACGCATGGACTAACCATCGGTGGCGGCGTCATCAACAACCCCGGCCGCTATCTGGTTCTGGATCCGCCGATCAACGGCGAAACTGCCGCTTCCGCGGCCATCAACGCTCCCTACTTTACCGGGAATCCCTCCGACCCATTCAAGGCCTGGGATATGTCGGTGACTTACGATTACATGCCGAAGCAATGGATCACTTTCCGGTGGGAGTACGACTACCGCCACGCGAGCGTCCCCTATTGGACGGGTCACGGCGGCATTACTCCGCCAGGACCGGGAGGCGTGCCTTATACCAATAACGGATATCCCGAATACTATGCTTGCACGAACGGAAATTCGTCCATGACCGAGAACCTCACCCAAGCGTATACGAACTGCGGTGGTGCTAACAGCGTCTGGTTTCCCGATCTGCGCCGGGACCAGTCGATGGTCGACATCGATATCATGGTTAAATTCTGATTGTGGGATTCTGGACTTGGGAGAAACTTAACTTGCATTTTGGAGGCGCCCGCTTGCAAGACCTGATCTTCGTCGTAGTTACGATTGCGTTCTTTGCGCTGTCGCTGGGCTACGTTCATTTCTGCGACCGCATTCGTTGAGGAGAATCGTATGAATGCTGAATCAATTGTCATGCTTGTCATCAGCGCCGGCTTGATGGTCTATCTGCTTTACGCGCTGCTGAGGCCGGAGAAATTCTGAAATGACAGCCAATGGTTGGGTTCAAATCGCGCTCTTTCTGGCGGTGATCCTGGCGATCACCAAGCCGCTAGGCGTGTTCATGGCAAGGGTCTTCAACGGGGAACGGACTTTTCTCGACCCTGTGGCTCGACCTTTGGAGCGCTTGCTCTACCGCGTAACCGGCGTCGACGAAAAGCACGAAATGCGCTGGACGGAATACGCCTTTACCATGCTGCTCTTCAGCGGCACGAGCATGCTGTTGCTCTATTTGATCGAGCGCGTGCAGCAATGGCTGCCGTGGAACCCGCAGAAATTCGGGGCACTTGCGCAAGCACTTGCGTTCAACACAGCGGCGTCCTTCACGACTAACACGAATTGGCAAAACTATTCGGGCGAGTCGGCGATGAGCTATCTCACGCAGATGGCGGGATTGGCTTATCACAACTTTGCTTCGGCGGCCGTCGGCATAGCGCTCGCGATCGCCTTTGTTCGTGGGATCGCACGCAAGGAAAAAGAAACGATCGGAAATTTCTGGGTCGACATGACGCGGGCCACGCTCTGGGTGCTGCTGCCCATGTGCATTGTTTATGCCTTGGCCCTGGTGTCGCAGGGGGTCGTCCAGAACCTGAAGCCCTATGACACAGTAAAGCTGATTGAGGCTCAGCAAGTCCAGAAGACTGGTACGGATGGCAAGCCGATGGTCGGCCAGGACGGCAAGCCAATAATGGACACCGTGACCGATCAGACCGTGGCACAAGGGCCGGTTGCTTCGCAAGAGGCGATCAAGATGCTCGGCACAAACGGTGGCGGATTTTTTGGCGCCAACAGCGCTCATCCCTTCGAGAATCCCACACCACTGAGTAACTTCCTGCAAATGCTTTCTATCTTCGCGATTCCGGCGGGTCTTACTTACACGCTGGGACGAATGACCGGATCGCCGCGCCACGGTTGGGCCGTGTGGGCGGCAATGGCCATCCTGTTTATTGGCGGAGTCACCACCGCCTACTGGGCCGAGGCCAGGGGCAATCCTCTGCTGCACGGCGTTGATCAGCGCGCAACCGCGTTGCAGCCCGGCGGCAATATGGAAGGCAAAGAAGTGCGTTTTGGCATCGCCAATTCCGCGCTCTTTGCCACCGTCACCACCGACGCGAGCTGTGGCGCCATCAATGGCCAGCACGATTCGTTTACTCCGCTGGGAGGAATGGTTCCGCTGGTCAACATCATGCTCAGCGAAACTGTTTTTGGAGGCGTAGGCGCTGGGCTTTACGGCATTTTGATCTATGTCGTGTTGTCGGTATTCATTGCGGGACTGATGGTGGGCCGGACTCCGGAATACCTGGGCAAAAAGATTGAAGCCTACGACGTGAAAATGGCGATGCTGGTGACGCTGGTCTTTCCAATGATCATTCTGGCGCTTACTGCGATTTCAGCGGTGGAAGGCTTCGGCAAGTCAAGCATCAGCAACGCTGGGCCTCACGGGCTCACGCAAATTCTCTACGCGTTCACGTCGATGGCAGGCAACAATGGGTCCGCGTTCAGCGGACTGAATGGCAACACGCTCTGGTACAACACGTCGGGCGCGATGACGATGCTCGTTGGCCGCTTCTTCATGATCATTCCCATGCTGGCAATCGCCGGCAATCTGGCAAAGAAAAAAATGGTGCCCGCTTCGGCAGGTACATTCCCCGTGACAACGCCCCTGTTTACCGTTTTGCTCGTCTCGGTGATTGTGATTGTGGGAGCGCTGACATTCTTCCCGGCACTCAGTCTTGGGCCGGTATTGGAACACTTGTTGATGATGGCTGGCAAGACTTTCTAAGGTGAGTATGGCAGAGAAAAAAAACAGAAGTTTGTGGGATGCGAAGATCATACGGCGTGCGCTGGTCGACGCTATAGTGAAACTCGACCCGCGCACCATGATGAAGAACCCCGTCATGTTTGTGGTTGAGGTTGGCAGCGTTGTAACCACGCTGCTGCTTTTTGGCGGTAAACAAAGCTTCGCGTTCAACCTGCAAATCACACTCTGGCTGTGGTTCACTGTTTTGTTCGCCAATTTTGCCGAGGCCATGGCCGAAGGCCGCGGTAAGGCGCAGGCCGACACGCTGCGCAAAGCGAGATCGGAAACCGAAGCCCGGCGGCTGCTCGCGGATGGGACGATCGAGACTGTGCCCAGCTCAAAGCTGCGCGCGGACGATGTCGTAACGGTGGTCGCCTCCGAGCTTATCCCGGGAGACGGCGAAGTGATCGAAGGCGTAGCTTCGGTCGACGAGTCCGCGATCACCGGCGAATCCGCCCCGGTTATCCGCGAAGCCGGAGGCGACCGCTCCGCCGTCACCGGCGGCACGCGCGTATTATCCGATCAGATCAAGGTTCGTATTACTTCCAATCCCGGCGAAACATTTCTCGACCGCATGATCGCTCTCGTGGAAGGCGCCGAACGGCAGAAGACTCCGAACGAGATCGCGCTCAATATTCTTCTCGCCGGACTCACGATTATTTTTCTATTGGCGGTAATCACGTTACAGCCCTTTGCCATCTATTCGGGCTCGCCGCAAACGGTGTTTGTGCTGGTGTCGCTCCTCGTTTGCCTGATTCCGACTACTATCGGAGGCTTGCTCTCAGCCATTGGCATCGCGGGCATGGACCGTCTCGTGCAACACAACGTGCTCGCCATGTCGGGGCGCGCCGTCGAAGCCGCTGGAGACGTCAACACTCTGCTGCTCGACAAGACTGGAACGATCACGCTGGGCAACCGGCAGGCCGCCGAGTTCATTCCCGCGCCCGGCATCACCGAAGCCGAAATGGCCGATGCGGCGCAACTGTCGTCATTGGCGGACGAAACTCCCGAAGGTCGCTCCATCGTGGTGCTCGCGAAAGAGCGCTATAACCTGCGCGGCCGCGAACTCGCCACGCATGAAGCTGTCTTTGTTCCCTTCACCGCGCAAACCCGCATGTCGGGCGTGAATCTGGACGGCCGCGAGATCCGCAAAGGGGCGGTCGATGCCATCACGAAATACTTGAATCAGTTTCAAACTTCCCTGCCGCGCGAGATTCAGGCGAGCGTCGAGCAGATCGCGCGCTCCGGCGGCACGCCGCTTGTGGTAGCTGAGAACCAGCGCGCTCTCGGCGTGATTTATCTGAAAGATATCGTAAAAGGCGGGATGAGCGATCGCTTTAAGCAACTGCGGGCCATGGGCATCAAGACCGTGATGATCACCGGCGACAATCCGCTCACCGCCGCCGCCATCGCTCGTGAGGCGGGCGTGGACGACTTTCTTGCGGAAGCAACCCCGAAAGACAAAATGGACTTGATCCGCCGGGAGCAAGCCGACGGCAAGCTCGTGGCTATGACGGGCGATGGCACAAACGACGCGCCTGCGCTCGCGCAAGCCGATGTAGGCGTCGCCATGAACACGGGGACGCAGGCCGCTAAAGAGGCCGGTAACATGGTGGATCTAGATTCCAATCCCACCAAGCTCATCGAAGTCGTGGCTATCGGCAAGCAGTTACTTATGACGCGTGGCGCACTTACTACGTTCTCCATCGCCAACGATGTGGCCAAGTACTTCGCCATCATTCCAGCCATGTTCGCCGGCACCTTCCCGGTGCTCAATGCGCTGAACGTCATGCATCTTCAAACGCCGCAATCGGCGGTGCTTTCGGCGGTGATTTTCAATGCGCTCATTATTGTCGCGCTCATCCCTCTGGCGTTGCGCGGAGTTGCGTACAGAGCCATGAGCGCCGAGGCTCTATTACGCCGTAATCTGCTTGTCTATGGGTTCGGTGGACTGATAGTCCCGTTCATTGGTATTAAGTTAATCGATATGTTTATCACAGGAATCAAGCTGGTGTGATGATGGACGGAGCTAGTGTGCAGAGGGTAACCGCGTTAGTTGTAACAAGCAGGAACATATGATAAAAAAACATCTTCTCAATGCCGTTCTCATGACAATCGCAACGACCGTGCTGCTGGGAGTTCTCTATCCGCTGCTCGTTACCGGCCTGGCGCATGTCTTTTTCCCGTCGCAGGCTAGCGGCGAGCTGATCAGCCGCAATGGAGTCGTTGTTGGATCGCGCTTGATTGGGCAGCCGTTCAACGGCCCGGGATATTTTCACTCGCGCCTTTCAGCGGCAGGCGCCGCGGGCTACGATGCCACCGCATCCAGCGGCTCGAACCTTGGTCCCACAAACGCCCAACTTATTTCGCGCGTGAATGGAGACGTTGCCAGGGTGCAAGCCGAAAATCCTAGTGTCCCGGTTCCCGTCGACTTAGTAACAACCTCAGCGTCGGGACTCGATCCGCATATTACGCCGGCAGCGGCCCAATTCCAGATTCGCCGGGTGGCGGCGGAGCGCAAAGCTCCCGAAGCTGCAATCGCACAACTGATTCTCGAGCACACTGAAAACCGGCAATGGGGATTCCTTGGTGAACCGCGCGTCAACGTGTTGGAACTGAACCTCGCGCTCGATGAGCGCTTCCCCAAACCTGAAGCGAAGTAATCGAAGATCCAGCGCGGTTCGGCCATCGAATACATTCCCCATCCCGTGCTGCGTTTTTCATGCAATCACATGCAACGCGGCCGGGGCGATCGAAATCTCGGCCGGCGTCTCGCAAACGAATTCTCCGTCGGCATAAATCTCAAGCGGGGTTTCCGTCTCCACCCGCACTCGCTCGGCCCTCGAGTAATCGACCTTCGACGAAAGCAGGTGCTTGCCGAAGTAGACCGTCGGGAACATGGAAACCAGCGCAAAGGCGCTCATTGTCCAGATCCGGCAGACATCGAGCAGACCGTCGGCAGGGTCGGCCTGCGGCGCGATGCGCATACCGTCGCCGTAAAACTGCGTGTTGGCAAAAGCGGCCAGCAAAGTCTGCCGCAACTTATCGTCGGAGCATTCGCTCGAGCCGTTCCAGCGTGTAATTCTCATGCCATAAGCAGGCAGCTTGAAGAGAGCAGGGAGAAGAGCCAGAGCGTAGCCTCCGTGCCTTCGCAGCCAACGCGGCATCTGATTCGCGCGCCGAGTCGTGAGCGAATCCAGGCCGCATCCAGCCACACAACAGAAGTAACGCTCCACCTCCGGAGAAGTTGTGCGCCGAATCACTCCCAAGTCAATCGCTCGCGGCGGGATCTTCCCCGATTCAAAATTGCGCCAGGCATTCAGAGAATCGCGGATCGACAGTAACCCCATCGCGCGGGCAAAATCGTTGCCACTCCCGGACGGAACCACCAGCATGGGGAGTCCGAGCCGAACTAGCGCTCCTAAATGCCGATGGATGGTGCCGTCACCGCCGAAAAGGACGATGGCGTCAGCTTCGCTCGAAGATGCGGGAAGTCCCTGAATCCAGGTTGTCGAGGAGCCAACTTGCAACCGCTCCAGATCGGATGGCGAAGTTCCCACACCCAGGATGGCAGCGGCGCGCATGCCGGAAGATTAGAACACATTTTCGTGCCGAACAGCCGCTAATGCTTCGGCTCGATGAACAAGAAGCCTTGAGCGTTTGACTTCATCGAGTGCGGCGATTGGCTCAAAACATAATCAAGGGTTTATTCACGCCGCGAAAACTGACAGCTGATAGCTCATTTCAAACACTTTTCCATAAACTCCACCAGATCTTTCTTCATCTTGTCATGCTCGGCACGGTCCACATATACCATGTGTCCGGCGCCATAAGTCGCATAGGACACATTATGGCGGTACTTAGAATCCAAGTCCAGATGGTCCATAGTCCAGTTCGCGGCGGCGAACGGAGTGGCTAAGTCGTAGTATCCCTCCATCACCAAAACCTTCATATATGGATTCTTGATCAT
>JBAVYO010000191.1:0-2519 GCA_049698855.1 Terriglobales bacterium
CGCAACCTAGCCCTCGCCCCCTGGACCGACTACTACAACTTCGAAAGACCCCATGGTAGTCTTCAATACCAGCCGCCCATCAGCCGCTCCGAACCGGGTACAACGTCTTGATCATCTACAGGCACCCAGCTAGAACGGGAGCAGCAGCTTGTCTGGGCCCTCGATTTCATTCTTGGCCTCGAGGAATTCCTCACTCCAGGGCTTGCCAACGCACTCGGGGCACTCGTCAATCGTACTGCCAACCGCGAAACAGTGATAGCACGTCCCCTTGGAGCTGGCGCCCGGGAACTTCTTGCATTTCTTGCAGGGCTTGAAGAACTCGCGTTCGAGCGCTCGATGCTCTTCCCACAGTTCGTGTTCACAGACAATGCACATTCCGTTCTCCTCCGTGCGCTCTATCTTGCGCGTCTCCATATTCATAGCTGAACGGCGAAATCTCCTCAGTGAGGCGGAACACACCCCGATTGTGATGAAACGGGGCGAGCGTCGCCGGAGGCGGCGTTTCTGCTTCGGCGGAAGCGCGTGTGCTCGTTGTCATATTCTCCATCACTGTAGCTTACTTGTTATAATATGTAAGACATGAAAGAAATGAGTGCTACATTTACTTCAAAGGGCCAACTTGTGATTCCGGCGGAACTGCGGCGGAAGCACGGGATCGCGGCTGGTACGCGGGTAAAGTTTCTGGAAGATCAGTTTGGGCGGATTGTGCTGCAGCCGATCACCGCGGATTATGTGGACCGCGTCATGGGCTGCCTGGCCGATGGCTCGGATCTTCTTGCCGCATGGAAGAAAGAACACCGGGAAGAGGGGGAGCACGACCGGTGAAGACTTATGTGTTTGATGCCGGCGCCCTGCTCTGCTTTCTGCAAGGCAAGCCATCGGCCGCGAAGGTAGGCGAACTGCTGAAACAGGCGGTTGAAGGGCGCGCCGAGATTTTGATGGCGGCGGTGAATTTTGGAGAGGTCTATGGCGTGATCCTCCGGGAACGCGGGCCGGACGCCGCAGTGACCGCCCTAAGCGCCCTCCGTCCACTGCCGATCCGGCTCGTCGATGCCACACCCGAGCGATGTCTCCGCGCCGCCGAGGTAAAGACAAAGTATCGGCTCTGCTATGTGGACAGCTTCGCCGCGCAACTTGCTCTCGAAAACAAGGCCACGCTGGTAGCCAGCGATTCGGATTTTCGCAAGCTCGGGCATGGGGTTGCGGTGGTTTGGCTGAAGGGGTGACGAGGGCCCACTCAAGCCAAAGGAGGATGATTGAGCGGGGCATATGGCCGTGCGGCTATACTGGCCCCAATGAAAGCCAAGGAATTGAAGCAGTTCGAGTCTTTCTTTCACGACTTCGTGCGGGAATTCGGTGGAGAGGTGCTGCCCGAATCCCCGGAGGGACAGACGGCTGACTACTTCTTTCGAAATGAGAGTATTGTCGCTGAGCTAAAGACCCTTGCGGTGGACCAGACAGCCGACATAGATAGAAAATTGACTCCTAAGGTGTTGGAGTGGATCAAGAAAAATGGACGAATACCTTCGGGGGCGGTCGAGAACGGCAAACACCACGTCGCGTTTAAGGATATGCCGCCCGAGATTCAAATCTATTGGCTCAGGCTGTTGAAAGCGGCCGTCGAGCCGCTGATCCGCGATGCAAACGGGCAGATACGAGACACAAAGCATCGCATGGATGCGCGCTCTGCGAAGGGATTAGTGCTCATCGCCAACGGGTCAAATCTTTACCACGACCACCCCGACAGTTTCAGGCGGCTCATTGCGGAAGTCCTAAGAAAACGCACACCGACTGGCGATCTTCGCTTTCCACACATTAATGCCGCAGTTTATTTCTCGTTCAACGACGTGAAAAGTAGAGATGAGAGCATGTATTTTTGGGCCAATCTTCAAATGAAACATGCCCCAGACGAGGACACCAGCCCGATTGCAACATTCCAGGCTGAATTGCAGCAGGGTTGGTACGAGTATATCCAAACGTACACTGGCATAGAGATTCGCCAGCATTCACGGCCTTAGGTGCAGCCGCAAAACGGAAAGGGCCACGCCGCTTTGGCAAAGCGGCCTTTATTCATGCCGGCAACGACCTAGCTCTCCCACACACGTTCGCGCGCAGTACCATCAGCGCGGCGAGTAAGGCTTGACTTGAATCGCCCCGCTACGGGTTAGTGAATCGTGTGCAGTAATTTGCCGGCGGTGCTGTAGATATCGATCTGGTCGCCCACACCGTTGGCGACGTATATCCAGCCGCGCTTGTTGTCGACCGCAATTCCTGTCGGAAAAAACGGAAGATTGGCCAAAACCTTCAACCCGCCTTTGTTGGCTGGGAATACAGTCAGCGTGTTATTGATGTTGCCGCAATAGAGATCGCCCGCTGCGTCGAACGTGGCCACGGCGCATGTGGGAGCCAGTTGTTCGAACGTTCCTTGTTCCACCCATGCGAAGCTTTCCTCAGTGATCACTTCAAAAGCGGCCAACAGTTATCACTTCAAAACCGGCCAACGGGATTGGCCGTCCAGG
>JBAVYO010000192.1:0-9826 GCA_049698855.1 Terriglobales bacterium
CTGTAACGCTCGAACCAGCGCATCGGCATCGGCCGCGGCCACAGAGATTAACAATCCTCCCGCAGTTTGAGGATCGAAAAAAAGTGTGCGGATCTCGTCCGGCACAGTTTCCGCGTAGCCGACAAGACATTCCGCAAACTCGCGATTCGCCTTGAGGCCTCCGGGAACATATCCGGCGCGAATGCAGTCAAGCACGCCGTCGATAACCGGAATCTTTGCCGACTCGAATATCAGGCCAACGCTCGATGCCAGCGCCATTTCGCGAGCGTGACCGATCAGGCCGAAGCCAGTGACATCAGTGAGGGCATGCACAGGGTTTAACTGATGGCTGACGGCTGATGGCTGAGAGCTATTGACTGCCGGGTGCCCCACGTCTCGCGCTTTTCGAGACGTGGGTTCGTGAGCGTCATCAAGATTCGGCACGGCTCCGCGAACGACGAACGACGAACGACCAGCGACACCTTGTCCCGCAATCACCTCCGCCGCTGACTTATTCAGCGTGGTCATCGACTTCACAGCCGCGTCAATCCATTCCTGCTTCGCGAGACCTTTTTTGATCGCCGTCGAGATCACGCCCGTGCCGAGCGCTTTAGTGAACAGCAGGCGATCTCCCGCCTGCGCGCCCTTGTTGGCGAGCACGCGCTGAGGATGGACGACGCCAGTTACCGCATATCCAAACTTCGTCTCTTCGTCGCGGATGCTGTGGCCGCCAACGACCGTGCATCCGGCTTCGATCATCTTCGACAAGCCACCGGCAAGAATGCGTTCGAGGATCGCGACATCGGCTTTATCCGGGAAGCAAACGAGAGCGAGCGAAGTCAGCGGCTTTCCGCCCATGGCATAAACGTCGCTGAGCGCGTTGGTCGCCGCGATCTGACCAAACGTGTAAGGATCATCGACAATAGGCGTGAAAAAATCCACCGTCTGGACGAGCGCCGTCTCCGGCGTGAGTTGATACACGCCCGCGTCGTCGGCATGGTCGAAGCCGACCAGAACATTCGGGTCGTGTTGCCGGGCTAATTTCCCAAGCACCGTGTCCAGCACCGCCGGACTCAGCTTGGAAGCTCAACCCGCAGCTTTCACCGACTCCGTAAGACGAAATGGTTTTACGTCAGGCACAGGGAGATTGTAATGGAGAGTGACGATCAATTCCCTCCGAGACTTAAATCGCGCGAGTCTCGTAAATCGCTGTTGCATAATGATGTGTGTCTTCAGGCGTATCGGCGAACCCTCGCAGCGGCAGGATCGATGGTGTGGATCTGCTCCGTGGGCTTGCAATCTTCTTTGTCTTGATGAATCACGTCAACATGCGCCTGCTCATCGCCCAGGTGCCCTACACCAACGGCCTCCCAAGCCAATTTATTTCTTCGATGGTGTGGAACGGGCAGTTCGGCGTGCAGATGTTCTTTGCGGTTTCCGGCTTTCTCATCACGGCAACGACCCTTAAACGCTGGGGATCGGTACCTCAGGTCAGCCTGCGCGGCTTTTATAGGATGCGTTTTGCCCGCATCGCACCCTTGCTCGTCCTCCTACTGACTGTGCTCAGCCTCTTACACCTCGCTCACCTAAAGTATTTCGTTGTTCCTGCGAAAACAGGAGGTCTGGGCCGAGCGCTCTTGGCGGCATTGACTTTCCACGTTAATGTGCTGGAGGCCCGTCGCGGATACCTTCCGGGCAATTGGGACATCTTGTGGTCGCTTTCAGTGGAGGAGATTTTCTATCTCTTCTTCCCCCTGTTTGCCCGGCTGCTTACGCGTGGCAGGTCGTTCATCGCGCTTCTTCTCTCTCTGGTGGTTTTGGGGCCTTTTGCGCGGACGGTACTTGCGCACGGTAATGAGGTTTGGAAAGAGTACTCCTACCTTGGAGGCATGGATGCCATAGCACTCGGCTGCCTTACCGCACTTTTGCTCTCGCGTAACTGCTTCTCGCGCCGCACTCTTTGGATTCTTGGCAGTATCGGCATGGCTCTGATGATTTTTATCCTGGGCTTTTCCAATCGAGCTGAATCCTGGGGCCTTGCTCGCACAGGGCTGGATATGACGATGCTCGCAATCGGCACTTGTATGTTCATTGCCGTGGTCACGCAGGCGCAGTGGCGGAGTCCGCGTTTGATGAATCCTCTTTTGAATTTGGGGCAGCGGAGCTATGAGGTCTACCTCACGCACATGTTTGTCGTATTCGGCCTGTTTCAACTTTTTGTTCTGGCAGGAAAGCCGATGAGTTGGGTCCCAGGGCTTTTTCTAGGCGTCATCGTCTTTTCCAGCTTGCTGGGTCGATGCGTTGCGCAGTTTTATTCAGAGCCTATGAATCGATCGATCCGCGCTCGCTGGGGAAGCGCCATGAACAAGCGAGCTTCGTCGGGAATTTCTGTCTGAAGTCTTACTTTGTATTCGCTTGCGTGATTCGCAATTCCGGATACGCGTGGTTCCACTGGGCAGAGATATTTTCAAAGGTCAGACGGAACGGTTTGCTTTGGCCCGGCTCAAGCGGCGACATGTTGAGATCGACGGCCTCGTCGTAGGGGCCTCCTGTGCGGAGAACATGAATCGGCACCTCTTCCCGCTGCGCGGTCTGGCCCATGTCGTCTTTGAATGTGACAGCAACTACCGCATGGATGACGGTCTGATTGCCGGTGTTGGAGATGACTCCGTCAAGATAGCTGACTGTAGCTCCGACAAAGTTTTGCGCCGCGCTGGTCTTTAGATCGGAGAGCTTCAATTGGGCAGCGTATGCCGGAGGTTCGGCAGGCGGTTTTTGCTCGGAACGCAGTATGAGAACCAGAATGCCAACCACAATGGCGACAACAGCAAGTCCAACCAGAATTGGACGCCAACTTGACTCATCCTGTTGAGATGAAGAAGCCGCGTTAGGTTGAAGCAATCCGACCATGCCGGGATTGTACTACCGGCGAATGGGCCGGATTGTCGGGTTCGCTAAGAAACTCGACCGTCCCTGGGAGGCTTGGATTTTATCGGTCGTAGTGCAGCAGCGAGAACACGTCATACTGCGCGAGTTTCTCCCGGCCCTTCAGGAAATCCAACTCAACTACAAATGCGAGGCCGGCGATTTGCGCGCCGAGGTCGGTGGCCAATTTGGCAGTCGCAACCGCAGTGCCGCCGGTTGCCAGCAGATCGTCCACGATCAACACGCGCTGGCCTTTCTGGATCGCGTCTTTGTGGACCTCGAGCGAGTTCGAGCCGTACTCGAGGTCGTAGCTGATCTTGGCCGTCTCGGCGGGCAGTTTGCCCGGCTTGCGCACGGGGACGAAACCGGCGTTCAGGCGATAGGCAAGTGCGGGGCCGAAGATGAAACCGCGCGCCTCCATGCCTAGGATCAGGTCGATTTCCTTGCCGATGTAATTCGCCGAGAGTGCGTCGATCAGGCGGGCGAAGCCGAGCTTATCCTTGAGCAGGGTGGTGATGTCGTAGAACAGGATGCCCTTCTTGGGGAAGTCGGGTATTTCGCGAATCAGTTTTTTGAGTTCCGCGCATTCTGCGCTTGTGATGTTTGGCGGCGTCATGGTCGGCATCTAGGTTTTCTTATGCTCCTCGAACTTGAAACGAAGTGAGACCGGGGATCGGCTCGGTCTCGGATATTTCGACCTCATCGACACGCGCGGCGCGGGGACCTTCACGCAGACGCGAGTGCAGTCCAGCCAGTTGTTCGCTTGTGCCGTGCGCCAGGACTTCGACTGTGCCGTCGGGGTTATTTCGTACCCATCCGGCGATCTGAAGGATGTGCGCTTCGCGCTCCACGAACCAGCGAAAGCCGACGCCCTGCACACGTCCGCGAACCAGGAAACGGCGAGCGCGGTTGGAAGATTGATCTTTTGCTGAAGCCATTATTCGATAGCAGAGGTCAGAGGTTAAATTGCAGAGGTTAAACCCAAACCACATGCACGAAGATCCCAGTTCTTTACCTCTACAATCTAACCTCTAACCTCTGACCTTGCCCTACGCTCTCGACAGATACGTTCCTTCCGCCGTGTCGACCTTGATTTTTTCGCCTTCATTGATGAAGGGCGGAACCTGCACAATCAGGCCGGTTTCCGTCTTAGCGGGCTTGGTCACGCTCGAAGCAGTCGCGCTCTTCAGGCCGGGTTCGACCTCTACCACGGTGAGGATGACGGTCTGCGGCAACTCGATGCCGACGGCCTTGCCATCGAAAAATTCGACTTTGATCTGGAGATTCGAGGTCAGGTATTCGACCGCATCGCCCAAGGTGTCGCGGGTCAGATGGGTCTGCTCGTAGTTCTCTGTGTTCATGAAGTAGTAGTCGTCGCCGTCGGAGTAGAGGAACTCCATGTTGACCTCGTCCACGTTGACCTTCTCGATGGGGTCGGGGGAGCGGAAGCGTTCCACGAACATGGCACCGGTGCGCAGGTTGCGGAGCTTGGCCTGGATAAAGGCGCGCAGGTTGCCGGGCGTGCGGTGCTCGACCGAAAACACGGAATGCAGATCATCTTTGTGCTTGATGATCATGCCGGGACGGAGCTGGGTTGCGGGAATCGACATTACGGATCTACATCTCCTTCACTCTCGTAGGAATTTCGGCAGCAGGGCGGGATGCCAACTTTCCGCCGCTCTGGGATTAACGCTTCATTTTACACAGGCGGTGGGGATTAGGGGAAATGCGGATGGCCAGAGCGGTTTTGAACGCTAACTGGTAACGTCAGAATGCCTTGCCCGTCATGTCCGAAGGGGGTGCGTCCTCAAAAATCACATTCCGCAACGAGCTTCAAAAGCCGAAGAAGCGTCTCGCGCTCCTCCGAGGTCATTCGCCGCCGGACATTCTCATCGGCGATCTCGCGAGCTCTGATTAGCCGTTCCCGGTATTTCCTTCCCTTGGCCGTCAACTGGACTCGAATTGCTCTGCCCGATTTCTCCCTGTGCTCCGACACGAGTCCTTCCTGAGTCATTGACTTGATAGCCCGGTGCACTACGGTCCGGTCGAGACCCAGAAGTGTAGCGATCTGATTCGAATTCAGCGTCGTTCCACCACGCAATGTCGACAGGATAAAGCCGCGTGTCGCCGTGCACTGGGTTTTTCGCTCCAGTCTCTTTCCCACCGAGAAATACGCCGCTGCGATATTGGCCACTACCGAGTTTTTCAGAATGTCATCGGGCATCTCTTTCCCAGGGAGGATGTTCATAAGATGGTCACCGTGGCATCGAGAGGTCTTCGCCACTGCGGCGGCTCATTGTGGGCACGCGATTTCTTCCCGATCGCAATCACCATCACAATCTCGTGGTGCCGCCCGGACAACCCGAGATATCGAGAGAGCCTGCGGCCATCAAAGCCTTCCATCGGACATGTGTTCATACCCAGCGCTTCGGCGGCGATCATTAGATTCTGGCAAGCTAACGAGGTACTTTTCGTCGCCCATTTGAACAAGTCTTGCCGGGACAGCGGCGGCATCCCGATCACCTTCCGCAGATTCAGCAGCCGGAAAAGGGCCCGCTTGATCGCAGCAAACATTCCGAATGGGCCGGGCATGAACAGGATCCGGCCGATCTTTGCATTCCGCTCGAAGTCGCGAATTTTTTCTTCGGTGAAGTTGCTCCTGCGCATCCACTCCAACTGGCCTTGCACCGTGGCCGACAGCGATTCGAGGTCGGCCACGGCCACGACCAGTGCGGAGGCGGTTTCCGCGGGCTTCTGACCGAGGCACAGTTTCGCGACGACGGCCTTCTGTGGCGCAGATCCCGCCCAATAAAACTTGTAAGGCTGGCTGTTAAAGCTTGAGGGGGCATGGCGGGCTGCATTGAGAATTTGCTCGCGCAGTCCTTCGGAAATTTCTACGGGTTCAAAGACCTTAACCGCTCGCCTTTGGAAGATCGCGTCCAGGGCCTCATTCATGGCAATGACCTCTATGTTGCCATTACAACATATTTATGTTGCTATTGCAACATCAGTCAACGACAGCCACCCAGAGGAAAATCTGTCAGGTGGCGATAAATCCCATTGCACTCATAATGGCGTCAATGAATATTCAGTGAGCGGGTGAACCGGCGAGCCGATCGTTTCCCAGATCATTTACTCGTGAGCTGTTCTCACCTCGCGAGCCGCCGCGATGGTCACGCGATTGCGCCCGGCGCGTTTGGATTCATAGAGCGCCTTATCGGCTGAGTCGATGAGTTCCTCCAGCGTATCGCCGTGTTCGGCGAAGACCGCCACTCCAATGCTCACCGTAATCTGCGGCAGCGGATTTTCCGTGTTCGAAGGCACTGCCATCGCCATGACCGCGTTGCGGATCCGTTCCCCCACCAGGACGCAAGCCTCCGAGTTCGCATCGGATAGCAGAAAAATAAACTCCTCGCCGCCGTACCGGGCGCAGAGATTCGCTTCACGAACCGCTGCGGAGACGGTTTTGGAAAAGTGACGCAGAACGCAATCCCCCATGGCATGTCCGTATTCGTCGTTGATGCGCTTGAAGTGATCCAGGTCAAGCATGAGTACACCCACAGGCTCCTTTTTCCGCCGAGCGATGGCGATCTGCTTGCGGCCATAATCCTGCATGAAACGCCTGTTATAGAGCCCCGTCAGTTCGTCGAAATTGGCCTGTTCCTCCATTTTTCCCAGATGCCGCAAGTTCGAAAGCGCGGAAGCCGCCCCGCTTAAATAGTTTTCCACCAGCCGCTGCCGGTCGGCTGTCCATACATCGGCGGCCGACTGCACACGCAGGGAGCCGATGATAGTGCCGCCGGCGATCAAGGGAGCGCAGAAATAGCTTCCTTCGGAAGGCAGCGCAAACCTGGAAGGGCATGGCGCCTGGACGCGCACGTCATTGATCACGAAGGAGCGCCCCGCGCGCACCGCCTTGCAATTGTGCGGTTCATCGATGACTGGCCGGGCGCGAGCTTCCTTGGGCAGTGGCACCAGAGTTGCCACCGCCTCCAGAAAACTCTCCGCGGTCTGCAATTTAAAGATGATGATCTGGAGGGGCTGGAAGCGCTCTTTCAGCGAATGCAGGATGAGGTCGTAAACCTCCTGCTCAGAGGTGCATTGTGCGACTGCCTCGGAGAAGCGATTCAGCGCGGCCAATTCCTCGCGCTCACGCCTTAACGCGGCCGTCATACGAGAAAAGCTGCGGAAGAGTATGCCGAACTCGTTATCGCCAGGTGGAGACAACGCCGGCGCCAGATCACCCTGGCTCACGCGCTGAGAAGCCTGAATGAGTTGCTGCAAGGGAGCGACAATCTGGCGCGTCCAAAAGGTTTTAAGAAACACCAATACGCCGGCCATGAGCAGCGCCAGGCTGATGCCAGCCACGAGCACTTGTCTCATTACCTGTTCAGCTGCCTGCATCTCATGCCCGTTTTCCTCTTCATCTTCTCTGCGAAGCCTGGCGTACGACGTTCCCATGGCGTTCAGGCGCTGCCGGCCGTCTGCGATGACCGGGGCGGAATTGGAGGTACCGCCGGCGCGAGCCATGGTGAGTGTGGGCTGCACCCAAAGGTCGCGAAATGCCTCAAACTGCTCGCGCATATCCGCCACTTCGTGGGCGTGCTCGGGATTGGAGGCTTCCAGATCAGCGAGGGCGTTGAGGTCGGCCAAGGCGTCGGTCTCCAGGCGGTCGTAGGAAATTGAGGCGTTGTCCTGGTGGTCAGCGACATATTTCTGCACGTAAAAGAAAAGCTGCGACGCGTGGCTCCAGAACGCCTGATTTCTTGCCACTCTTTCCCTGGACTGGGCCACTGCTCGATTGCTGTTCGCAACACTCCGGTACGCAAAGAACGCGAGCCCTACGGCGCAGAGCAAGGCGAGGAGAGGAGGAAGAATGAACAGAAGCATTTGGTGACGGATCTTCAGGTTGCCAATCGTGAAGGCCATAGTGGAAGGATACCGGGTCGGCGGATTTTCCGATTTGTTTTTAGCCAGGGCAAAATGCCGCTTGCCGTCCGGATCAAATCACCTAGCACCGCCATTGCACTGTTGACCCGGAATCGGCCAATTCAACATTCTAGCGACGGTTACACGATGACTAGAGCACTCGGAGGATGTCGTCGGTCGAAATATCCGCATAGCGCTTATTGACCGCCTTCGGCAAGCATGCCCCGCGGTTGTGGGCTAGAATGAAATTTACTGGAGGTCTTTATGCGCATTGGAAAATACGAGAGTTCGGATGGTGGCACTGGAACGGCTGTGGCGTTCTTGCTGATTGGGCTTGGCGTGGGTGCTGCCGTTGGTTTGTTGCTCGCTCCGAAGGCCGGGCGGCAATTGCGGAAGGACCTGCGGCGCTCCTATGACGACGCGGTCGAAACCGTCTCGGACTGGACAGATGAGGCGCGCGGGCGAATCAAAGATGTGGTCGATAAGGGTGCGGATATCGCCGACGAATTGCGCTCCAAGGCGGAGCCGCTTAGCGACTTTCTGCGTCGGCCATAAGTTTGTCGTTAGTCGGCGGCGATCAGTCGTCGCGTGCCAGTCGCCGATGTGTGGTGACTCCTGTCCGGCAACCTCTGCCTAACGACCGCCGACCAACGACGGGTTTAAGACTTATGGCTCTACTTCCGTCTCGTCTTCCAGTCTGCGTCTCTTCTTCTTAACCGTGCGGATGACGACTCCAACCGACAGCCGCAGGTTGTCCTGCTTCGCTTTTCCGATCGCCGAAAAATCGGTTTTCGATTCCAGATAATCGGCCTTGAGGCGCACCGCGAAGCGGTCGCTGACTCTGTAATCGGCGCCGCCTCCGGCTAAAATTGCGAAACCGGAACTGACTTCAGCCACGTAGCCGCCGGGGGGCTCGGCTTTGGCTGTACCCCGGACTCCGTCATGCCCAAACATAAGCTCGCCAAACGGCGTCCAGCGCTCATACTTGCGATACGGAAAGTGCAACCCGAAAAGAGCGTTGTACTCCCGGGTATTTGCGTTGAAGGTGACGCCCCCAGGCGGACAGAACCCCGGATTGCTCCCGCATGTCGGAAACGGCGCGGGCGTGGCCGCGGGAATCTTGGTGTTGCCGAAGAATTGGCTGGCATCCACGACGACGCCGATCCATGAGGCCGCATTGATCCCGAATGACACATTCCATCCGCTCAACTGAGCCCAGTGTCCGGCGTTGAAGAAGCCCGCCTGCGCGAAGGAGTAGCCTGCGAATAACTCGGTGCGCGGAAAGTATGGTGCAGGCGGTTTTATTGGAGTAGGGATCGAAATTGTCTCGGGAGCGGTTTGATTCGAAGCCGGCGGAGTGGCGGCCTGCGGGGCGGCGTCAGGGGTTTGCGAGGCGGCTGCGGCCGGTGTTTGTGCCGGGGCCTGCGATGAGTCTGATGGGGAAGCTTGCGCCGGAGCCTGCGCCCATGACAACGCGCACAGCACTGCGACTGCGGCCAAGACTTCCAGGCATTTCCTCACGATTCCTCCTTGAACCAGTTGGCAGTAGCCAGTTGCCAGTCGCCCTCGCAAAACTTGCGGGAAGGGCAAGGCTTCAGAATTGCTGAAAAAATCGAAATCCGACAGCCAGCCCTGAAGCGGCCCGCCGATTTCGAAGGACTTTTAGCAAATTATTGAGTATACAGTGCGCGCCACGGATTGCCGCAGCCGCTTTTTTGTTGGATGCGGACTTTTACTTTCTGAATGCCGCAGGCTCAATATCAGTCGATCAGAATACCGCAACAAAAACTGCTCGCAAGAATCACTCGATGAACATGCAATCGCCATACGAGTAGAAGCGATAGCCGGACTCGACCCCATGACGATAAGCTCGCAGCACCTGTTCGCGCCCGGCCAAAGCGCAGACCAGCATCAGCAGAGTCGATTGCGGCAGATGAAAGTTGGTTAGCAATGCATCCACGATGCGAAATCGATACCCGGGATAGATAAAGAT
>JBAVYO010000193.1:0-2192 GCA_049698855.1 Terriglobales bacterium
AACCTAGCCCTCGCCCCCTGGACCGACTACTACAACTTCGAAAGACCCCATGGTAGTCTTCAATACCAGCCGCCCATCAGCCGCTCCGAACCGGGTACAACGTCTTGATCATCTACAGGCACCCGGCCATTTTGTAGGCAAAGTCAGATTAAGGCCAACTTGTATGTCTTCAGGATTGTCTTGAAGAGATTTTCGTTTGCGGGGTCCGTAAATGATCCTATCGAGGATACTGAGAACGTACTGCGCGATCGGCTATATATGGCGTACGCTATCCGCTCAGGAGCATGGCGCGAGCGGTAACGGATTCCATCGGGCTTAGTCGGATGCTTCTTGAGGGCTGCTGACCACTGCTGCGCAATTTTATACGAGCCTGTGACAAGCCGACCGTCCGCGCCGATACCGGTGAGTCCGCCTGGTTCTACCAGATCGATGAAGCGAAGATCTTCAGTAAGCTCCATCCGCGTGATTTGGCGAGCTTCGAGATACGCACCGGAGACGGCCGGTACGCCCGTCGTAGAGCCGCAGGATTCTAAGAGACAGCATTCGGGATCTGCGCCCGCGTAGAGCACGCCGAATGATCCGGCGGACGGACAGTCGGGATCGTCGAAGCGGTACTGGCCCGTTGTACCGAAGAAGATTGGGTCGTGAATGCTCTGGTGGTGACGATATAAAACCTCACCCCTGTTGACAACCAAGATGACCGGCTCCTGGCTGTGCAGTTCAGGATGCGGGAGCGGATGGTCGCCCGGAGGGTCCATCATAGGGCGCCTTGTTCGCCATATACGCTCGCCACGCTCTTGACTTCCTCTAGGAGACCATCGTGCAAGGCTTTGATCGGCGTTTTGCCACCGAGTCTCTCGTGAGCACTTGTGAAGAAGTTAAGTTGCATCCAAGGATCGAGCGCCTTTAGTGCTTCTAGCACTTCTTCTAGCCCTTGAATAGTCTTGCCCTCATTGAACTGAAAACTAGGGTATCGATATCCACGTCTTCCTTGGGTGAGCGCGAGGAGCTGGTTCGAAGATCGGCGCTTGTCCACTGCTTGCCGCGAGATGCCCAATACATTAGAAACTTGTTGCGAAGTGAGGGCGCCACCTGAAGTCTCCAGCATTTGCTGACGAAGCTCCAGCCCTCTAAGTTTGGCAGCAACAAGGGAATCATCCGACACAAGCTCAGCCACCCAGGGCGCCGAACTAAGAGCTTCAAGCATCACTAGGTGGTCAGTGGGAGCCGCAGTGGCCTCATCAATCCGGTCATTTGTTAGGTCCTCTTCAAAGCTTTTAACCGCTCTGAGAACACGAGTGTAAAACGCCGGGTATTTGGTCGTTGTGAACTGGCGTAACGTCGAAGTCAAGAAGCTGTATTCAAGTGCCGGATCGCGATCAATATCCAGGCAGAAGTTCTTGTACCGATATGCTGTCCGAATCTGGAATTTATCGAGATTGAGATTGAGACGTCGTTCCTTCAATTGAAAGAGGAGGGATCTCCCTTTTATCTCAAATTTGAGGTCGTTGGATGCGTGTGAAATGAAGACACGGAGAGTAGACTTCTGGGGCGATCTGGCAAAAGTGAAAGGCTGACTCTTTCCCTTAGCCCGGCTGGCTCCCGCCCAGTTCTGGATCTCGGACTGGACTTCGTCAATTGTGTCTGGATGCACGGAATAGGTGGACATCGGCCAACCTCTTGTTGACGAAGTAATCGTAGTGTACATGTCTATACTTCGTCAACTACATCAGTACCTGCCGCGGGTACTAATAGAAAGGGAGCCCTTAACGGGGAGCTGAGAGTCCGTAACTGCCTCGTTATCATCAACTTGACTGATTTTGGAGTAGGAGGGGGGCCACAAATCACAAAAACCGCTCTCAATTTGAGTGGGGATTTAGAGACAGACGGAAACGTGCCCAGTAACTTAGTGAGCCCACTCATTCGCAGAAAACGGTATTGGCGAAATGAGACCCCTGATCAATAGTGCACAGTAATCGGCCCGTGACCGAGGCTACGCTTACTCGAAACACTCAGGGATGCGGATGGCATGTAGTGGGAAATGCAGGACTGTCATTCTCGCCAGATTCAGCCCTGGGGACATGCTGTTTCCCTATCCGGCAAGCGTTGGATCGTCAGGAGGGGCGCGGGTCCGGCGTTAAGCCAGGAGGTTGCTTATCTCAGCACCCAGAGCTTTAGTCGTTGAGGATCAC
>JBAVYO010000194.1:0-2196 GCA_049698855.1 Terriglobales bacterium
GGATTACGATGATCGTCTTGCTGGGAACTTCGAGTCGACGTTTGGTGCCCTAGTGACGACGTTTTCCAAGTTGGCAGGGCCCGCTGAGGTACAGTTGTTAGGCGAGTTAGAGAAGGCTGTCGAGGAAAGAAACGAGTTGATTCATCGTTACTTCTGGAACAGGGCAGTGCAGTTGGTCTCGACCGAGGGACGGTCGCGGATGATTGGCGAATTGCAAGCCCTGGCCAAACGCTTTGACGGCCTCGACAGCGAGATCTCAGGATTGACACACAACCTGATGGAACGAAAGGGAGTGAGTAAGGAAGTTGTGGAAGCATATCTCGTGTCGTTGCTGGATGGTACAGCGACACCTCACGACTCGATGAGGTTGCGCAGCCCCGTCGTCATCACGGCTGCGTGCAGGTGGAAGGTCGGGGACGATATTAAGTCAGAGATCATCTTCACTTCTAACGCCGGCAACCTTGTGCCAGGCGAGAAGGGCCTTTGCTGGGGACCGCAGGGAATACCGAATGAGCATCTACAAGTGAGGGCGGAATTCGCCAAGGCTTTTCCAGCGAATGTGAATCCAAAGCCAAAGAATGTAGGCTCATGGAATTACGTGATTCAGTTGGCTAACAACTACGAGCTGCGTGTGCGACCAGATGAACGAGACGGGAAGCAGATAGTCCTCTTTGGCGTGCACCGGAGAACGGCAAAAACTGGGCAATGAAGAACAACGATTCTTGGGGCCTTACTCCCGCCGAACTACGCAAACTCCGCTCGCTCAAGAACCCGTACGGCATCCAGCGCGCCCTTGATGCCATGCCCTATCACCTGGAAGACTCCGCCTGGTCTCCGCGGCGCGTGTTGCGGGAGAACACTTCGCATTGCTACGAGGGCGCGCTGTTTGCGGCGGCGGCTTTGCGGGCGAATGGGTATCCTCCGCTGATTGTCGATCTCGAGGCCGAGCACGATACCGACCACGTGATTGCCGTCTATAAAGTCGATGGTCATTGGGGCGCGGTCGCGAAATCGAATTACACGGGATGCCGCTATCGCGAGCCGGTCTACCGGTCGCTGCGCGAACTGGCTTTGAGTTATTTCGACGTGTACTTCAATCTGCGCGGCGAGCGCTCGTTGCGCACGTTTTCGCGCCCCGTACACATGAAGCGCTTCGATCACCTCAACTGGATGACTTCCGAGAAGCCCGTCTGGTTCGTCGCCGAATATCTGCTGACAATTTCACACACGCCGCTAATTTCGTCGGCGCAGGCAAAGCGGCTGCATCGGCTTGATGGACGCTCATTCCGCGCAGGCTGCCTGGAACGGGCGGAGAAGTAGGCACTCAGCTATCAGCTATCAGTTCTCAGTTCTCAGTTCTCAGTTCTCAGTAGCCGCCGGAGATGCGAGACTGAACTCGGACGGTTGCCCTTACGTATCCACAACATGCGCTTTTGTCTTTACTTGATCCTCGATCTCGGTTTGATTCTCGGTCTAGCGTTCGTCGGTAGTCGTGCGTTCGCCCAGGAGCCTGCGAGCGCTTCTGGCCCGGCTGCTGCGTCTGTGGCTCCTGCTTCGAGCCCGACTCCGCCAGCGGGTGCAGCTTCAACAACAGCAACGCCCACAACCAATCCGCCCGCTTCCTCGCCGCCAATCCGATTAGTGCCGGATGCTTCCGGAGCGGTTCCGCAGGAACAGATACGCGAATTGCTGCGTTACGCCCAGGAAAAAGAATTCGAGAATGAAAAGCGCCTTCGCGATTACACCTACATCGAGCGGGAAGAACAACACATGCTCGACGGTCGCGGCAACGTGAAGAAGGTCGAGACCCGGACGCTCGAAGTTCTGGAAGTTTACGGCGAGCCCATCGAACGGCTCATTGCCAAGGACGACAAGCCGCTCTCGGCCGACGATGCGAAGAAGGAAGAGGAGAAGATTCAGAAGGTCATCGATAAACGCAAGAACGAGTCTGAAAGCGACCGCCGCAAGCGGCTCGAAAAAGAAGAAAAGGAGCACGACGAAGATCGCAAGTTTGTGCTGGAGATTGCCGACGCATTCAACTTCCGCCTGGTTGGATCGGAACTGCTGGACGGACGCGACACCTGGGAAATTGAGGCTGAACCTCGCCCCGGCTACCAGCCAAAAGAGCGAGCCACCAAGCTGCTCAGCAAGTTCAAAGGCCGTGTATGGATCGACAAATCCGAGGGCCAATGGGTG
>JBAVYO010000195.1:0-6705 GCA_049698855.1 Terriglobales bacterium
GCCCGCTGCATTCTCAATCACTTTCACGCGTTGGAACTCTTTCTGACTCATCGTCACCATCCTGAGAGGGTGACAAAGTCTCGTTGCCGTTAAGGGGTGACATTATCTTGGAGCATCTACATTCGGCAACCATGGGATTCCACCACCCCATCCCACTTGATACAATAAGTCTGTGCCCATCAAGGTCACCAGCCGATTTGCTACTGTCCGCGATACGGCCCATGTGCTGGGCGTATCCAAGCGCCGCACCAATCAGTTAATTGAAATCGTGGAACAGTCGCTGAATCGTCCGACTAGCACCCATCGCGCCACGCAAGCGGACAAGGGGCGTCCTAAGGCACAGGTTTCCATCAAGTGCAAAGTGTCCAGCAGAAGGGCGACGCACACCTCAAGGCCAAATGGCTCTACATCTCTCAAGAACCGCCCGAAGACAGCCAAAGCGAGGCGCTAGTCCGGAATCGGTTTTCTTAAATATCCCATACGACAGCCGCTTTGAAAATCTCTTGCTGGCCTATATAGCCGGCCTCAGCGCCTTCGGATTCCAGCCTCGCGCCACGCTCGAAATTCCCTTTAGCAAGCGACGGCTGGAGCGAATTCGCTCCCTGATTGCGTCCTCGCAATACTCAATTCACGATTTGTCGAGGGTGCAACTGGACCGAAATCGTCCGCGCACGCCTCGATTCAACATGCCCTTCGAACTCGGCCTGACGATCGGTATCGACAAGCCCGGGCATGCATGGATTGTCTGCGAATCGCAGGCCCACCGCATCAAAAAGTCGCTCAGCGATATCGATGGCACGGACGTCTACGTTCATAACGGCACGGTCCGCGGCGTTTTTC
Source organism: Terriglobales bacterium (assembly GCA_049698855.1). Classification (GTDB taxonomy): domain Bacteria; phylum Acidobacteriota; class Terriglobia; order Terriglobales; family Acidobacteriaceae; genus Acidiflorens. The sequence continues at coordinate 841 of JBAVYO010000195.1, forward strand.
GAGAACTGTGCAGCGCGTTTGTGAGGAATCGCCACCAGCCAACGGTGGACGAAATGATGCAGATCTATCGAATTCTCCGGGCAAACTTTCAAGGCACGCTACGAGCAGCCGGTCAAAAGAACCCCTATAATGCCCGCGTGTTCAGAGATCTCTGCGTGCTGGCAAGCGCGGCTGCGGACCGCGTTGTCGTTTTGTGAATCACCAGTCTGGCCCCACCTTCGCGCCTTTCGAAAGGTAAAATTCCACGGTCCCGCTCGCGTGGACTCTCGTTGTCACTCCTCTTGCGCGACGCCGTCGTCTTCCCACTGATAGCCGCATGAATCGCAGCTCCATCTGTATTTTTGCGAAGGGTCGTCCTTTGCAACGATCAGCGTAGAGGTTCCGCCTTCAAACACCACTTCCTCCGACTGGCATTTAGGACAGCGGACCACGAGTTCGCCGACTTCCTCATCTTTCTGTGGAGTCGGATCATCCTCAGGCTCGTAGTGCTGCATTGCCTGACCGGCCCACGGCAAACCGACTTGCATGATCTGCACGCTGACCCCGTTGGCGAAATTCGAGGTCACTTTATCCACGCTCGTAGCTTTCTCCGGTCCAATGAAGAAAGGAATCCCAGCCGCGTCGAGGATCTCCTGCACTTTGAGTGCGTCGCGCGCGCTCCATACGGTGCGCAGTTCGACCAGTTTGCGGTCTTCGTCATACTCGTCCTCCGAAGATTCGGGTTCCGCGGAATCGGAATCGTTCGAACCGTTGAGTTCTGTAGGCTCGCGAGCAACAAAAGCTGGCCGCTTGAACGGCGATGGCACCGATGGCTTCGCATCCTCTGCATCTGGTTTAAGCCCGCGTGAGCGAACCTCGCTGGCAAGCCCCTGTTGTGCAGAAGGCGTTAACTCGGAACTTTGTGGAACGAGGAGCAGCAGTTCCTCGTCGCTCATCTGCCGATAACGCTCGGAGAGGCGCAGGTATTCTCCCGCCGCCGAATCGAAAGTATCCATAATCGTCGGAATGATATCAGGCTGGTAATCAGCCGAGCTGCTCGCCATTTCGGCTTTTTTGGAGAAACGCCCAGGAGTTCCAGATTGGGAAGACCCCTTTGAAATAAATTTCGTTGTGGCAGCAGTTGAATATGGGCTGGGAAAGGTGTTTTTTCCAATGTTGTCGGACTATTTGAGGGTACCCCCCTCCCCCGGTCTATTGGAATCAAGACTTTGGGAGGCAATTTTTTCAAAGTCTTGAGTCGATGGTACTTAGATGCAAAGTCTTAACAAGTAAGGACTTATGTCCATTTCTGTGTCTTCGCGCGTCTGGATCATCGTTCTTAGGGCCCTGCGTGGCGATGAATAAGTCAAGAGGCAGCTACCTGTTTTCTTCCGAGGATCATGCCGCGCGCCGGACACACTTCAACCTTGCGCCATCAACAAACCATTTTCGCGTGGATGGGACGGGAAGTCTGTGATGTGGGACACGAGCAAATTGTGATGAAAGGGTGGTTCTCAGCAAATGGACGCTTACAGGCGCGTGGCGGGTTCGGCCACGACTCCGCCGGGGACGCAGGCTTTTAGGAATTCGACTGACCATTGTGGGCGGACTGTGAAGTTGCCGCAGGCGGCTGGAATGACGACGGCGTCTCCCTTGGCGAGCGTTACGGGCGCCAGGCCTGGGGTCTCCACGATGCCGCAGCCTTCGACGGCAACCAAGATCTGGACGGAAGTTTTGCCGGAGTCGCCGCTCGTTTCCGAACCGGCGCTTGCGCCCGACTCGTTGCTTTTGCGTGAGCTATCGCTTTTGCCCGACACGTCTCTCCTAGTTGAGTCGTCGCGCGTGGAAAACTCGTGCGCGTCCTTGAGCTCGAACATATCTACTGTGAAATAGGGTGCGGCGATCATCGAAGAAAAACGGTTCTTGCCGCCATCGATGCTGGCTGGCGCGGGCCGGATTACTTTACCGGATGCGACTCGCTCTTTGATTGAGGCCAATCCGCGTTCAAGGTGAAGAGGCCGCGGACGCCCGTAGTCGTAGAGGCGATAGGTTGTGTCGGACTGCTGCTGCGTTTCGACAATCACAGAGCCGGGGCCGAGCGTGTGCACAGTGCCGGCGGCAACGTAAATCATTTCTCCCTGGTAGACATCGATCCAGCGAAGCAGGTCTTCGGCGCGTTTTTCCTCGATGCTTTGCGCGAACTGAGCGACGGTAACTCCGGGTTTTAGGCCGAGTGCAATCTGCGATCCGGGTCGCGCGTGCGCGACATACCAGCATTCAGTCTTGCCCCAGGGCTCGCCGAAGCTCTGTGCGGTCGCGTCGTCGGGATGGACTTGAACGGAGAGCTTCTCGGCGGGGAACAGGAATTTCAGCAGTAAAGGAAAGCGCTGCGGATTGCGCGCGGCTGTGCCGACGAGCGCGGGGCCGAACTCCTTGCTTAAGTCCGCGAGCGTGCGGCGGGCGAGGGGGCCATTCGTAACTACGCAGTTGTCGCCGGTGAGCCAGGCTTCGCCAATCTTCTCGGTGAACTTCTGATTGGGATAGATGGGCGCAAGATCGAGTGTGCCCCAGGGGCGCGGGTCGAAAGCGGGCGACATCAGGAGTGGGTAGAGTTGGGTCATGAGCAAGCGGCCGTAATTAGCTTAATCAACACGAAGTTACCTTGCATCGTCAATATGAGTGCCGGCCAACCCGGTAGCCTTATCGTCCTTTTGCCGAGGCGCATCCGGGAATATCGAATAGAGCCTGCATCCCGCACTTGGAATGGAACATTTCACGTTCATCGTGACCTACGTGTGGGACTTCCCACAGGCGCTGTGCGAAATTGTCAGGATGGCGCGCCTTTAGGTACGAAAAATATGCCATTCCGCGTGCAAAGCGGTGGGGACCTTGGGCTTCTCCTTCACAGGAAATATCGAGCTCGGGGTGGCGGGGGTCCGTATCCGACGTGCCTAACAGGTAAATAATGTCTCGACGGATATAGTCATCCTCCATCTCGGCAAACGATCTTTGGCCGATGTAAGGTGGAGGGTCCTCAGTTCCGTACTTCCAGCGGTTAAAAGTCTTACAAGACCCTTCGTATCGAGCGAACGTGCTCGTGGTTACAGGACGATCTTGCGAGAAGTAAACATAAGACGAGGGATTCGCGACGACGTAGCGAACATGGATTCCGAGTTTAACCAGCGCAGCCTCGCCTCGCCCCATGACCGCGTAGCGTTGAACAACTTGTCCGCCAGCAGAATGTCCGGCGAGCACAACCTGCTGAAGGCCTGGAAAACGGGAGCGGTCTGCAAGTTCGGCGAGGATTGCGTCGATGGCATCAAAGGAACTGATCGGGGCTGGGCCGGAAGCATCGCCGCCACCTTCCCACGCGGAATGATGCCAGCGCAGGATTGTTGAATTCAGGTTAAAGGCGGCGGCATCCTCCTCGATGAGGAATTGAGGCGCGATTACGAGTGTTCCCTTTCCTGACTTACCGGCAAAGTCCGCTGCCTCGTTTGCCGATCGGAAATAGCCGACGGCATTGCGTTTTACGCCATGAAAGATCACAATCGCACGAGTAACCTCAGGCTGTACTTTGCTCACATCCTTCGATACGTACACGGGCAAAACCCCCACTCCAGCGGATGTGGTTACGCGCAGAGAGTTGCCGGCGATCTCATCTACCGGATGATTGGTCGGTTCAAGAGTTCGTGCGTTTGATGTGATTGAGACAGCCAGGATGATGAGAATCGAATGAACGCGACAAAGAGTAGCCATCGACATGCACAGAGGGTAGATCAGCCAAAGATGATTGTCTAGATCACTCTCGCTGTCTGCATTTACGAGCCGGCTTGAGTGTCGGAGGTCCGTGGGGAATACATAGACCTCTCTGTGCACTTGAGGCAGACGCGGGCGGGGGCGCCCGCGCCACACGAATCTACAGCCCTCCCAAGAACTTCCTCATGCGCTCCAACCCGCGATCTAACTCGGCCTTTGACGTTGCATAGGAGATGCGAATGTGTTCCTTGGTGCCGAAGCCTTCTCCGGGAACTGTGGCAACGTGCGCCTCGCGCAGGAGTTTGCCGGCGATGTCGGAGGCCGAGTTCATCCCACTGCGGCCAAAAAACGCCGACACGTTGGGATACGCATAAAAAGCGCCTTCGGGCATGGTGCATTGCACGCCGGGGATCGAGCGCAATCCCTTGACGACGTGGTCGCGCAGCTTGATGTATTCCTGGCGCATGTCTTCCACGCATTGCTGCGAGCCCTTGAGCGCCGCGACCGCAGCCTTCTGCACAATCGAAGTGGGATTCGACGTGGACTGGCTCTGCAACTTCTGCACGGCGGCGATGAGCGGGGACGGTCCGAGCGTGTAGCCAAGGCGCCAGCCCGTCATGGCATAAGTCTTCGAGAGCGAACCGACGACGAGGAAGCGATCGCGGAATTCGCGCAGCGAACCGACAGAAAAACGCTGCCCGCTGTAGTTCAGATAGACGTAGCACTCGTCGGAAATCACCCAGATGCCGCGCTCGTGGGCCAATCGGATGACCTCGGTCATGTCGGCAGCGCTCATGACCGCTCCCGAGGGATTCGACGGAGAGTTCAGAATGATGAGCTTGGTTTTGGGCGTGACCAGGCGAGCAACCATGTCGGCGGTGACGCGGAATCCCTGCGACTCGTCGCTCTGGAGCAGCACGCAGGTGCCGCCGGTATAGCGCACCATGTCCTTGAACGAGACCCAGTAGGGAACGGGGAGGATGACCTCGTCGCCGTGATCGACGAGAACCGAGATGGCGTTGAACAACGCGTGCTTGCCGCCGACGGAGGCGCAGGCTTCCTCGCGGCGGTAGTCGGAGTCGAAATCGACGGCGTGGCGGTGGACGATGGCATCCTTGAGTTCGATGGTGCCGCCGACGGCGGTGTACTTGGAGAAGTTCGACTGAATGGCCGCGATGGCTGCTTCTTTCACATGCTGCGGCGTGGCAAAGTGCGGCTCGCCCGCGCCGAAGTCGACGACGTCGATGCCCTGCTGGCGCAGTTTGTCGGCTTCGGCAACAACGGCCATGGTGGCCGAAGGCTCAATGCGATTGATGCGCTCCGTCAACCGGATGGGGTGGGTCACGGCATTCGTCGCTGTGCTCATGATTTCCTTTTTCTGGGCTTGGCTGTGTGCGCTGGCGTGCTTCTTTCCTGGCTGCTTGAGTCGTTATCATGCGCGAACTTATGTGCCACGTCCATTTTTTCGCGCAGCTTTTGCGCCACCAACGGAGGCACCAGGCAGTCAATCGTTCCACCCAGTTGCCCAATCTCGCGCACAAGGCGCGAACTGAGGTAGGAATATTTGTCCGCTGGCATCATGAACATCGTCTCGATGCCCGGTTGCAGCTTGCGGTTCATCATCGCCATCTGGAGTTCATATTCGTAATCGCTGATGGCGCGAATCCCGCGCAGGACGGCGGTTGCGCCGATGCGCACCGCGTAATCGACCATCAAGCCGTCAAACGTGTCGATGCTGACGTTGTCGAACTCTTCGGTCATCGCCTCCAGCATCTTGCGGCGGTCGGCCACGCTGAAGAGCGGCTGCTTTTCGGGATTGCCGAGCACGGCGACGACCAGTTCGTCGAAAATCTTGCTGCCGCGCTGAATCAGATCAAGATGGCCGTTGGTGGGCGGATCGAACGAACCGGGATAAATAGCTTTCACGCGCTTCAAGGGGCCCCTCGTTGTGGAAAACCTAGATTGTATGCGGTGGGAAACGGGAATGGCAATGGTGGTTGGCCGAATGTAGATGCTCCAAGATAATGTCACCCCTTAACGGCAACGAGACTTTGTCACCCTCTCAGGATGGTGACGATGAGTCAGAAAGAGTTCCAACGCGTGAAAGTGATTGAGAATGCAGCGGGC
>JBAVYO010000196.1:0-9459 GCA_049698855.1 Terriglobales bacterium
GGCACAAACAAGTTACACAATGACCCCGCTGTACGATTTCCACGGCAATGCGGATGGCGCAAGTCCCAGTGGCGGATTAATTCAGGATTCCGCTGGGAACCTCTATGGCACTACCGACAACAGTGACGGATCTGGCGGAGTCGGCGTTGTCTTCGAATTAAGTCCGAGCGGCAATGAGACGACGTTATACGACTTCTGCAACGCCGGTAATAACTGGCCGTGTCCGGACGGGGGAGTTCCGTTCTCGACTTTGCTGATGGATTCCGCTGGGAACCTTTACGGCACAACATATTTGGGCGGCACATATGGCAACGGAGTAGTTTTTGAGCTTATTCCCCAGCCGAGTGGTGGCTGCCCAGCCAATAGCAACCAAGGCAATGGCTGGTGCGAAACCGTGCTGTATAGCTTCACGGGCGGGGCGGATGGCGCAATTTCCTATGCCGCTCTAGTTATGGACTCGGCTGGAAATCTCTATAGCACAACATCAATAGCTACGAACCCTCCGTACGCTTCGTATTGTGGTGGTAGTGGCGGCGGATCAGTATTTGAGTTGAGCCCGAACTCTGACGGGACATGGACGGAGACTACGCTGCACACCTTTACGGGGATAACGTCGGGCACGAGTGGCGACGGGTGCAACCCTTACTCCGGCGTCACATTGGATAACAACGGCAATCTTTACGGCGTCACTGTTGGCGGTGGGAAAAATCCCCCCGGAGTTCCAGTGGGGATAGCATACGAGCTAAGCCCCACTTCAAACGGTCCATGGACGGAGACCATTCTATACACATTTGGCAGTTCTCCTACGGATGGACTGACACCTGCTTCAGATCTCGTGTTCAAAGAAGGCAATCTTTACGGAACTACTGAATATGGCGGTTCCACGAACAACGGTACGGTCTTCGAGCTTAGCCCAGGCTCCGGTAGCACCTGGACCGAGACCATACTTTACAGCTTCACAGGAGGCACGGACGGCTGCAACCCCTATCAGGGCGTGTCATTGGACCCGCAAGGGAATATGTACGGTACGACAGAGGGCTGCGGAAACGCTCGGGGAGCTGGCTCGGTATATGAGCTAAGTCCAAATGGCACAATGATTCCCATCTGGGATTTCACCGCAGGCACGGACGGCGCTCAGCCGTACTGCACTGTGCTGCGCGATTCGAAAGGTAACCTGTATGGAACCTCCAACACGGGTGCTCTTAAGGGGAGCGGTATTCTGCCGAACGGCGCAGTCTGGTCACTGACGCCGGTAGTTCTCTCAACGACAACCACAGTTGCTTCTTCGGGAAGCCCCTCGACGTACGGACAGTCGGTGACGTTTACGGCGACGATCAATACGGTGAGCCAGGGCGTAAAGCACAATGCAAAGCGCCAGGCAGGCCGGAATCTTCAGGTTAAACCGCAAGATATTACGGGCTCTGTGGCCTGGAGCGCAAACACAGGCTGCGGCACAACCCCTGTGACGTTCAGCACTTCCGGCACAACGACCTGCACCACCTCAGTTCTGCCGGTGGGGACAGATTTGGTCACGGCGAGCTACTCGGGGGATAGCGGCGACCAGCCCAGCACGGGCACGCTGAATCAGATCGTAAATGAAGCCAAGCCAACGCCCATCATCACGTGGAACCCGGCGGCGGCCACGTACGGCAGCGAACTCGGACGCATGCAACTGAACGCGACGGCCAGCTACAACGGGAAGAGGCTGGCAGGCACGTTCGTGTATACACCAGCCGCGGGTACGGTGCTGACGGCGGCTGGAACCGAGACACTCAACGTAACCTTCACTCCGGCGAGCGCGTCGTACACTTCTGCGACCGACTCGGCGAGCCTCGTAGTGAATCCGATCAAACCCCTGATGAAGACTACCGAAACAAAGGATGGTCTGATTCTTGCGTTGGACTCCACCGTAACAGCCAAATACGGCCAGCCGACCGGCAGTGTGGCAGTCACCAGCGGCACCAGTGGACCGACATGTGACGCTACGCTAACGGGCGGGACAGGAACCTGCACGTTGACGTTCTCAACCGGCGGGACTTACACCCTGGCCATAACCTACAGCGGCGACAGCAACGATGAGTCGGTTACGCTTACGAGGACAGTCACCGTCAATCCGCTGCACACCACGACGAAGATCACAAGCATTACGCCTTCGCCAGTACCGACAAGCACGCCGATCACGCTGGACTTCAGCGTGGCGGCGAGCCAGGGGCAGCCCACGGGCAGCGTGACAGTCACCAGCGGTACGGGGGGACCGACATGCAGTGGGACGCTCACGAATGGGACGGGCTCTTGTTCGTTGACCTTCTCGGCGGCTGGGAGCTACACGCTAACTGCGACATATAGCGGAGACAGCAACGATGCGGCCAGCTCCACTACTCACGCGGTAAGGGTGAGATAGCACTGTTGCTGCAAGTTAACGCAGAGACAATGCACGAACAAGACACACTAACCCGACAGCGGCCCAGGGCAACCTGGGCTGCTGTTAAGCAAGACCTCAAGGAGAGACCTTATGCAATTCACGAAGTCCACGCTCGCGGCGGGCATGATCAAGGGAGCGGTGATGGCGGCGGTTCTATTGTTGGCCATCGGCGCTTTCGCGGCCACAAAAGTAACCTATACGGAATCGGTGATCTATCCGTTTCAATCAAGTCAGAGCAACCCCGATGGTGAATACCCAAGTTGCAATGGCATGATCATGGACAAGACAGGCAACATTTACGGCACTACACCTGCGGACGGCGGAACGGACGCATTGAACCCAGATGGCGTGGTATTCAAGCTCTCACCAGTCACCGGAGGCGGTTGGACGGAGACGATTTTGTTTGTGTTCAACCGCCTGGGCACGGGATATAGCGGCTACAATCCGTGCGGCACTCTTGCCTTTGACAGTAAAGGCAATCTTTATGGCACGACCGTACAAGGAGGCGATCCTAGTGTTTGTGTGAGCCCGAGCGGTAACTTTGGCTGTGGCACAGTCTATGAGCTTTCGCCGCCCAAGACAGGCACCGGCTACTGGACGCCAACATTGATCTACAGCTTCACCGGTGGCAGCGCAGATGGATTTTGGCCAACTACAGGTGTCACTCTGGGAAATAGTGCGGCGACTCTTCTGTATGGCACCACGGTCTGCGGCGGGACGGGAGTCTTGTTGGATATGGGGGACCAGTGTGAATATAACGGGACCCCGATAGGCGCTGGGAGCGTTTATAAGTTGGCTTACACGAAGCCAACAAAGACGAATAAGGGCGGCTGGAAGGAAACAGTCCTTCTCGAATTTGCTGGCAATGAGAGCTCCACAAGTGGGGCCAATGTTGGCGGTTTTACTCCGGCAAGTGGATTGCTTTTAAAGAAAGGCAACCTTTACGGCAGCACGCAATCTGGAGGAGAGGGTGGCAGTGGTGGGGGCGTGGTTTATGAACTCCAGCCTGGCGCCAGCGGATGGACTGAAGATGTGCTCTATAACTTCTGCTCGCAAGCCAAATGTGCCGATAGCGGCAACCCAATGCACGGCACCCCGGTGATGGACTCCAAAGGCAACCTCTATGGAACCGGAAATGGCGGCGGTGCCTTCGGCAATGGCGCAGTATGGGAACTGGTATATTCACCGACCACGAATACCTATACCGAGCAAGTGCTTTACAGCTTCGGCACCAACCCCAATGACGGCACACATCCAAGCTGGGGCGTCGTACCATACAAGAATGGCTGGGTCGGCACGACTGGTGGTTGGCAGGGCTTGACATGCGGTACGGCATTTGAGCTGACCTACTCGGCCAAAACCGGCTGGCACGAAACCAACCTTTGGCAATTCGGCGGCCAGACTGATGTGTGCTTGGTTGGCTTTAACCAGCTGATTGTGGACAAGAGCGGCAACTTCTATGGAATGGGATATGAAGACGCAGCTGCCGGAGGTGGCCCCGGTGGAGTGTTTGAAATCTCGCCGAAATAATGAAGTCTGGCGAGTAACGTCAATCGAGTATCGTGCATTGCCGCTGCTGCTTGGCGGCAGTGCACGATAACAAACCGGGCATCAGCATTCTTGGTCGCAAACGATGAAAGTCAGGAGAAGTAAGTATGAATTGGATTTCATGTCGCAGCCTTAACAGGTTCCCCCAGATTATTGTTCTTTTATTGTGCATTGGCTGTGCTTTGGGGTACGCGAATGCGCAAGGGCGACGATCCCTCAAGCAGGCGAAGCCCGCAGTCACGCAGACTTACACTCAGACCGTACTACACCAGTTTGGTTCTGCTCAGCTGGATGGGGTGTACCCAAGCGGCGGTCTCATTAAGGATAACGACGGGAATTTCTATGGCGCGACCAGCAACGGCGGACAAATCGGTCTCGGCAGCGTGTTCGAGTTCACACCCAGTAGCAGCGGCGGGACGTATAACGCAATTTACTCGAGCCAGTACGGGCCGTGCGACTACTACATTTCCTTCTTATCCATAGACAGCCTCGGGAATTTGTATGGCACGTGCGACTTTTTTCACGGTGGGGTATTCGAGATCAGCAAGGGCTCGGATGGCAACTGGATCGAGAGCAACGCTTACGGTTTCACGGGTGTGTACGATGGCGCGGTCCCGTCCTCTCCGGTAGTGGTGGATTCCGCGGGAAACGTGTATAGCACAACGCTGAACCACGGGGCATACGACGTCGGCACAATCGACGAGTTGGCATTGGCGGACAGCCAATGGCTGGAAAACACGCTCCTTGCTTTTGGCGGAGGTGGCGTGACTGCTGCAGGACCAGATGCTTTGATTATGGATAGCGCTGGCGATTTATATGGCACCGCAGGAGGCCAAACACTCTCAAATCAGGGCGTACTCTTTAAGTTACATCATACGGCCAAAGGTTGGGTCTACAGCGTCATTCATGCGTTCCAGGGTGGGCCGAACGATGGCGGATGGCCGATGGGCAATCTGACATTCGATGCTGCAGGCAATATTTACGGAACGGCTGGGGAAGGGCTTCAAGCCAGCGGCGAGTGTTGCGGCGGCGTCTACAAGATCACGAAATCGGGAAAGATCTCCTGGCTGTATGTGTTCCAGGGAGGCGCTGATGGCGCATTGCCCGCGTCAGGTGTAGTGTTCGATAAAAATGGGAATCTGTACGGCACCACGTATGAGGGTGGAGGTGGCAATCCCGACTACTGCGGCACTGGAATTGGCTATGGCTGCGGTGTGGTTTTTAAGCTGACACCGCCTTCTTCAGAGAGTTCAACCGCAGCTTGGACTGAGAGCGTGTTGCACACCTTTACCGGCGGCACCGATGGCGACTTCGCGGCGGGACCGCTCGTGTTAGACGATGCGGGAAACATCTATGGCACCACGGATGGCGGGGGGAACGGCTGGGGAATCGGCGGTTATGGGGTTCTCTATGAGCTGACGCCCGATCCGGTTGCAACCACCAGCACCATTACGAAGATCAGTCCCAATCCTGCTGCGGTAGGTCAGCCGGTAGCCGTCAGCTTTAGCGTCGTAGGCCTCAATCCCACAGGCATTGTGACCATCCAGGCCAGCACCGGCGAAGAGTGTGTGGCGCCGGTTCAACCAAACGGGACTGGCCACTGCGTCCTGGAGTTCGCGGCAGCGGGAACGAAGACGGTGACTGCGAGTTACGCGGGTGACACGGAAAATCAAGCGAGCACTTCGGCCGGGGTCCCTATCCAGGTAGAAAACGTAACGACAACAACCATCACTAAGAATGTCCCAAATCCGGCAAAGGTAGGGCAAACGGTGACTCTGCGCTTCGATGTAGCCGTCAATGCTGGTGCCACGAGGAAGACCTTGCCGACCGGCAGCATAACCGTCAATGCCAGTACTGGCGAAAGCTGCACCGGAACGCTGGCGCTAAACGGCAGTGGCAAATGCGAACTAGTGTTTAGCTCATCAGGATCGCGAACACTGGTCGCAACCTATGCAGGCGACGCAGATAACGAGGGTAGCGTCTCCATTGCAGTCGCGGAAACAGTTAACTAAAGCCCGAGGCCGGGTGGTCTAGGGCCCATGTTGTCCAACGTATCGTGAATCGGAGCAGGCTGGCGTCGTAGCTACAAAGTCTGAAAATGAAAGTTGCATGCATGTTCCCCCTGATCTTGGAATCGCTCTCTAGATGAATCTCGACGCATTTGTGAGAGCCGAGGCGTAAGCGCTATCTCGAAAGGAAGTTTATCCATGAGCCGTAGCAAAGTGTTCTTAACCTTGAGTCTCATAGCCATTATGGCTTCTTTGGCGTTCATCATTGTGCCTCAGGCACAAGCGGGATCTTCGGTGATCACGCAAAGCCTAGACGAAAGTAAGCTGGTGGCGCTGGCTGGCAACACCCGGCCCGAGATTAATGCGCGATATGATCGCGGACCTGTGCCGGATTACTTTCCGATGGAGCACATGTTGCTCCAGTTGAAACGGTCGCCGGAGCAAGAACGTGAGTTGGAGAACTTCATCCAGGATCTGCACAATCCATCTTCGCCACGTTTCCATCATTGGCTGACCGCCCGGCAATTCGGCAAGAGCTTCGGCCGGGCGCAACCGGATTTGCAGAACATTACCAGATGGCTAGAATCGCATGGGTTCACGGTCAACGTTGTGTATGACAATGGAATGCTCATCGACTTCTCCGGCACGGCGGTTCAGGTGCAACAAGCGTTCCACACCCAGATTCATCGGTTGGACGTGGAAGGCGAGAAGCACATTGCCAACGTTAGCGATCCGCAGATTCCGGCGGCCTTGGCGCCAGCGATTGCGGGGATCGTATCGCTGAACGACTTCCGGCCTCGTCCAATGTACAAGTCGAAAGCCGACTACACTTACACTGGGTCAAATGGCGAGGTATACGCTGTTGTTCCCTCCGATCTGGCTACCATCTACAACATGAATCCGCTGTTCAAGGCGGGCATAACGGGAAAAGGGCAAACCATCGTGCTGATCGAAGACTCGGATATCTACAGCACTTCCGACTGGACCACGTTCCGTTCGGTGTTTGGTCTGTCTTCCTATACTTCGGGGTCGCTCCAGCAGGTTCATCCCGCTCCTGCGAGCGGTCCCAATAATTGCATTGACCCGAAAGTAAACTCCAACGGCGACGATTTCGAAGCCACCTTGGACGTTGAATATGCCAGCGCATCCGCCCCTAGTGCGGCGATTGAACTGGCATCGTGTGCAAGCACATCCACTTGGGGTGGATTGATTGCCCTGCAAAATGTTTTGAACAGCAGCAGTGTACCGCCGGCACTCGTAAGCATCAGCTACGGCAGCTGCGAAGCACTGGCAGGGGCAGGACAAAATGCCGCGTTCAACGCGGCCTATCAGCAGGCGGTCACGGAAGGTGTTTCGGTTTTCGTTTCCTCGGGAGATGACGGTGCTGCGGGTTGTACCGGGGACTATTATTGGTCGGTGTTTGGAGTTGGGGTCAGCGGATTCGCTTCAACGCCTTACAACGTCTCCGTCGGTGGCACCGATTTCGGCGACACCTATGCAGGCACGAACAGCACGTATTGGAGCAGTACAAATAACAGTGCGTACGGTTCGGCCCTATCGTACATCCCCGAAATTCCATGGAACGATTCCTGCGCAAGCAGCCTGCTCGCTAGCTTTTATGGCTACAGTCTAACTTATGGGGACAAGGGATTCTGCTACAGCGCGACGGGAGAGAATTTCTGGGATATTACCGCCGGCAGTGGCGGGCCAAGTGCGTGTGCCTCGGGACAACCGGCGCAACCGGGAGTTGTGGGTGGCAAGTGCGCTGGATATCCCAAGCCCTCTTGGCAATCGCTGGTGGGAGTACCGAACGATGGAGTCCGCGACATTCCCGATGTCTCTTTATTTGCAGCCAATGGATTGTGGGGACACTACTATCCAGTTTGCCTTAGTGATCCTTCCTGGGGTTACAACTGTGCCAGCACACCCGATACCTGGGCGGGCGGCGGCGGCACCTCCTTTGCTTCGCCGATTATGGCTGGCATTCAGGCACTGGTAAATCAAAAGACGGGAGATCGTCAGGGCAATCCCAATCCCGTCTATTACAGCTTGGCGGCCAAAGAGTTCGGAACCAGCGGCAGCAGTTCCTGCAATTCGACGATCGGGAACCAGGTCGCGAATTCCTGCACCTTCTACGACGTAACGCTCGGCGATAACGATGTCGATTGCCAGACCTTCGACTGCTACTGGCCAAATGCATCGGAGTCCTCTCCAACCGACCCGACCGTGGGCTCACTCACTACCGACCCAACGAACAACACCTTTGAGGACGCCTACCCGGCCACGGTCGGTTGGGATTTCGCAACCGGGATTGGTTCGGTAAATGCCGCCAATCTGGTCAACAAGTGGCCGGTATCAAGTCCGAACTTCACGCTGGCAGCCAGCCCTTACAACCTAAATCTCATACAGGACTATAGCGTTACCAGCACCATCACGATCATTCCGCAAGGGCACTTTAGCGGCAGCGTAAAGCTGTCGGTTTCAGGCCTGCCTAACGGCGTGACCGCCTCCTTTAGCCCAAGCTCGGCAACTTCCACTAGTACGCTGACCCTGAACGCAACCGATAACGCGACTCCCGGAACAGTTACGCTTACGGTCACGGGAACCTCCGGCAGTCTAAGCGCTACCACGCCTGTGACGGTGACGATCATCCGGAATGAGCGGTTCACGCTTTCTGCCGCGCCCAGCGCAGTCACGGCCCCGCAAGGGGCGACTGGCACAACAAGCATCACTATTACTCCGGTGGATGGGTTCTCGGGGAATGTGGCGCTGTCGGCCTCGGGACTGCCAGCGGGAGTAACGGCCACGTTCAGTCCGAATCCGGCAACGAACTCAAGCACAGTAAGTTTCACTGCTGCGCAGAAGGTAAAGGCGGGAACATCGACTATAACCATCACCGGAACCTCGACCGTTCCCTCCGGGACGGCGACTGCAAGTACAACGATTACGCTGACGGTGACGCCGTTGGGAACCTTTACGATTGCCGCCACGCCGACGAAACTGTCGATTGCACGCGGCAGCAGCGGGACAGCCACGATTACCATCGCATCCAAGAATGGGTTCGATCAGAACGTCAACTTGTATGCGACCGGATTGCCGAAGGGTGTTACGGCATCGTTCAGTCAGAACCCGGCAGCCTCTACGAGCACTCTGACACTGACGGCGAGTCCATCCGCCAAAACCGGAGCGTCGGACATCGCGATCACGGGCATCTATGGAGCCCTAAGTCGGGAGGTATTTATCATGCTCGACGTCACGAAGTAGGTGAACGTGTCGGGCTGTTTCGTTCGAGGACTGGTTCTGTCAGCTCTTTACTAGGGATCGGAGGGCTCTAGGCAGGAAGCGATTAAGTCAAGGGGGAGCGTAACTGGTGCTGCTGAAATTTCGCAGCCAGTCTTAGAGCGCTCTGTCGATTTGCCCGGAGGAACGGATGGGCCTCCTTCCTCCGAGCACCACTGGAACTGCACCGCAGCTCAAAGT
>JBAVYO010000197.1:0-11265 GCA_049698855.1 Terriglobales bacterium
GGCGCGCCGCTTCGAGCAGAAAAGAGGGCTGAACTTTGGAGAACTGCTGGCGGTGCTGGTGGTGGTTGTGTCGATCGTCCTGCTGGCATGGGAGATGCTCTACGTTTTTGGCATTTTGCCGATTCGGTTTACGCCGAGCGCCAGCTAATTGCGGTATGATTCGCGTGTGGCCAAACGCGACTCGAATTTCGATGTGACCTGCCCCTGTTGCGGCGCGGTGCTGAAGATCGACGTCGCCACCCAGGGTGTGATCTCGCACGTTGCTCTCGTTAAACCCAAGATGTTTCAGGATATGGAAGAGGCTGCACGCGCCATGAAGGAACAGGATGGACGGCGCGATTCGATTTTCCAGCAGTCGGTGGAAGCGCAGAAGCATGCGTCGGAGCTGCTGGAAAAGAAATTCCAGGAAGCGGTGAAGAAAGCCAAAGAGACGCCCGATACGGGGAAGCCGATACGCGACTTTGATCTGGATTAGTTCTCAGTTCCCAGTTCTCAGTTCTCAGTTTCTAGTACAAACTTCGCTGGTGTTCTCACGGCATACGGGATGGGTTTTTGCTGAGAGCTGAGAACTGGCAACTGACTGACAACGGCATGAGACCGCTTCTGCTTGGGCATCGCGGGGCGCGCGCTTCGCGGCACATTCCGGAAAATACGCTGGAATCGTTCGAACTTTGCCTCGATCACGGATGCGATGGGTTTGAGTTTGACGTCCGGCGATCTCTGGACGGCGCGGCGCTTATTTGTCACGATGCGATTTTTGGTGGTGCTGAGATTGAGGGCACGGCGGCTGAGGACCTTGCGCTGCCTGCGCTCGAAGATGTGTTGCGGCGATTCGCGGGACGGGCATTTCTCGATATCGAACTGAAGGCTGTGGGAGTGGAAGCGGCGCTGATTGCTTTGCTGCGCAAGTATCCGCCTTTGCGTGGGTATGTTGTTTCATCGTTCCTGCCGGAAGTTCTGACTGCATGTCATTCTTTGGAGGGCGGCATTCCTCTGGGATTTCTTTGCGATCGGCGGAATGCTCTCGCGCGCTGGCGGGAATTGCCGGTGGAGTGGGCGATTCCGCATGTTGACTTGGTGGATCGGGAGCTGGTCGAGGGAGTGCACGCCGCAAGAAAGAGGATCATGGTGTGGACGGTGAATGGCGTGGCGGAGATTCGGCGGTTGGCGGAGTGGGGAGTGGACGCGATTATTTCGGATGAGACGGAACGGCTGGTGGATTCGGTTCGGTGAGGGGCGAGCGGAGCAGATTAAGAAGTTCCTCATTTTTCTACGGTTCGGCGGTCATTTCCGGCAAATCTGCCGAAAAGTGACAATTCTTTACGCATACGTCTCCTTATCGATGCGTCTAAGGTATTGAGGGTATTGGTTTGTGCGGTTCCGCTCGGCCATTGTGGCGTAGGCCATTGAATTGCCTATTGACAGATGGGGTAGACTCGTATGCCTAAGCGTAATCCAATGAAAGGGCAGCGCCACATGCCCCACCCATCAATTCGTCGTTCGCCTTGCGACAGCACCTCCAAGGAAGAATCGCAATTAGCGAAATATCGCGCCAAGTCGGCAGCCATGGTTCACAAAGACTGCGGCGATGCGGAGGAAATTGGTAAACAGGGATTGGCCACGTTCCAAGCGCTTTCACGAGTTCGTGAGCGGGCCAATGCGACCGCGCTCAAGAAAGATGAATGAGCATTCTTTCCGATGCATTCAAGAAAATTGGGATTGGGAAAATCAGAATTGAAGCGGGCGGTGTTTACCGTCTCCGCGATGATCTCATAAAACTTCCAGACAGCGACCTTGCCGGTAACCGCACCAAACACGAATTCCGAACCGTCGTCGTCCTTTCCAACCAGCAGACCTGCGATTCACTCTCTTCGCCAGTTGTCGTTGTTGCACCGCTGTCGCATCAAACTGAACCTCGCCCAGCTACCGATTTGATTGTCGGGAAAACTACAGAGAACAAGCTGGCACACGATAGCAGGTTCATGTTCGGATATATACAGCCCGTCTTGAAGTCTGACCTCGAAAAGCAAATCGGCAGAATCAGCGAGGACGATTGGCAAGACGTAATGGCCAAGATCGTCTGGAATTTCGATCGCTAGTTTCGTTCGGAACTCAGGTTGACGCTGTTGCTACGCGCTGCCATTGCCGATGGAATGCCGCTCATTTACTCTGACTAGTCATGGCCACAACTGGAGAGCGTTTTGAGCGGGCGGTTCGGATCATGGAGCGGCTGCGCGCTCCGGGTGGATGCCCATGGGACCGCGAGCAGACCTTCGATTCAATCAAACCCTACACGCTGGAAGAAGCGTACGAGGTGCTGGAGGCGATCGACAATCGTGACTGGCCCGAGCTGACTTGCGAGCTGGGCGATCTGTTGCTGCAGGTACTCTTCTATTCGGAGATGGCGCGCGAGGCGGGGCATTTCGCCATCGACGACGTGCTCGACAGACTTTCAGACAAGCTGGTGGGGCGGCATCCGCATGTGTTTGGCGATGTGAAGGCCGACACTCCGGCGGAAGTTTTGCGCAACTGGGAAATGCTGAAAGCCGAAGAGAAGAAAGCGGCGGCGGAGAAGAAACGGGATGAAACAAACGCGCGGAATGCGACGGTCGCCGCGAACGCGGACGCCACGCGAGTCGATGCTGTTGCGGAGCCAACGGCTGGCGAGCAACCGGAAACGCCGCTTTCGGTGCTGGCTGGCGTGTCGTCGAAGGTTCCGGCTTTGCTTGAGGCGCACAAACTGAGCGAGCGTGCTGCACGGGTTGGATTTGACTGGCCGGAGATGGAAGGGTTGTTCGACAAGCTGGCCGAAGAAACCGCCGAACTTCGCGAAGAGCTGAAAGCCGTGCCTGTCAAGGATTCTCCGGGGAAGGGCGTGGCTGGGTCGGGGAAACCTGAGATATCGGCAGAGGCGCGGGAGCGGCTGGAAGACGAAGTCGGCGACCTTTTCTTTGTGCTGGTAAATATCGCGCGCTTTCTGGCGCTGGATTCGGAATCCGCGTTGCGCAAGACTAATCGTAAATTCAAGCGGCGCTTTCAATGGATGGAAGGGCAGCTGCACGCGAGCGGACGCACTCCGCAGCAGGCGAGCATGAGCGAACTGGAAGAGCTGTGGCAACAGGCGAAGCGGGAGGAAAAGCTGGCGTGACCGCAAAGACGTCTTCGACCGCGAGCGGAGCGCTGGTCATTCGTAAATGCGAATCGCTGGAGGAGATGCAGGCTGCGTTTGCTTTGCAAAGAGAAGTCTGGAAATTTAGCGATGCGGAACTTGTTCCCGTTCGAATGTTTGTGCTGGCCAACAAAATTGGCGGGCACGTGGTGGGGGCGTTCGACGGCGATCAGTTGGTGAGTTTTACGCTTGCGCTGCCGGGAATTCGCAATGGCCATTCTTATCTGCATTCGCAGATGCTGGCGGTGCGGCAGGAGTATCGCAACAGTGGCCTGGGGCGGCGGATGAAGCTGTATCAGCGAGAAGACGGTTTGGCGCGCGGGTTCGAGCTGATGGAGTGGACGTTCGATCCGCTCGAGATCAAGAACGCGTATTTGAATATCGAAAAGCTGGGCGCGATTGCGCGGCGGTACAACGTCAATCAGTATGGGATTACGTCGTCTCCTTTGCAGGGCGGGCTTCCGAGCGACCGGCTGGTGGCGGAGTGGTGGATGAAGTCGCGTCGCGTCGAAAAAGTGCTGGCGGGCGGACGGCAGGATTTTGCGGCGCGCGCGCAGATTGATGTGCCCGCCGAGATCTATGAGTGGAAGGCTGCGACTGCTACGCGCGACCGGGCGCTGGCTGTGCAGGAGAAGAATCGCGAGCTGTTTGGGAAGGCGTTTGGCGAGGGGCTGGCGGTGCTGGGATATGAGCGTGGCGAGCGGGGGAACGGGCGATTTCTGCTTGGGGAGTGGGACGAGGCGTGGAGATATTAGGGAGCGCGGTTCGGGTATTAACTCGACAAACAGCGGAAACCACTGGGTACACAGAGGTGCACAAGGGAAACCCGAAAACCAATCATGAAGATTGAATCCATCACGCTGCGCGAATTGCATATGCCGCTCGTGCATTTTTTTGAGACGAGCTTTGGGCGCATTTACAGCAGGACGATTTTGCTGGTCAGCGTCGATGTCGATGGGGTGCGCGGGTGGGGCGAGTGCGTTGCTGGGGAGGATCCTTTTTATAGCCCGGAGTGGATTGAAACTGCCTGGCCGACGATCAGGCATTATCTTGCGCCTGCGCTGCTTAAAGGCGAGGTCGCTTCGGGCCGCGAGTGCGCGGCGCTGTTTGCCAAAGTGCGCGGACATCGCATGGCGAAGGCTGGCCTGGAAAACGCAGTGTGGGATGCGGAGGCTCGGTTGAAGCAGCAGCCTCTGTGGAAGCTGCTTGGCGGTTCGCGGCGCGAGATTGCGTGCGGGGTTTCGATCGGTATTCAGGATTCTCCGGAGCAACTGCTGGACAAGATTGAGACCGAGTTGGCTGCGGGGTATCGGCGGATCAAGATCAAGGTCAAGCCGGGATGGGATTTGAACATCTTAGAAAAAGTGCGCTCGCGCTGGGCCGACATTCTACTTAGCGTGGATGCTAATTCCGCATACACGCTCGACGAAACCGAGCATTTGCGTAAATTCGATGCGTTCAAGCTGCTGATGATTGAACAGCCGCTGTGGGACGACGAAATCTATCTGCATGCGCGCTTGCAGAAGTTGCTGGAGACCTCGATCTGCCTGGATGAATCGATTCACCACGCGCGCGACGCGAATTTTGCGATTGAAGTGGGAGCGTGCCGGATCGTCAATATTAAGGTTGGCCGGGTTGGGGGTTTCAGCGAGGCGAAGAAAGTTCACGACGTGGCGCAGAGCCATAACATTCCGGTGTGGTGCGGAGGGATGCTGGAATCGGGGGTGGGGCGCGCGCAGAACATTGCGCTTTCTACGCTGGAAGGATTCAGGCTGCCGGGAGATGTGTCGGCGTCGAAGCGCTATTGGAAGCAGGACATCATTGAGCCGGAAGTGGAAGTGCGCGCGGATGGCATGATTCCCATCCGCGACACGGTGGGGACGGGGTATCGGGTGCTTGAGGATCTGGTCGAGAAGTTCACGGTGCGAAAGGAAACGTTTCGGGCTGAGTAGAAGCGTTCCAAGGGATGCTTCATTCTTGCGGCGAATTTGCGGGTCAGGAAAACGAAAAGCGTTAACCACAGAGTACACGGAGGAGCGCAGAGGAATTCGGTAGTGGGCTAATGCAAAGCCCACTACCCGAACCCGAGCTAAATCGAGACTGTCATTCCTTCTGTAGGTGCTTGCGCGCTTCGGTTAGGGCTTTCTTCTCTACCGCATCCAGTTTCGGATACTCCAGATTCATCGCCTTCAGCTCATCGACTAGCACCTGGGACACAACCAGGCGCGTGAACCATTTGTTGTCCGCGGGAATGACATACCAGGGCGCGTACTCGGTCGCGGTGGCGCGGATTGCATCTTCATACGCTTCCTGATAGGCGTCCCAAAAGCCGCGCTCTTTTATGTCGGCGGCGGAGAACTTCCAGTTCTTGTCGGGAGTTTCCAGGCGCTCCAGAAAGCGGCGCTTCTGCTCTTTCTTTGAGAGATGCAGGAAGAATTTGACGACCGCGATTCCGTTGCGGGTGAGGTAGCGCTCGAAGGCGCTGATGTCTTCGTAGCGCTCGTTCCAGATTTCTTTAGTTACTAGTTTTTTGGGGAGTCGCTCATTGACCAGAACCTCGGGATGGACGCGGACAACCAGCACTTCCTCGTAATACGAGCGGTTGAAGATTCCGATGCGGCCACGGGCAGGCGCTTGCTGGCTGGTGCGCCACAGGTAGCCGTGGCTGAGTTCCTCGGCCGTGGGCACTTTGAAGGAGGTCACGTTCACACCTTGCGGATTCACTCCCGACATCACGTGCTTGATGGTGCCATCTTTTCCGGCAGCGTCCATGGCCTGGAAGATGACAAGCAAACCCCATAAGTTCTGCGCGGCCAGGACGTCTTGCAGGTGGCTGAGTTCCTGAACGCCGTTGGCGAGCAGATCCTTGGCTTCTTTTTTGAACTCCGAATCGAGGCCGTGGGTATCGGCGGGATCGTAATCCTTCAGGCGGAAATGTTTGCCGTTCTCCACGCGATATTTCTTGAGCATCTTTTCAATCTTCATATAGGGATTCTCTCTCTGGGGGATGAAAAAGGGAACTGGTGGGGGAGAGTTCGGGTGCTGCGTGCTAAAAGCGTGAACCACAGAGTGCACAGAGGGGCACGGAGGAACCCGGGCTGATGGGTGTGCGCCATACATGGCGGGTGTGGTCGCCCGCCAGAAAAGCCGGCGTGGTCATCGACGCTACCAAGCGGCAGCCACGTGAAAGCAAAGGCATTTCCCGGATTGGTAACCGAAGTAATACGCCATTGGTGACTCTCCCTTCCGTGCATGTTTTTCCGTGCTAGACTCGGCACAAATAGCCATTGCAATGTTTTGCATCCTGTTCGGAACGGTGGCGATGTCATCCTTCGCCAAACAACGCGAAGGGGCGGGAGCCATCCGCTTCAGAATTTCACTATTAACGAACTCAAATTTCCGAGGAGTACCGAAATGACTCGAAGCAGGACCCAGAGAGCTGTGCTGATTTCCGGCTGGCTTGTAGCCGCGATGTTGTTGACCGTGGCTGCACAGGCTGCCGCGCCATCCGAATCTTCATCCGCCGGCAGACCGGCGTCAGCTTTTGACCCAGCTAACGAAGTGACCGTCACGGGCACGGTCGAGCGATTCGAGGCGCATTCCGAGGGAGGACTGCTCGGGCTTCATTTATTGATTTCGGCTTCGGGGAACACGGTCGATGCCCATCTGGGACGGTACTTCTCGAAAGAAAACCAGGAAGCGCTGCAAGCGGGAGAGCCGGTTCAAATCGTCGGCGTGAACGAGAACGCGCACGGCAGGACTGTGCTGCTGGCCCGGCAGGTGATCTTTGGCGGGCGAGTGGTCACGGTGCGTAATGAGCGAGGATTCATCGTCCATCCGCATAAGCAACAAGGCACGACGCGCGACAGCAAACCCGTCGTCAACGGAGGCGCGCAATGACATTCCGCCGCTCAGCAGTTTCGATCTCCACAGTTTCGAGCTTCACTCTTTCGATCTTCACTCTTTCGAGCTTCACTCTTTCGATCCTGGCCGCGTCACTCATGCTTGCGTTCGTGGGATGCGGAGGCAGCAAAAGCTCAACGACTACGCCGCCGCCCACAATCACGGTTGCGTTCCCGGGAACCGGACAGCAATATGCGCCGCCAACTTCGCTGGCGACGAGTGCTACAGCGCAGATCGCGGCGACCGTTACGAACGATAGCCAGAATCTCGGTGTGACGTGGTCCTGTACCCCAGCCTCGACGTGCGGAAGTTTTAACGCCACGACGACGGCGAGCGGCGCAGCTACGACCTATACAGCTCCTGCGAGCGTGCCATCGGGCAATACGGTGACCATCACGGCGACGTCGGTCGCGAGTAGCAGCGCGTTCGCGCACGCCACGATTACCATCACCAGTACCCCGGTGATCACGGTTACATTCCCGACGAGCGGACAATACGTGCCGCCGACTTCACTGGCGGTGAGCGCAACGGCGCAGATCGCGGCAATTGTTACGAACGACAGCCAGAATCTTGGTGTGACGTGGTCGTGCACCCCGGCGTCGGCTTGTGGAAGTTTCAGTGCCACATCGACGGCAAGCGGCGCGCCGACAACCTATACGGCGCCTGCGACGGTGCCATCGGGCAATACTGTGACCATCACGGCAACGTCGGTTGCCAGCAGTAGTGCTTTCGCGTCAACCGCGATTACCATCACCAGTACCCCGACGATTACGGTAGCGTTCCCGGCGAGCGGACAGCAATATGCGCCGCCAACTTCAATGGCGACCAGTGGTACGGCGCAAATCGCGGCCATCGTTTCCAACGATAGCCAGAATCTCGGTGTTACCTGGTCTTGCACTCCGGTCTCGGTTTGCGGAAGCTTCAATCCGTCGTCGACGGCGAGCGGCGCGCCTACAACCTATACCGCTCCCGCGACCGCGCCGTCGGGCGGCTCTGTGACGATTACCGCAACCTCGGTTGCCAGCAGCAGTGCGTTCGCCTCGGCCACGATTACCATTGGCATCGTTGTCACATTCACTAGTGGGTTTGCGCCTCCGTCTTCCATGAACGTCGGTGCAACGGCGCACATTGCTGCCACTGTCACGAACGACTCCAGCAATGAGGGTGTGGATTGGTCGTGCACTCCGGTCGCGGCATGCGGGACCTTCAATCCGTCGCACACGAATACGAATGTTGACACGGCCTACACTGCTCCAGCAACCGTGCCAAGCGGAGGCACCGTGACTGTGACGGCCACATCGACGGCTGACCCAACCAAAAGCGTGACGAGCAGCCCTATCACCATCACGCAACCGATCACGACGCTCGTCGACGGGACTTATGTGTTCCAGGTGGCGGGCGAGGATAATAACTCGCTAGCCTCGTTTTATGTGGCGGGAGCGTTTACCGTTGTGAGCGGCGCGATTACGGGCGGTGAGCAGGACTTCATCGATTCCTTTAACCTCAGCTACGGGAACGACCCAATTGCGACAGACAGCACGATCACGAAGACCACGGACGGCAACCTGCAACTCGTGCTCGACACACAAGACAGCAGTCTCGGTGTGAACGGACTGGAGACACTGAACGTTGCGCTGGTCACGACCTCAAGCGGTCTGGTGACGTGGTTTGATAGTTTCGCTTCTGGCACGGGAACCCTCACCGCGCAAACGTCGGCGGCGCAGACTGCACCGTTGAATGGCTATGCTTTCCTCGCCTCCGGCCTCGACTCAAATGGGGACACGAACGCGATTGGCGGCGTGGTGAACGTAAATGCCTCGGGAGCGATTTCGAGCAGTGTTTTTGACAACAACGACGGCGGCGGCATCCTGCAAAATCAGACCTTCGATCCCACTTTGAGCAGTGTGACCGCACCCGTTTCGTACGGACGGGTTGTGTTTACGCTCGTTCCCACTGGAAATTCCGATGGGGAAATAGATCTGGTGGGTTATATCGTGAACGCGAGCGTGGTTGAACTTGTCGAAACGAGTGATCCCTTCAGCGGGACCATGGGAGGGACCGCGCTGGCGCAAGTTTCGGGAACTTTCAGCAACAGCAGCCTTTCGGGAACCAGCTACGTAGTCGGCGCACAGGGTGGGGATGTCAACGGCGATCTGGACTTTGCCGGATCCCTCAGTTTCAATGGGAACAACTCCGTGACGGGTACGGCGTCATTCAACGACACTGCCAATACGGCATCGTTGAGCGCAGTCTCGGGAGGCACTTATGCTGTCGATGCCACTGGGCGCGTCACCGTTACCGGATTGACAGGTAGCGGCCTCAACAACCCTAACATTTCAGGCGCTCCGCGTTCGAACGGTCCGCAAGGTTCGATTCCCACCGCGACTTTGCAGTTCTACATCGACGGCAACGGAAACGCACTGATGGCTACGATGGATCCGAACGATACAACCTCAGGGCCTGCATTCCGGCAAGCCTCTGGGGCGACGTTTGCGGGTAGTTATGCCCTCGGCGCGGTTGGGCTGGGTGCGAATGGCTTGTGGAGCGCAGTGGGGCCAGCGAACATCAGCAGCGGAGCGGTGGGTACGGGCAGCTTCACCGATTTCGACTACTTCAATGATGCCGGAACAGATGCCGTTCCAACGGCGGACGTGGCGTTGACCGGTACGGCTGCGGCCAGCGGCGGGACGCTGACCGGGCTGGACGCCGACACCCCGGCGGATTCCGACCCATTTGATTTTTATGTGATCGACAACTTCCGAGCGTTTGGTATTGAGACAGATCTGACTCAGCTTGGCTTGCTGTATTTTCAACAGGCGCCGAGTTTGCAGCAAAGCAAGCGCTCGGTGAAGAGTCACAAGTAAATCAACGGGCGCCCCAACTATGCGCCGGCGCTCGCCGGCAGGGAGGGCGCCCGTTTTTCATGTGTGGAGAGATAGGGTCTGTCTAGGCCCGACCCAGAAAGAACCTCTAACCTGCAAAAATTTGCGGGAGATGATCTTGCCCGTGGACTGCTTTTCTCTGTATCGCCGTAACAAAAGAACCAATTCACGGCAGTACCTGGTTTCGGATTGAAAATGACAATTTGCGTGGGTTCTGAAACAATCAGATTTCCCTATGAATAGAACCCATCGCTCGCTCCTGAACCGCGCTGATCGCTTCCTTTCCAACCGTCTCCAGCGTTCGCTTTTCACAAGAATTCAACGCGCGCTCCTCGCTGTAGCAGTGCTGAGCGGCATCGTCCTGGCGGTATCTGGAGTGGTGGTTGGCCAGACGGTGAAAACTCGCCCCGCGAGTGCCGAGAAACCTGCCGCCACGAGTGCGAGCAAGACTACACTGCCTTCGGAAGACACGGTGAACGCGTTTTTGTTCCAGATGTTTGGTTACGACGCGGGGATGAGCTGGAAGGTAGTGGATATACGCCCGTCGGAAATCGAAGGACTGGCTGCGGTCGACGTGAATGTTACCGGTCCGCAAGGGACGAGCCCGAGCAAGCTCCTGGTGAGCTCGGATGGCAAGCACATGATCAGTGGCGAGATTCTTCCGTTCGGGGCGAAGCCGTTTGACGAGGCGCGCGCGAAACTCGAAAAAGGGGTGAATGGGCCGGCGAAAGGGCCGGCGAAGGCGCCGGTGGTGATTGTGGAGTTCAGCGACATGCAGTGTCCGCACTGCCAGAAAGCCGCACCGGGCATTGAACAGCTGGTGGCGCAGGAACCGGAAGCGCGGTTTGTTTTCCAGAGTTTTCCGCTGCCGGCGCATGACTGGGCGGCGAAAGCGGCCAACTATGTCGATTGTGTTGGGCGTGCTTCGAATGACGCGGTGTGGAAGTTTATTCAGAAGACGTTCGACGATCAGGCGAACATCACCGCATCGAACGTGGACGAGAAGCTGAAGGGGATCGCCACGGCCTCGGGTGCGAATGCGGATGAGATTGCAGCGTGCGCTGCCAAGCCGGAAACGAAGACGCGCATTGAGGCTTCGCTCGCGCTCGGGAAAGCGGTGGGAGTGAATGGAACTCCGATGCTCTTTATTAACGGGCGCATGGTGAGCGGAGGCGCGCCGGTGGATGTTCTGAAGAAGATGGTCGATTTCAACTTCAGCCAGGAAAAAGAGGGCGCGGATAAGGGCGACAAGTAGGGCAGGGTATATATCCGATTGAGTTTCAGCAAAAAAAGTATAACCACGGGGTACAC
>JBAVYO010000198.1:0-4062 GCA_049698855.1 Terriglobales bacterium
GGAGCATTGACCGCGTCGCAAACCCAAGTCAAAGTCGGCACCAGATGTGGGGGGCACAGATCCTCCGCACGGCAGTTCGCAGCGCCAAACATATTTCCCAGGAGACAACAACAATGAAGTGTTTTTCTCTTCAAGCTCATCAGAGCAGCCCGACCGCGGTTCTTGCCGGTCTGCTGTTTGCGGCGGCCATCACGTCACCTGCACAAAGTTAGGGAACTCAGATTTCAACGGACAAGGTCCCCCTCAAACACAAAGACCTAAAACTCATTTCATTTCAGGAGAGAAACCGTGAAGTTGAATCATCTTCAGAAAACATCCTCGGGCACGATGGCCGTTTCGCTAACCATGCTCATTGCCGGCGTAATATTCATCGCAGTTGCTGTTCCGGCGCAGGCCCAAACCTATCCCATCGCTTTCCCGGCGCCCGCCACCTTTACTGCTGCCTATTGCGGTACCTACCCCTGCGACAACTCTGTGACCGCCGCCACCACGGGAGATTTCAACGGCGACGGCAAGCTCGATGTCCTCACGCTCGACGGCACCAATCTCAACGTGATCCTGGGCAAGGGCGACGGTACGTTCCAGACACCCATCTCGCTCAATATATCTGCCACCGGTATATTTTCGGAAGCGGTCGCCGTGGGCGACTTCACTAGTAGCCACCTGCTCGACGTTGCCGTATGGGCGCTCAACTCTAATACGGGCAACTCTGAACTTCACATCTTTCTCGGCAATGGCACCGGGAGTCTTACTTACAACGCGACCTATGCAGCGCCGAGCAGCAGCAATGCCAATCCCGGCCCGAACGGCCTGGTCGCGGTGGATGTGAACGGCGACGGCAAAATCG
Source organism: Terriglobales bacterium (assembly GCA_049698855.1). GTDB lineage: Bacteria > Acidobacteriota > Terriglobia > Terriglobales > Acidobacteriaceae > Acidiflorens. The sequence goes on from JBAVYO010000198.1 coordinate 848, forward strand.
ATATCGTCGCCATGACTCCCTACAACGGTGTGTTCGTGTTCCTCGGCAATGGGGATGGCACTTTCCAGGCGCCAATTGCCAACACCACAGTTTGCACGGACGCCATTGGCAACTGCCAATCACTGGCCGTCGGCGATGTGAATGGCGATGGCAAGCCCGATATCGCAGTCCAATCGTCCGATACAGTGGGCGGCGGGATGACCATTCTGTTCGGCAACGGCAATGGCACATTTGGGACGCCCGCATACTACCCCGTGGCTATCTCCGGCGTTTATGCCAGCGGCAGCATCGCCATCGGTGACGTGAACGGTGACAAGAAACCGGACGTGGTCGTCGGCAGCAGTAGCGTCACCGCGATTGTCTATCTGAATCAAGGCAACGGCACATTCAAGGTCAATGGAACGGTCGGCACCGTTCCTCTTTACCCCACCGACAACATCGTGCTGGCGGACATCAACAACGACAAGAAGCTGGATATCGTTGTTCCCGATGGGTTCGGCGACGTTTACACGTTTTACGGAACCGGCAAAGGTACCTTCACCACGGGGCCGGCGTACCCGCTCCAAAGCTGCAACGATTGCAGCAATTTTCTCGTCGCGCTGGGCGATTTCAACGGTGATGGCACGCTCGATGTGTTGGATACCGACGGCTTCTTTACCAACACCGTGTCCCTGGGCCGCGGCGATGGAACTTTCAAGACCGCACAGTTGCAGGCTTCAAGCTCGCTCGCTGCAAATAACATCGCGACCGCCGATTTTAATGGGGACGGCTTTCCCGATATCGCGCAGGCGATTGTAGGCGATAGCTCGAAGATCGGCATCAACCTGGGCAGCTCGCACGGAGCGCTGGGAGCGACGACGCTGATCACTCCCGGCACTTGCGCGAACAACTCCGCCGAGTGGGTTGCCGCCGGCGATGTGAACGGCGACGGTAAAGCCGATCTGGTTGTCACGTTGCAGGACGCCCCATACGCAGGCTGCCAGAATCAAACCGTGGCCGTTTTAGAGGGTTTGGGGACGGGACATTTCAAGAAGGCCGTCTACTACCCCACCGGAGCGTCTGCTCAGGAACTGCAAGTCTATCTGGTGGACGTGAACGGCGATGGCAAGCTCGACATCGTCACCGCAAACTCCGATGGCACCCTCAGTGTGTTGCTCAACAAAGGCAACGGAACTTTCACCACGGAGCCGCTGGTTCCCGCAGTCACCAATCTGTATTACCAGGAGTCGTTGACGTTTGCCGACTTCAACGGTGACGGCAAGATGGACATCGCGTTGACATCCAGGGGAGCCTATGCCACCGTCTGGGTGCTGCCCGGAAATGGCAACGGAACCTTCGGCACGCCCATCGAAACCCAGACGACGTACTACGTGAATGCGGCCGTCGCTGGGGACTTCAACAAGGACGGAAAGCCGGACTTGCTGGCCGCGATCACTGGCATACCCAACTGCGGTTCTGGCTCTCAATTTCTTCAGGGAAAGGGTGACGGTACGTTCACCGCTGGCGCAATCAATTGCGTGGGCGCGGGGGGCAACAGTAATGCACCCATTGCGGCGGACTTAAACGGAGATGGGAACCTCGATGTAATCATCCCCTACAGCGCGGGCAACTTTGAGCTCGGCCCCACCGTACTTCAGGGCAATGGCAACGGCACGTTCACCCCGACGGAGTTCTATTACACGGGCACGGGTGTCGTCAGCGCGGCGGTTGCGGACTTCAATGGCGATGGCATGCCCGATGTGGCGTTGCTCAACAAGGGCACCAACACGTTCGTCAGCATCATGTTCAACTCCACGCAGCCGGTCAGCGTTTCTCCGCTCAACGTGAACTATGGATCGGTCACGGTGGGCGCGAAGAAGGCGGAGACGGTGATCCTCACCAACAACCAGAAAACGACTCTGGCGATCACCAGCGTCACGCTGGGCGGCACGGACGTGGGCGACTTCAGCGCGAAGTCGACCTGCGGAACCAGCCGCAAAGCGGGTTGGGATTGCACCATCACGGTCGACTTCAAACCGACCGCAACCGGCGCTCGCTCCGCGACCCTGTCCATCAAGGACGGCGCAGGCACACAGACCGTACAACTTGCTGGAACAGGCAAATAAAGAGCCCTCGTCCGGCAAATCGGCGCCGACTCACCAACTTGGGGGAGGGGGTGGGCCGCGCCGTTTATAAGTTAAACAATCACCGCAGCCGGTCTCCTGGCTGTGGTGCCGGAGCGCGGTTGGGAAGGACTCGCGCTCCGGTCTTTATGACGCTACGCCAACGCCCGTCTTAACTCGACAGACAGTCGTTTGAGATTCTGCTCTTGAAGAAAGCAGACCGCATGGCGAGTCGACGCTGGCACGAAGTCGGCTTGCAGGAAGTTTCACCGGATCTAAAGATCAAGCCCATGTAGTAAGCGCCGGCGTTTCCGAAGGCAGACAAGAGTCAAGGGCGCTTTCGCCAGATCATCGACTTGTGATCGCAATGCATTCGCCTATCGCAACCGTTGAAACCGGAGTACGTGTCTGCCTCCAGAGAAAATGGCCCGAAAGCTGGGCTGAGGGGTTGAGGGCAAGACTTTCTCCGGTCCGGTTTGAAAGGAAGAACTACAGAATTGCGCCCATTTCTCGCGATTTTCAGGACAATGGAGGCGAATTTCTCTGCACTAAAGACTTGTTGGTAGCGCTACCGGGAGTCTCTGTGATGCTTGTGACTTCTTCCATCAATACTGTGAAAACGCAAGCCTGTCAAGCGGTTGAGGGACATTGGTCGAAAACGAAATCTCAGTAGAAATGGGAAATTTCGCCCCCGTCCACTGCCCCATTGTAGGCACAAATAGACACATGAGATTCAGACGCATCCGAGTTCCGTTTCAATGTCAGCTTGATCCAGTGCACGTGGCTTGCGAGGCGGGACGTTCATCCGTTCACGCTACCGATCCTCGCTCGAATCCCGCGTCGATCTTCTGTCGTCCAGCCTGAATTCCTGCTTCGATTGCGGATTTCTGCGAATACCCTTACGGAAGCAGTTGGAGATGCTGCGTTAGTTCGGAGTGCTCGATTGCAATGTCCAGCGCGTTATCTGTTACCAGCCGAGTGATTTCATTGATCGTCGTCGGAGATGCCCAAGGCGATACGACTATCTTCGTGAGAAGAGCCTGCAAATTCACTTTCCGCCTGAGACCGTTGGGAACGTGCGGCGAAGGAGGCGTGAGCGGGTAGGGGTAGACT
>JBAVYO010000199.1:0-16483 GCA_049698855.1 Terriglobales bacterium
AGATAAACCTCACGCTTGAAGCGCTCCAAAGCCCTCGCATCATGCAGCAGTTCACCGCGAATCGACTTGAGAGCCACCGGCTCGTGCAGCTCGATGTCTTCGGCTTCGTAAACCTCGCCCATGCCGCCGCGCGCTAGAAAGCGTGTGATGCGGAATCGTTCGGCTACAAAATCGCCGGGAAGGAAGGCTTGATTCTGCGCGGGTAAGCTGGTGGGAGCGCTCGCCGATATTGCTGGATTGGAAAGGAAGCCGCCAGATTCGAGGTGATGGGCCAGCAGCCGTTCAACCTCGCGCTGCACCGTTGGATCCTGTGCAGCCTCGGCCACAAAGGCGCTGCGGTCGGCAGGAGTTTTCTCGAGCGCACTCTCAAACAGTGCCTTGACGTTCTCCCATTGCTGCGGCGTCAATTCCATAGCGCTCTTTCAAGTCGGCATAGAGCCAGGCCTTCGCAACGCTCCAGTCGCGCTTGACCGTCTTTGGCGAGACTCCAAGCACTTCGGCCGACTCCTCTACGCTCAAGCCGCCAAAGAAACGCAATTCAACAACGCGGGCCTGCCGGGGATCGATCTTCGCCAGTTGATTCAGTGAGTCGTCCACCGCCAGCAGTTCGTCCGCCTGCTGCTCAGCAAAGATGAATGCCTCGTCCAGTGATACTTTCTTTTGCTCCCCGCCGCGTTTGTCCCGAGTATGCCCCCGTGCATAGTCAATCAGGATTCGCCGCATCAGCTGCGCAGCCACCCCAAAAAAATGAGCCCGGCTTTGCCAGTTCACCGACCTCTGCTCAACCAGCTTCAGATAGGCTTCATGCACCAGAGCCGTGGCCTGCAGGGTGTGGTCGCCCCGCTCCCGACGCATGTAACTGCCCGCCAGCCTGCGCAATTCGTCATAGACCACCGGGATGAGCTTCCCGGCGGCGCCATCGTCCCCGCGCGTCAGGGCTGACAATAAGAGCGTCACATCCTGGCTCTCGGTCATAGCGGGGACATTCTACCCCTGATTGCTCTTCTCGGCCCAATAAAACTTCATGCTCTTCTTGGCGACCCCGCGAGTCTCTTAGGGCACAAGCACGGCTGCCCCGTCGATTGAATCGCTTTTCACCGCCGCCAGGGCCTCGTTCGCATCATCCAGGGTAAAGGTGGTGACGCGCGGCTTCATTCCAATCTCCGCCGCCACTTTCAGAAAGTCGCGCGCATCCGCACGCGTCATATTGGCAACGCTACGAATCTGCCGCTCGCCCCAAAGCAGCCGGTCGTAATCGAACTCAGGCATGCGATCCAGATGGATTGCGTTGATCGCGACCACCCCGCCTTTGCGCAGACTCGAGAGCGCGGCAATCACCACGTCCCCGCTGGGCGCGAACGTGATCGCCCGGTCCAACTCAACCGGAGGCTTGTCCGCTTCCGTCCCCACCCACTTCGCACCCAACGAATCCGCAAACTTGCGATGCGACAATCCCCGCGTCGAAACATAAACGCCGCATCCCCACGCGCGCAGCACTTCGATTGCGAGATGCGCCGAAGCGCCAAATCCGAAGAGCCCGACTCTTTCTCCCCGTTGAACGCCGGCTACGCGCAAGCTGCGAAACCCGATGATGCCCGCGCAAAGCAGCGGCGCAGCATGAAGCGAATCGAGCGCCGGCGGCAGAGGAAACACAAAATCGGAACGCGCCGTCGCGAACTCGGCGTAACCCCCATTCACGCTATAGCCTGTGAAAATCGGTGAGTCGCAAAGATTCTCCAGATTGTTGCGGCAATACCAGCACGTGCCGTCTGTTCCGCCGATCCACGAAACGCCCACGCGCGTTCCCTCTGACAACTCCGGCGTTCCCGCACCCGCAATCTCCCCAACAATCTGATGGCCAGGAATCACGTGCTTTTTGAGTTGAGGAAGTTCGCCCCCGGCAATGTGTAGATCGGTGCGGCAAACTCCGCAGGCGAGCACGCGCAAAAGAACTTGCCCCGCGCCCGGTTCAGGCCGCTGCACGTCCTCAATCCGCAGCGGCCGATCCGAAACCCTGCCGGGAGAAACCAGCACCGCTGCCTTCATAAGATTCCTCGCAGCAAAACACCGACATCGAAAACTGAAAGTTCTGCCCAGTCCGCGACCCGAATCGTTACATGAGCTTTCCGTCCGTGCTCATCACGTGAAACTCGCCGAGGTTCAGCTCTTTTACGCCGCTTTCAACTTTCGCGCGGTCGCCGACCACCACCCAAATCATCTGATCCGGCCGTACAACCGCTTTCGCAGCCGCGTTCACATCGCCGGTCTTGAGTGCATTTACTTTCGCCCCATAAGTCTCGAAGTAATCGTCCGGTAAACCGAATTGCAGAATATCGACGATGGACTGCCCAAGCGCATCCAGCGTTTCGCGCGATCCGGGCAGCTTCAATGTTTCGTTGGCTTGAATCTTCTCCAATTCCGCATCTCCCACCGGATGATCCCCAACAATTCCGTGGAGTTCCTTGTTCATCTCAACCAGCGACTCCTTCGTCTTGTCCGTTTGCACGGGCGCTATCGCAAAAAATGGACGCTGGCCGCGAGCATCGCGCAAAATCGTGCGTGCCCCATACGACCAGTGCTTATCCTCGCGCAGATTCATGTTGATGCGCGCGCCAAAAGTCCCGCCCAGAGCGTCATGCATCGCCTCAATAGCAATTTCATCCGGATTGGCCCGTGGCGGCGCGACCACGGCTGCGACGATCACCGATTGAATCGCGCCCGGCTTGTCGATCAAATACACCGCGGATTTCGACGCTACCGCAACGCTGGTCACATTTTTCCGCGGGACCTCGCCGCTTTTCCATCCCGCGAACAGTTTCTCGAGCTTCGGAGTAACCTCTTTGAGCGTCGTGTCTCCCACCACGATCAGCGTCGAATTGTTGGGACGGAACCACGTGTCATGAAATTTCACCAGATCCGCTCGCGTAATCTTCGATACACTCTCGGCGGTCCCGGTTCCTGTCAGCGGATTGCCATACGGATGATTCGCTCCATACAGCAGCGCCGGTAGCACGCGCTGCGCAATAGTCGCGGGCGTATTTTCCTCGCGTTCAATTCCGGCCAGCACCAGCTTTCGTTCTCGCGTCACTTCCGCTTCCGGAAACGACGGATGCAGCGCCACGTCGGCAAACAGATCGAGCGACCGATCAAGCTTCGCGGTGAGCGCCGAAAGCGAAATAAACGATAGGTCGAGATTGGAATATCCTCGTAGCTGCGCTCCCAGCGAATCCAGTTCATCGCTGATCTGTAGCGCGTTGCGCGTCCGTGTTCCATCCGTCAGCACTTGCATTGCGAAGTTGGCGGTTCCAGGGGAGCTCAACGAGTCCGAGGCGTACCCCGCATCGGCCGCCAGCGTCAAATTCACCAGCGGAACCTCATGCCTCTCTGCCAGCACGATCTTTAACCCATTCGATAAAGTCGCGCGCTGCAGCTTTGGCAGTTTTAACTCCGGAGGGTTACCCGGCGTTGGCGCCTTGCTGCGGTCCGCGCCCGTGGCCGCGGTCTTGTATTCGGGGAATGGATTAACTTCCAGAATGTAAACGCCATCCGAAAGCCAGCGATTGGCCGCCGCCTTCAAATCCTCTGCGGTTGCCTCGCGTACACGCTTGAGCGAAACCTTGTAAGCATCGGGACTACCCATAAACACCTGGCTTATGGCCAGTCGGTCCGATTTCCCTCCGAATCCGCCTATGCGTTCGATACCGCGAATAAAGTTCGCTTCATGCTGAGCCTTCACTCGCTGTAATTCTTCCGTTGTCGGCCCATCCTTCAGAAAGCGCGCCAGTTCCTCGTCCAGTTCCTTCTCCACTTGCGCCAGATTTTGTCCCGGTCGTGCCGTTGCCTGCACCCGGAATTGCCCGCCAATCTCCCGCAGATCGGTGAACGCAGCCGCATCGGTGGCAATTTGGTCCTCATATACCAGACGCTTGTAGAAACGCGATGACTTACCTGAACTAAGGCAATCACTTACTAAGTCGAGATAATCCGCCTCTGCGCTGCCGAATTCTGGGATATTCCACACCTTATAAATACGCGCCTGGGGCACACGGTCCTGCACTACTCCGCGGTGCGTGCCCGTCATCTTTGCAATCCAAACCTCCTGATGGCCCACCGGCGGCCCTGCCGGAATATCGCCGAAATACTTCTCCGCTTTCTCGCGTGCCGTCTTCATATCGATGTCGCCCGCAATCACCATTACTACATTCGATGGGCCGTAATAAGTCTTGAACCACTCCTGCACGTCCTTCATCGATGCCGCATCCAGATCGGCCATGTCTCCAATCGTCGTCCACGAATAAGGATGCTTCGCCGGATACGTGTTTTCCGTGATCAATTGCCGCGTCACGCCATAGGGCTGATTCTCGCCCTGCCGTTTTTCGTTCTGTACCACGCCTCGTTGCAGGTCGAGCGTCTTCTGGTCAAGCGCGCCCAACAGATGTCCCATCCGGTCCGATTCCATCCACAACGCGAGATCGACCGCCGATGTGGGAACATCCTCGAAATAATTCGTGCGATCGGTGTTCGTTGTTCCGTTCAGGTCCGTGGCGCCGATTCTCTCCATCGTGTCGATATAGCGCCCCTGCGAATGCTCGCTGCCCCCGAACATCAGGTGCTCGAAAAGGTGCGCGAACCCGGTCTTTCCCGGTTTCTCATTTTTCGATCCCACGTGGTACCACATATTGATCGCCACAATCGGCGCCTTGTGATCTTCGTGCACAATCACGGTGAGTCCGTTGTCCAGAACAAAACGTTGATACGGAATATCGATCTCTTTCATTTGTCCAAAACTCCTTATCCCAGCCGCCGCGACAATAAGGAAAAGAACTGCCAATCTCGTTCTCACGTTTGTCCTCCTGGATGCTCGTTGCGCTCCATTTATGCCCGGCGCACAAATCGTCCAATCGTTTTGACTTTGGAATCGCTAAATAGTTTACATCCGCGCCCATATTTGCTTCTTTTCCACACCGAGTCATAAAACCTGAAACCCCAAAACCAGCAAAGTAAGGGCATGGAATCGGCAGTATTTATCTGTGTCTGCGTGACTCTGTCGCCGAAGGTGATTCGGGATGGCCCGCCGATTCTATTCTGCGATGGTATTCCGCGGTGGTATCCTAAAGACCGCTCTACTTCAGACTCTCGAAGCTTAGACACTCGAACGGTAGCTACCCGAATCTTCATGCCTGATCCAATCGTGCCTGATCCAACAGACCTGCAACCAGACGCTCCCGAATCCGCCCCAGCTAACGAGTCCACGCCCTCCTTCCAGGAAGCTTTTTCCGAATATGAGAAATCGCACCCTCGCAAGCGCGAACCGGGCTCCCAGGGCCGCGAAGCAACGGTCATCGCGATTACCGCCGACTCCGTTATTCTCGACATCGGTTTCAAGAGCGAAGGCATTCTGCCGCTCACCGCTTTTCCCGCGAACGCGCCCGCAAAGCCCGGCGACAAACTCCAAGTCACTGTCAAAGGCCGCGACCCCGAGGGTTATTACGAATTGACCCGCGGCAAGATCGAACAACCCACCGACTGGGCTGCGCTCGAAAAAGCGTTCGCCGAAAAAGCGACCATTGCCGGAACTGTGACCGGCGCCGTGAAGGGCGGACTCAGCGTCGATATTGGCGTGCGCGCCTTTATGCCCGCTTCCCGCACCGGCACGCGCGATGCCGCTGAAATGGAGAAGCTGGTCGGTCAGGAAATCCGCTGCCGCATTACCAAACTCGATGTCGACGACGAAGATGTTGTGGTCGATCGCCGCGTTATTTCCGAAGATGAAGAAGCAGCGGCAAAGCAGCAGCGTTTTTCCGAATTGAAAGAAGGCGATACCGTGCGCGGCGAAGTCCGCACTCTCACCGATTACGGCGCCTTCGTCGATATTGGGGATGCCGACGCGCTGCTTCATGTCGGCGAAATTTCCTGGCATCGCGTCAACAAGCCGTCCGACGTGCTTTCCGCGGGCCAGCAGATTGATGCCCGGATCATAAGGATCGAACCGGAAAAGCGGCGCATCGCCATCAGCATGAAGCAGCTTCAGCCGCATCCGTGGGATTCGGTCGCGGAAAAATACAAGGCTGGCGATCGTGTGCACGGCGCGATCACGCGTGTCGCCGACTTCGGAGCATTCGTCGAAGTGGAACCCGGCGTCGAAGGCCTCATCCACATCAGCGAAATGTCCTGGGGAAAGAAGGTTAAAAAGTCCAGCGACGTGGTGAAAATCGGCGAGACGGTCGAGGCGGTAATTCTTGGCGTCAACCTTGCCGAACGCCGCATGTCTCTCGGCCTGAAGCAGGCTCTCGGCGATCCATGGACTGGCGCGGAGCAGAAGTTCGCTCCCGGTACCGTGATCGAAGGACCGGTTACGAGCATCACCAAGTTCGGCGCGTTTGTGCAACTCGCCGAAGGCGTCGAAGGCATGATTCACGTCAGCGAAATCAGCGCCGAAAAGCGAATCAATCACCCGCAGGATGTGCTGAAATCCGGGCAGGTTGTGAAAGCGCAGATTCTCGCGCTCGATACCGAGAGACGAATCATCCGCCTCAGCATGAAGCAGCTTGTCCCCACATTTCTCGACGAGTATCTCGCTGAACACAAGGAAGGCGATGTGGTTACGGGCCGGCTGATTGAGATCTCAGGTGGAAAAGCGCGCGTGGAATTGGGACAGGGCGTGCAAGCCCCGTGCCGCATTCCGGATGAATCGGAGAAAAAGCAGTCCGCGAACGACGCAGCGTCCACGCAGCCGGCTTCGCCTGCCAAAGCCGATCTATCTTCGCTCGGCTCCATGTTGCAGGCGCGCTGGAAGAGTGGGCCGCCTTTGGTCTCGAACAACGCGGACGCTCTGCGTCCCGGTCAGATTCGCAGCTTCCGCATCGCAAAGCTCGACGCGGCAGCGAAAAAAATTGAATTGGAATTGGAGTAAAGTCCCGCGGAGTTTGTAGCGCCGGCGTCCCGCCGGCCAATAGGGGACTACGTCCTAAGCCGTGACATTGGCACTTCCCGCCTAGAAACTTCTACCGCCCCGCGTTCACCATCATCAGTGCGAACAATGCTGGCAGATAAAGAATCGTAGCCCGAAGCAGCCGCCGGGCAGGCGCTTTGGAGGCTGCCGCCGTAGCTGGCAATTGCGGCATCGCCATCCCCATCGATACGCGAAACAGCATCGCTCCCATCAGCACGGCACCCACCATGTAGAAACGTCCCGCCATTCCAATCGCAGCCGGTAAGACGCTGACTGGAATCAGCGCCGCCGAATAAGCCAAAATCCGCCACACGGTTGATTTGCCGTTCGACTCTACCACCGGCAGCATTCGAATTTGGCCCTGCTCGTAGTCCTCGCGATACAGCCAGGCGATCGACAAAAAGTGCGGAAATTGCCAGATGAACATGATCGCAAACAGGACAAGAGTTTCTGTCTCGATGCGTCCGCGCACCGCCGTCCATCCCAATACCACCGGCATTGCGCCCGGAAATGCGCCTACAAACGTGCAGACCGGCGAAACTTTCTTGAGCGGTGTGTATGCCGCGAGGTAAACGAGCGCAGTCAGAAACACCAGCAACCCGGTCAGCAGATTCGCATAAATCGCAAGATAGACCGATCCGCCCAGCGTGAGCCCAAGTCCCACGGCGAGAGCATGCGCCCGCGACATTCGGCCCGAGGGTAACGGCCGCGATGCAGTGCGCCGCATACGCCCGTCGACGCTCGCTTCCATCACTTCATTCAGGGCGGCCGTGCCGCTCGAGACAAGCGCTACGCCCAGCAAAGAGTGAAAAAGGCCCAGCGACCATGAGGCGACGCCCGCCCGGTGCGCCGCAAAAAAGTACCCGCACCACGCTGTGAGCACAATCAGAGTGGTAATGCGCGCTTTAGTTAGTTCAGCGTAATCGCGCAACAGCGCGCCGGCCCTTCCCGCAAGAGATTCCTGAGACATTAAATGGACACCCAAGTTTGCCGCTTCCATCCGCCCTCACCCGGCGGTTCGGTTGCAACCGGCAATCGAAAATGACTTTCGATCAGACGTGCCAAAGGATAGCATTCCTACCGCGCCCTTAGTCGAAAGTCAAGACAAAATTCCGAACTTACCCAATCTTAACTGGTCTTACGATATTCGCATCGCTGCACGCATCTTGGCAAACTAGCGGCTCCCTGCCGCGCTCGATACCGCAAAAGTTTCCGGAGGATCGAAGTAGCATTGATGCCACATGGCCGCATCGCTCAGCGTTCCTGCCTTCCATTTCTGCATGGTTGGCAGCGTGGCCGCGATCATTCCCCCATCGGCGGAATCGAAGATCAGTACAAGCCCGGAAAGGCTGCCCGACTTCGCAATTTCTTCGTAGCTTCTATCCAGCAGCGATTTGGCAAATTCCAGCTTCGCACTCGCTCCACCGGCCTGTTCACTTTCCCGGATTTTTTGCACCGAAATAATCTTCACGTTCTTCCCGCGCAGAGGTCCCCAATCTCCTGGAAATTGTGCCGTTTCTTCGCGACTCACTTCGAACATGTCGACTGCGGTCAGAGCGGCCGCGGCCGGCTTCGGAACGTCGGGAATGCTCTCCGGCATCTCCAGGCTCGTTCTCCAAATCCATCCCCGCGACAGGCCGGAGATCCGCACATGTACCCAGTCGCCGTTGAAATCCAGCAGCTCAAACTCGTCGTGGGCGCTTGCCAGGAAGAGAGTCTTGGCAGTCAGACTCGGAGATGCAACCACAGGGGTGCCGGACTTCTTAATCGCCACCAGGTTTTTCGGATGCATCTGATTCTTCAGCACATCCTCCAGCGCCGCGGCCGCGCTCTGAACTTCGCTGGCTCCCTTCGCTCCCGGCGTCTCTCGCCGCGGATTCTGGGCCGCTAATTCCTGAGCCGATAAGCTGCCTCCGGTCGAAGCTGCGAACGAGCCGCTTTCCGACCGTGGAACCGGCGCAGATGGAACTGCCTCCTCGTTTACGCTTTGCTGTGTTGCAGCGGCAGCGGGCGCACTGCTTCCGGAATTCCCAACGTCCACCGAGGCACCGCCCAACAGATCGGAGAGTTGGTCGAGCAAGTCGGATTCAAGCCGTCCATTGGAAGTGAGCAGCTCATATCCCGAATGCGCCGACGCCGGATCCGAGTACCATGCAGTCACCTTTGCGGTTATGCGAACGGCTGAGCCCCCGGATGGCGTCGCCGCCACTTGAGCCGAGCATTGATAAAACGCCCGGCGATACCGAGTCAATGGATGTTCGCCAACCAGAGCGAATCCTTCCAGCGCCGGTAGCCGCCCGCTCATCGTAGGCTGCAATTTCTTCAGCGCTTTTTCCACCGCAGTTTTCGATTCGTGAAACGTCCGCTCCGTCGGTGTCACTTGCGCGTTGTTTCCGGCTCGCGCTAAGATTGCCACGCAAAACGCCGCTCCAAGAACTGCGAGTCCGAAGATGAAACGTACTCGGCTCATGGCAATGACTCCAATTGTTCCCTCGAAATCCAGCCATGCTGCCCGTCATGAGTCTCCACCCCAAACCAATACGGCGTCACAATCACAATCAGAACGTCGGTCCCCGCATCTAGCGACTTTAGTGTGCTCGCGGTGTGAAATGGCGCTGATTTCAGAGGAGCTCCAGGTTTTCTGACCAGGCGCTCCACCTGATGCCGTAACTTGGCCAGATGCTGCTCCGGAGTTTCGTTCGGGGCAACGGTCACGGTGTCAGTCACTGTCGCTTGGCTAATATCCCCCGCCAGACTTGAACTCTCCCCTGATTCCAACCTCGGAGTACTCAGCAACTCCGTGTTTTCGTCCAACCCGAAGTTCCGTTTTTCGACATGTTCGCGCTTCAATTCCTCCGCCTCGGCCGTTTCCTTCTTCATCAGCTCGATTTGGGCAATATGATCCTGAATGTCTTTGTACTCGCTGCTCTCGACCGACCCATTGGATGGGTGGACGCTGTGCCGGTTGTCCTCGACGAAGAGAGCGTCAATTCGCAGTACCGTGTTCTTCACTCCCTGCGGTTGAACTACGTAGCGCACGGCTAGCGTTCCAATATCGGCGCTGTTCTTGAAGTTCCACGGGTTAAGCGCCTGTCTTCGCACCTTGTAAAAGGCTTGCCCCGGATCGGTCCAGCGGGGAAACACCGGCGTCGCGGTAGCCACTTCCGCCCCACGGATATATTCGTCCTTCTGGTATTCCTTTGTTCCGCGAATAATGCCGTTCGCCGCCACCTCTTCCACGATCTTCGCCACCTCATCCGGCGGCACCGGTATGTTTACGATCAGACCCTCGCCATACTGTAGGGTGTCTTTCTCGCGCGCCAGCGCAGGAGTCGATGTTCCCGCGAAGACAACACACCACAGGGCCAGGATTAGGCAAGCCACCGCCTCGATGGGCGAGCGCCCACTGCATAACCCCTCTGCGTTCCTGCTCCTCGTCTTCATGAATTCACGATGCCGAGTCTGATACGTACGAAGCTCTCTGTCAACCCTGATCACGCACCCTGATCGCCAAAACCTGAAACTCCGCAAAAATGAGATGTAACGAATTTGTAAAAAATAATTTACTTACCCTATTGCGTTAACCCAGCGTTCGGTTGTAGTATGCCCAGCGCTCGGTAGTTACGGATTTGGAGGGTGGCATTCGTTCCGCGAAGAGCCAGCGGGGCGGCAACGTCGTGGGGCGTTGCTTGGTGGGGGCTTGTTCTTTCTTGAAAACTAATTAGCTCGTCTGAGGAGTGCAGCATGCGTATGTGGGCGCAGTCTCGTCTCTGTCAGAAGCCGCAGCGTGTCGTCTCGTTTCTTATCGCTGCATTTTCGCTGGCCCTTTTGATTCTCGGCACTGGTCAGTCGGCCAATGCTCTTCCGGCGTTTGCCAGGAAATACGGGTTACGGTGTTCCGCATGCCATGAAAGCTGGCCGATGCTCAATTTCTTCGGCCAGAAATTCAAGGACAACGGCTACCAACTCATGAACGACCGGGACGCTCCGATTTGGCAAAACCCCGGTTACTGGCCAGTTACGTTTCGCATTACGCCAATCTGGCATCGCGTTAGCACTAACGAGGTTCCGACCGACCAGTCTCCAACCGGGGCCCAAAAACTTACCGAAAGCGGTTTTGACCTCAGCGGCCTTGACTTTCACACTGGCGGCACTCTTGACAAGAACATTTCCTTCTACGTGCTGCCGTCCTCGGACGCGACCGCTTCCTTCCATTTCGAAACGGTCATGGCGCGTCTCGATAACATCGGGAACAGTCCTTGGCTCAACATCAAGTTGGGCAAATTCGAACTGGATAACCTGCTCTCGGAAAAGCGCATCTTGACGCTAACCGCGGACGGCGGAATTTATCAGCTCTATCACTTCATTCCGGTCGGCGATGGCAATATCTTCGGCCAGATTGGTGACAACCAGCTCGGCTTGGAATACATGGGGCACTCTGCGAACGATCGCACGCGCGTCTCCGCAGCGCTTCTTAGTTCCAACGACGGCCAAGTCGGGCTGCCCTACGGAGCTGAATCCTATTCCGGATTCTTCACTGCGAGCCAGGCATTTGACTTCGGCAGGCTGGGTGTATCGAGATTCGGTGCCTATGCGATGGTCGGGGAGGCTCCAACCATCTGGTTAACTAGCGGCGGGGGAACATCAATAATCCCCGGCTCTGGTACTGGCAACAAGGGCTTCTCGCGAGAAGGCTTCGTAGGTCAGATATACTTCGGCGAACATGCTGACGTCACGGTCGTTACCCAACACGGCGAGGACAGCGCATGGTTCGGCCAAGGCTATGGGGACTACATCGACAATCCCAGTACCTTCCTAAACGCTACGCCATCTACAACGCTGCCCGCCGGCGCTCGTAACCCCACTTGGAATGGCGTTCTGGTCGAACCACATTACGTTATCAGCCCGCAGGCAATCGTGCTCGCGCGCTACGAAACCATGCGCATGTCCCAGCAGTCGACGCCGGGCACCGCATCGAACCTTGGCAACATCACTACGTACACACTCGGTGCCCGCTACAACCCCTTTATGACCCCGCGAGCTGGTTTTGCTTACCACGCGGAGTACAACTGGTTCCATCAGGACGGGACAGGCGCTGCCCCGGCTACTAACCTGACCAGCAGCGAACTGTTGTTCGGAATTGACTTCGATTTCTAGAGAGGATAACGATGAACTCGCGATTGCTTAAATTGACGTTCTCCGTGGTGATTGCCTGTTTCTTTGCGTTGCCCGCTCTGGTGCAAGCGCAGATCACCGAGTATCAGGAAAAGCAGTGGCTTAACTCACCGGCGGCAACGAGTCATGTTGGCAACCTGACGGGAAATGCCCACGGTGCCACCGAACCTTACCGCCGTTATTGCATGGTCTGTCATGGCGAACTCGGCGACGGCAACGGCGAGAGCGCGCAATGGCTCGACCCCAAACCGCGTGATTTTACACTCGGCGTTTTCAAGTGCCGCTCCACGCCAACCGGTACTTTGCCAACCGATCAGGATTTGTTTGACACGATCGCTCGTGGTCTCGATCGCTCGAACATGCCTCCGTGGAATACGTTCCCCGCTCAGATGCGTGCCGATCTGGTGGCGTGGATCAAGCACTATTCTCCGCGCTGGCAAACCGAAAAACCCGGCGCCGCCATCGTGATCCCGCCCGAGCCCGAAGTTACCGCGGAAAGGATTAAGGCTGGCCAGGATGTTTTCAATCGCGTGCAATGCTGGAAGTGTCACGGCGTGGAAGGCAAGGCCAATGGTCCATCCGCGTCCACACTTCAAGACGATCAGGGACGCACGATTCTGCCGTACAATTTCTCCGAGGGCGGCCGGTTCAAGTGCGGTTCTACCGACAGCGATCTATACAAGATCTTCATGACTGGTCTGGACGGCACTCCCATGCCCTCTTTTTCTGACAACATCAAGCCCGATGAGGCCTGGGATCTCGTCTTTTTCTTGCGTACTCTTCAGCCTTTTCACACCAAGGCCAAAGAGATTGCCAAGGGGCTTAATTTGAAACCAATCAATCCCAATGCACCGCCGCCTTCTCAATAGGAGAAGAGCTAAAACAGAAGTCAGGAGATATTCAATGAAGAATTGGTTCAAGCGCCCTCTCCCATTTTCGATACTATCGACCATCGTCGCCGTGGCCGCGATCTGCGCTCTGGTTGGCGACCGCGTAAAAGCTGCTGGCGAAGGATCGATCACCGGTACGGTCAAGCTCAACGGTACCGCGCCGCACATGAAGGGCATTGACATGTCCAAGGATCCCTACTGCGCCGGGCAACACAAAGAAACGGTTCAATTGGAAAACGTCGTCGTCGGTTCCAACGGCGGCATCAAGAATGTCGTTCTTTACATCTCCGAGGGCCTCCCCGCTGGCGCGGCTAGCGCAGTTCCCTCGAATGAACCAGAGTTCGATCAAAAGGGCTGTATGTACTCGCCCCACGTCATGGCGGTGGACGTCAACCAGAAATTCAAGGTCGTCAATAGCGACCAGACCACGCACAATATTCACCCCTTACCCGCCGCTGGAACCGGCAACATCGGGTGGAACAAGTCACAACCCCCCGGCGCTCCGCCAATCGACGCGGACTGGAAGGCGCAAGAGGTTGCCATTCCTGTAAAGTGCAACATCCATCCCTGGATGCACGGCTGGCACGTCGTGGTCAAAGGCCCCTATGCCATTACCGACGACAGCGGCAACTTCACCATCAAGAACGTGCCTGCGGGTTCGTACACCGTGACCGCATGGCAGGAGGAATACGGAACCCAGACCGCGAAAGTGACTGTCGCCGGCGGCGCGGCGGCGAAGGCGGACTTCACTTTCAAGGCAAAGTAGGCCTAAGACAGACAGCAGCGCAGTTCATGGGAGCCGCTTCGCATTTGATGCGGCGGCTCTCAACTTTGAGGTGACCGCTGGTCTACCGTCCAAGACTCGAGGACAGCATGGCGAAATTTTTTGCAATTACCATCATTGTGATCGCGATCGCTTCTGCGATTCCGATCGTGCGGCACACATGGTGGCTCGCTCCCGATATCTCCACCCATGGCGCGCCCATCGACGAGCAAACGTCGGAAACCATGGCCGAGGCCGGAATCTCCTTCCTCGTTTCTCAGATCATCCTTGCCCTGTTTATTTGGCGATTCTCTGGCGACCGCCCCGGTGAAAAAATCAAGCACCTTCCCGGCGGCGCCAAAGCCATGGTCTGGGCGGCATTCCTGCTGGTGGGCACTGAGGTCCTCGCGCTCGGCGTATTCGGCGTCAAGGCGTGGGCAACGGTCTATCTCACGCCGCCAGCCGCTAATGCCATTCCTGTCCAGGTTCAAGCCGGCCAGTTCGCTTTCTATTTCCGTTATCCCGGCCCCGACGGAACCTTTGGCGCGATTCATCCCGACATGATCAGTGAGGGCAATCAGAATTTCTTTGGCCTCGATACCGATCATGATCCCGATGCGAAAGACGATATCGTCACCGCTGAAATGGCTATTCCGGTAAACCGTGAAATTCATTTACTGATGCGCTCCAAGGATGTTGGGCACTCCTTTTTTGTCCCGGAGTTGCGCGTGCAGCAGGACTTCGTTCCTGGCCTTGACCTGACTTTGCATTTCACGGCGACCAAGGTAGGTCGTTACGAGATCGTATGCACCCAGTTGTGCGGCTTGGGTCACTACAACATGAAGGCGTACTTGAGTGTGTTATCCGCGGAAGATTACGACGCCTGGATAAAGAAGCAGGCCGCATTGCAGTAGAACCATCGTTCCCTTCGCTCCCATATGGCGAGGATATCCCTTGAGGTGAACCGATGCACGATACAGCTCACGCGCAGGCGGCACAACACGCGCCCAGCGGCTTTATTGGTAAGTACGTCTTCAGCCTCGACCACAAGGTCATCGGCAAACAGTATTACGGTTTGGCGCTGGTCGCCGTTCTGGTGGGAATGTTCCTCTCATGGCTGATGCGCATTCACCTGGCGTGGACTAACTTCGCCATCCCGGGCCTGCACTTCCTCTCCGCCAATGGCGCGCCCGGCAATGTCATGACCCCGGAGTATTACCTGCAGCTCATGACCATGCATGCCACCATCATGGTCTTCTTCGTGCTCACCACCGCGCCCTTCGCCGCTTTCGGCAACTACTTCCTGCCCATCCAGGTTGGCGCGGAAGATATGCCCTTCCCGCACTTCAACATGATGTCGTTCTGGGTCACATTTACTGCCTTCCTGTTCCTGGTCGCATCGTTCTTCGTCAGCGATGGGCCCACTCTCGGAGGTTGGACCCAATACGCTCCGCTCAGCGCGGTTGGTTCTGTGGGTGGACCCGGCGAGGGCACCGGTGTTGTCCTGTGGGCGATCTCCATCGGCCTGTTCTGCGTGGGCCAATTACTCGGCTCGCTGAACTTCATCACCACCACTCTCGACATGCGCACGCGCGGCATGAGCATGTGGCGTCTGCCGCTGAGCGCATGGTCCTGGTTTATCACTTCCTGCATGGGCCTGACCGCATTCGCCGTTTTAATGCCCGCGTGCATCCTGCTCGTTCTGGATCACGTTGCCGGAACCAGCTTCTTCGTGCCGTCTAATCTGGTCATCAACGACCAGCTTCAACCTCACTCTGGCGGCTCAACCCTTCTCTGGCAGCACTTGTTCTGGTTTTTCGGACACCCCGAGGTCTACATCGCAATCGTCCCAGGTATGGGCATCGTCTCGCACGTCCTGATCACGAACATGCGCAAGCCCATGCTGAGCCATCGCGTGCTCATCTATTCCATGGGAGCGCTCGCCGTTCTCAGCTATGTCGTCTACGGCCATCACATGTTCGTCAGCGGCATGAACCCTGTCTCCTCGCTGGCGTTTTCGTTCCCCACGCTCGTGATCACGATCCCATCTTCGATCGTCGTGCTGATGTGGCTGGGCAGCCTCTACGGCGCAAAACTGCGCATTAACGCGGCCTCGCTGTTCGCACTAGGATTCATTTCCATGTTTATCACCGGCGGCGTCAGTGGCTTCTTCCTCGCGCAGCCTTCGGTTGACATCATGCTCCACGCGACCTACTTCGTTGTGGGCCACTTCCACATGGTCATGGGCGTCGCGGCGATGTTCGGAATCTTCGCTGGAACCTACTTCTGGTTCCCCAAGATGTATGGCCGCATGATGAACGACACCTTGGGCAAAGTTCACTTCTGGCTCAGCTTTGTTGGGGCCTATGCCATCTTTATGCCGTTCCACTATCTCGGATTGGCCGGCAATGTGCGCCGTTATCAGGCTTTCGTGGATGACTACACGATGCGTCTCATCCCCGTGCATCAATTCATCACCGTCGCCGCGCTTTTCATGGGCGCGGCGCAGCTTGTCTTCTTGTACAACCTGATTCACAGCCGCTTCTGGGGCGCGCCCGCTCCGGATAACCCCTGGCAGGGAACGTCCTTGGAGTGGAGCACGCCGACCACGCCTCCGCCCCATAACAACTTCGGCGACCACTTGCCCGTTGTTTACCACGACCCCTATCAGTATGGCGTGCAAGGTTCCGCCGGCGACTATGT
>JBAVYO010000200.1:0-14562 GCA_049698855.1 Terriglobales bacterium
GCCATGGACGGCCAACCCCGGCGCCGTCAAAGGGCGATCCATCGTCGTGCTCGCCATAGCCATCGCCGTTGTAGCGATACCATGCAGGACCGTTGGGCAGCTTAATGCGCAACAGCGCGTCGATGACTTTGATGGTGTTGAGAATTCGCGGGTCGTCGGGACGCCGCAAGCCAAAACGAACCAGCGCCAAAGCATCCGGACTGACAATTTCTACCGCCGGGGCATTGGCACTCATAACGCGGTTCTTGATGGGTACGAATCCCTGTAGTGGGGAGGCCGCTCCATCTCCATCGTCTGGAGCGATGCGGATGTAATAGCCTTCGACGCCGATCTGGCGCGCGAGATCGGTATTCGTCGCATAGGTCCAGCGCTCGATGTTTTCGTTCCATGTGTCGGCCATCTGGCGCAGGAATTCGGCGGGCCCGGGCTGATTCATGGCTTGTGCCAGATCGGCGGCAATGAGCAAGGCGGCGATCTCTGCCGCCAGCGTGAACGGCGAATAGCCGCCATCTTCCTCCCATCGGTCCTGCAAAGTGACAGGACCGTTGGCGGCAATAAAAGAAGCGGCCTTGCGAACCATTGGCCACCACATCTTGCTGTCGCCGAAGCAGCGCGGAGCTTCGCGGCGCATGAGATCAACGAGCAAGATGGGGAACGCCGTCTCGTCCATTTGCAGGCCGTTCCAGTATGGGCGACCGTCGAGCCACATGTTCTGCGCCCAGTGTCCATCGGCTTCCTGCGTGGCTTCGAGATAATGAAGAACGCGCAGGGCGTCGTCGTCAGCACCGGCCGCGAGCAATCCGCCGGCGCTCTCGACCAGGTCGCGCGGCCAAATCAGGTGATAGCCGCCCAGGTCCTCGTCACCTTTGTTGAATCCCCAGGGGATGGAGAGGCTGGCGATAATGCCGCCCAGGAAATCTTTCGACTCGTGCGATCGCAACACAGCAGCGCTCGCTCGATACAAGTCCTTCGCGCGCGGCTGCGCATCCAGTTTCTTGAGGCCTTTCTGCCAATGGCGCCAGTGAGAAACGTATTCCTCGCGTATTTTTTCATACGGAGCGAGCAGGGAAGAGATGACCTGCTGGCCAGCCTGGGCCCAGATTCCGCCGAAGCCGAGAGCCAAAACAAACTCGCCATTGCACGCTGCGAGATCAATCTCCGCCGTGAGCGCGATATTGCCGTTCTCCGCGCGATCGTAATCCCAGGTCATCTGAAAATGTTGTGAGAGATCCTGCCAGCCATCGGATGTGCCCACAAATCCAACCGAGCGTTTGAGCCAGGGCGCGGATGACCCCAACGCGAGGGCAAAGCCATCGCGCTGGGCGAAAAGCATAGGCCTGCCCTTATAGGCATCGACCCAGCCTGTGTTACCGTATCCGAAGTTGGCGAGGTGGGGAGCCAGCAGCGCAAAAAGACGATAGTCGCGCAGCGATCCCTTCAGGGGCACGAAACGGATTTTCTGGAGTACGACGTTTCGCCAGGGATCGGTCAGCACTTCTTTTTCGATCCGGTAGCGGCCGCTCATGCAGGTATTGCGTAATTCGTAAGCGGGTGTCCCCGGCTCAATGGGCAAGTTTTCGAACGTGCAATGGCGCTTCTCTTCCGAGAAGAACGTGTGGCCGTCGGTGACAATGAGGCCGAAATCGCGGGTGCAGGCTTGGTCGACGCGAGGAAAATAAATCTCGTTGAGGATTCCGTGACTGAGAGTGAACCAAACGCGGCTGTGCAGGCTGAGCGAGGTACCTACGCCGGTTTTGGCGCTCGAAGTCCAACGGGGTTCAATCCCAGGCCCGCCCGGCGCGTAACGGATTTTATCGGTCACGGTTGCGCATCCCCACTATTCAGCAGTTTGCCAGAAGATGAGGATTCGCGCGCGCTGGCCTTGCACAAAGGACAGAACATGCATCCAATGCAAACCGTGTCACACATCCGTCCCACCGATGTAAGAAATCGACCGCTCCATTGGATGCGAACGGCGCGCATTGTGGTTCTGGGACTCTGCGTGCTCATGATCTCGCGCCCTGCCGCTGCGGATGTGCCCTCGGCTGCGTTGGATGAGGGGTTTCGAAAACTTTACGATCTGGATTTCGAGGGGGCGGCAAGAGACTTCGAGGCGTGGGAAAAAGTCCATCCGGAAAATCCAATGGGGCCGGCCAGCGAGGCTGCGGGGATCTTGTTTTCCGAATTTAACCGCCTTGGCGTGCTGGAGGCGCAGTTTTACGAAAACGACTCCGTTTTTGCCAGCCGCGGAAAGTACGAAGCGAATCCGAATGAGCGGGCGCGATTCGATGAACGGCTCAATCGAGCAGAAGATTTGGCGCGCTCGCGCTTGCAACGCGATCCGCACGACCGCGACGCCCTGCTGGCGATGACACTATCTTCCGGGTTGCACTCCGATTTTGCCGCGCTCATCGAAAAAAGAAATCTCGCATCGCTCCACTACACGAAAGAAGCGACCTCCTGGGCGAATCAACTGCTGGCGGCTGATCCGACTTGTTACGACGCGCACCTGGCCAGCGGTGTGAGCCGTTACATTATCGGATCGATGGCTGCGCCGGTGCGCTGGCTGCTGAGGGTTGGCGGGGTGCAGGGAGACAAAGAAGGCGGCATTGCCGAACTACAGCTGACAGCGGCGAAGGGGCATCTGCTCGCGCCGTTTGCGCGGATTCTGTTGGCCATTGCATACGTGCGTGAGAAGGACACGAGCCGCGCGCGAGAGTTGCTGCTCGGACTGGGACGCGAGTTTCCGGACAATGGTCTATTCAGCAAAGAACTTGCCCGCTTGGATAAGACTCACTAGAAATTCGCAATTGCTAAACGCTTGGAAAATAAGGCGCGTCATGAGAAATTCACTCCCGTGTAACATTCCTTTAACAATTCGCAGCTAGAACGAAGGATGATCATAGGAATAATTCCAAGGAGGATTCATCGCGTGATCTCACGCATTGCTTTGTTATTGGCAAGTCTCGCACTGTCATTGCCGGCGTTGGGGCAGACCACATTGAACGGAGCGGGCGCGACCTTCCCGTATCCGATGTACTCAAAGTGGTTCAGCGAATACAACAAACTGCACCACGACATTCAGATCAACTACCAGTCCATTGGAAGCGGCGGTGGAATTCGGCAGGTCCTGAACGGCACGGTTGATTTCGGAGCCAGCGACGGCCCCATGACCGATGAACAACTCAAGGAGGCCAAGGTCAAGATCCTGCATATCCCGACAGTCCTTGGTGCCGACGTTCCTGCCTATAACATCCCCGGCGTAAGCGGTGAACTCAAATTTACCGGCGAAGCGCTGGCCAATATTTTTCTCGGAAAAATTACAAGCTGGAATGATCCGGCGATTACAAAAGCGAATCCGGGAGTCAACCTTCCGAACCAGCCGATTATCATCGTGCATCGCTCCGATGGCAGCGGCACCACCTACATCTGGACCGACTATCTGTCGAAGGTAAGCAAGGACTGGGAGTCGAGCGTGGGGAAGGGCACTTCAGTGAAATGGCCGGTAGGCTTGGGCGGCAAAGGCAACGAAGGTGTGGCCGGACAGATCCGCCAGTTGCCGGGGTCGATCGGCTACATCGAACTGATTTATGCGGTGGAGAACAAGATCACTTACGGATCGGTCCAGAACGCGGCTGGCAACTTTGTGAAGGCGTCGCTCGACGGAGTAACCGAGGCGGCAGCGTCGGTAAAAAGCATGCCCGCGGATTTTCGCATTTCTATAACGAATGCGCCCGGGAAGACGGCATACCCCATATCGAGTTTCACTTGGCTGTTGATTCCAGTACAGGCCAAGGATCCGCAAAGGGGCAAGATCATCGCCGATTTTCTGAATTGGATGGTCACGGACGGTCAGAAGATGACGGCCCAGCTCAGCTACGCGCCGTTGCCCCAGAGCGTGGTCGAAAAGGTCAAGGCCGCAATCAAACAGGTTCACTAAGAGCGGGGCGCGTGACGGTAACGCGCGGCAGGCTTAATATATCTGACCTTTTGGCGATTCTGAACCGGTAAGCTGAGAGGTATTCCCGTGTGCGCGTCTCACGCGATGAATTCCGATCATTTTCTTTTTATAAATCAATGAGTTACGGAAGTTTACGTTTCTGATTCCGCCTCTAAAGTGCTATATGCCCATGTAGTAGAGTTGTATAATAGACATTATTGGACAGGCGACTAGAAAGCCTAATGTAGGGGCGCCGCAGCGGGCGCTTGGGGCTTCGCAGGCCCGGCATTCGGGAGCAAGCTTGCTGCGCAGCGCGGAGGTCTACCACTATTTTCCACTGCACTCAATCACGATCAGTACGACTTTTTTCAAGAGAAGGGGAGGATTGCAAATTCATGAAACCAATTAGATGTTTCGTTCTAACTGCGCTTGCGTTAGCCGCAATGACGGCCTCCGTTTGGGCACAAACCGATACCACACCGAAATCTGCAAACAAAGAACAGGCGACGACGGCCGGAACGCCGAGTCAGCCAGCGGTAACCGCTTCGGACATTCAAGCGCTGAAGGATGGGCTTACGGCCGCACTGCAGCAGATCCAGGCACTGAAGGATGAGTTGCATCGCAGAGACCAAGCTGTAGCTCAGGCGCAAGCCACCGCGACTGAGGCAGCCGCAAAGGCGGATGCCGCGCAAAACGACGTCGCCGACCTTAAGACGGTGAGCGCCACGTCATCGACTACCCCTGTGCTCAAGAATGCGGTCATGTCCATGCAGGAGCCTTCCCCATCATCGAGCCCGGCGCCGGAACAGGTATTCAATACACAGATGGAAAGTCCGATCACGATCCGTTTTCGCGGGATCAACATCACGCCGGGCGGATACTCGGAAGGCGCGTTTGTGCATCGCTCACGCGCGCTCGGAGCCGACCTGCCTACGCCCTTTAACAACCTGACTATGCCGGGCGCTTCGCAGAGCCAGCTTCCGGAGTTCTTCGGATCGGGGCGTCAGTCCAAGATCACGACCTTCGTTGAAGGCCACGCAGGAAGCGTCGATCTATCGAGTTACGTCTCGGCCGACTTCCTTTCGGCGGGTGTAACCTCAACTTCCACCCAAACCAACAGCTACACGCTCCGCCTGCGGCAAGCCTGGGGCCAGGTGAAGTTTAACAATGGCTTCAGCTTCCTCGCCGGCCAGTCCTGGAGCCTGGTTACGGAAGATGCGGTGGGAATCGCGCCCGATGACGATATGGGCAAAACCAACGACGTGCGGCCCAAGACCATCGACCCGTCGTATAACGTGGGCTTCGATTTTGCCCGCCAGTTTGGCCTTCGTGTGACTAAGAGCTTCGGTGACAAGATCGCTGTTGCGTTCGCCATCGAGAATCCGCAGGCCACCGTTGGGACTCATAACAACGCAAACAATTACTTATTCCTCCAGGCTGGAGCGAGCAACAGCTACAACACAACCGGCACTTACGGTTTCAACCCCGCGCCCGATCTTATTGCCAAGATCGCCTTCGATCCCGGTTTTGGGCACTACGAAGTGTTTGGCCTGGTCGACCGGTTCACGGATCGCATTTTCCCTTGCGAAGATGTAACCTCAACGACGTTGTGCGGCGGGAGCACCACTCCCGGGGCTAACGCTCTTGGAGCGTATAACGCTTCGAAAGAGGGCGGCGGCTTTGGTGCGAGCGCGCGCTGGAAGTTTGCCAAGCGCGTCACGTTTGGGTTGAAAGGATTCGGCGGCAGTGGCGTGGGACGCTATGGCCCAGGCGCTCTTCCTGATGCTTCCATTAACCCCGACGGCACAGTTCACCTGGTCAAGAATCTGCATGGGCTGGGCACCCTTGAGTGGCACGGCAAGAAGCTTGATGTCTATAGCTACGGTGGCGTGGAGTATGCGGCCCGAAGCTATGGCTATGATCCAATTGTCGGGAGCTACGTTGGTTACGGAGCGCCCGAGTTCAACAACAGCGGCTGTTATACGGAGACCGCGCCCGCCAGCGGACCGGTAGCCGGCAGCCTCAAGAACTGCACGGGCGACACACGCGCGCTGATAGAGGGAACCCTCGGCTTCTGGTATCGCTTTTACAGCGGGCCTCGGGGCAGATTCCAGTTCGGTACGCAGTACTCGTACCTGACGCGTAACACATGGTCGGGCAATGACAACGGCACGTTGCCAGCCCGATCGCCGAACGGGCTGGATAACATGATATTCAGCTCGTTCCGCTACTACCTGCCGTAGGCTGAAACGCGTTTCCGCTCCGAACGGCGCGGAAATAGCTAGGGGGACAGGATTCGCCGTTCCCCGATAGGTGACGTGGCAAAGGCGCCGGCACCAGCCCGGCGCCTTTTTCTATTGCTATACTTACTTAAGTCTGATGGCAGCTCGTGAACGCGCAAAGATGGCCCGAAGTGAACGAGTTCCAATTTTGATTTTATGGTTCGGAATGCACCGAACAATCGCGCCCTTTTCCTGAATCGCGAAGAGTCCTGGCTGAAGTTCAACTGGCGTGTGTTGGAAGAGGCCGGTGATGCAGCCAACCCGCTCCTCGAGCGAGTGAAGTTCCTCGCCATTACCGCCAGCAATCTCGATGAATTCTTTGAGATCCGAGTTGGCGGCTTACTCCAGCAACTGGAAGACGGGCTGAATTTCACCACTCCCGATGGCCTGACCCTGACCGAACAGCGCGAACTAATTAACCGCGCAACGCACGAGTTCGTAGAGGAACAGTACTCTTGCTGGAACGACCAGCTGCGGCCGGCTTTGGCCGAGCAGAGTATTCGCGTACTCCAAATCGACGAGTTAGACGAGCAGGGGCTCGCCTTTGTTGACGATTACTGCGAGCGCGAACTGGACCCGCTGCTCACGCCGGTGACGGTGGATCCGGCACACCCGTTTCCCCGTGTGATCAACAAGGCGCTATGTGTAGCGCTGTTGCTGCGCCGCCGACGCCGTTCGTCGTTGATCTACACGGGAGTGATCACGGTCCCGCGTGCGCTGCCGCGTTTGATCCGACTGCCCTCCGAAGGTTCGACGGATTTCATTTTCCTTGCCGATCTGGTCGTTTATCACGCGGCCCGCATGTATAAGGGCTACGACATTGTCTCCTCGGCTGCGTTTCGAGTGACGCGCAACAGCAATCTCTATTTGCAGGAAGAAGAATCGCGCAATCTGTTCGAATCCGTGCGAGCCGAATTGCATAACCGGCGCAAGGGCGACGCGGTGCGGATGGAGATTGAATCGTCGGCTGCCCCGGAGATCATTGAGCGGCTTCGCACTGTTTTTGAGCTTGATGGGTGGCAGATTTTCCCTGTAGACGGACCGGTGAATCTTTCGCGGTTGCTCAACGTGTATGAGGCCACCGACCGGCCTAATCTGAAGTTTCAGCGCTTTGCGCCGCGCGAACTACGGCTGACTGCCAAGTCCCGAGACCTGTTTGAAGAACTGCGCCGGCACGACGTTCTGCTTCACCATCCTTTCGACTCCTACGATGCGGTTGTCTCGTTCGTTCAGTCGGCGGCTGAAGACGACAATGTGATGTCGATCAAGCAAACCCTCTACCGGACCAGCGAACACTCGCTCATAGTTCCCGCACTGATCGCCGCTGCTTCGCAGAAGGAAGTTACGGCGGTAGTGGAGTTGAAAGCGCGTTTCGATGAGGCTTCGAACATACGTTGGGCGCGCGATCTTGAGGACGCTGGAGTGCAGGTGTTCCATGGCCTGGTCGGATTGAAAACGCATTGCAAGTTGTCGCTGCTTGTGCGGCGCGATCCCGACGGAGTGCCCCGGCGCTACGCGCATCTGGGGACGGGGAATTACAACGCGACGACCGCGCACATTTACACCGATCTCAGTCTGTTGACGGCGGACCGGGAGATTACTTCGGCGGTCCACAATGTATTCAGCTTTCTGACCGCTTACGCCGAATTTCCCGACTACGATCCACTGCTGGTTGCGCCGCTCGATCTCGCGGAGAAATCCCTGGCCCTGATTGAACGAGAGGCGCAGCATGCTCGCCACGGAAATCCCGCGCGGATTGTGGCCAAGATGAATTCGCTGATGGACAAGGATGTCATCCAGTCGCTTTATCGCGCATCGCAGGCGGGCGTGGAAATCGATCTGCTGGTGCGAGGCATTTGCACGCTTCGCCCGGGAATCCGCGGCTTGAGCGAGCGCATTCGCGTGCGCAGCATCGTCGGGCGATTTTTGGAGCACAGCCGTATTTTCTGTTTTGAAAATGGAGGCGAGCCGGAAGTTTTCTTAGGCAGCGCCGATTGGATGCCGCGCAATCTCCACGAACGCGTCGAAGTACTTTTCCCGATTAAAGACCCTCTGTTGCGCGATCGGGTGATTCATGAGATTTTAGCTGCCTACCTGGCGGATACTCTGCACGCAAGGTTGCTGCAAAAGGACGGCAGATATTTGCGGCCCTCGCAGCTTCCGGCGGGACGCGCCAGTAAATCCGCTCGTGCTGCGTTTGGCGCGCAGGAGTTCTTGATTGCTGTTGCCGAGGGGAAGAGTTCTCCGAACGAGATTCCAGCGATGGCCGAACGCCACACAGCAAGGACGACGGTCCGAAAGACATAACACGGCCATGTTTGTTTATTTTTTGCGCCACGCCAACGCCGGTCAGCACTTGCTCAACGCGAAGAAGGACGAAAAGCGCGCGCTCGATAAAGACGGCATCGAGCAATGCGGATACATCGGACGTGCGTTGGCCGCGCTCGGCGTGCAAGCGGACGTGATTGTAACCAGTCCACTGAAGCGCGCTGCGCAAACCGCCGCGCTGGTGGGAAATGAAATGGGCCACGAGGGCAAGCTCGTAACCGATAGCGCGCTGCGACCGGAGGCGACGTTCGGTGACTTTCAGAAATTGCTGGAAAGATATGGCCGCCACGAATCCATATTGCTGGTCGGACACAATCCTAACCTGCGCAATTTTCTGGGGCGCTTAATCGGCGGCGCCGGCGGCGAAGCGGCGGTGGAGCTTAAAAAAGGAGCCGTGGCGAAGGTTGAGGTCCGCCGCAATGCCGGCTCCCTGAGCTGGTGTATTACGCCGCGCATCCTGCGCACGCTTCACGCCGCAGCGACGGAAAGCTCACGGCCAAAGACCTCGCGAAAATAAGCTCCATCTTTTTCGATCGCCCATGCCTCCAGATCCAGGCTCGCATTGCCTCGCGGCGTAAGCTTGATGGACACGCGCCCATTGCGAGCGGAAACGGCGACGTGCGCTACCGACTGGCTGCGACCCATGTGCAACGCGCGCGCGATGCGAAGAAGCATCGACGCCTTGGGTACGGCAGCCTGCTCTTGCGGGCTCAACACGCTCATCGGTCCGTCCTCGGGAACAGGCCGCGACTTTCCCAGATAACGCGCAATCGACCCGATGAGCCGGCGTTGCTGCGGCGTATACCCCAGAATTTCCGAGTTCGAAATGATGTAGTACGTATGCCGGTGGTGTCCGTTGCGATTCACATAGTCCCCAACTTCATAGAGCAAGGCGGCGGCCGAGAGCCATTCACGATATTCCGGCGGCAATTGGTGCACGGACTTCAATGCCGAGAAAAGCAGTAAGGCGGAGTCGCGGACCTGCAAGGCATGGTGCATGTCGACGCGATAATGTTCGGCGGCGCGCTGCAGCGATTCCCAGCGCTCGGATTCAATCGCGCGTCCGGGGCGAGTGCTGCGGTCGGATTCCGCCGCCATTTGTGCCAGGATTCCATCTCGCAATCCAAGCGGAGAATAACGAAATCCACTGAGATGGCAGCGCTCAAGCAGTTCCTCGTAGACGACGGCGCCTGCGCAAATGATTTCGGCCCGGCGCGGACCAATCCCGGGCACCCTGCGTCTTTGTTCAAGGGGCATGCGCGCGATCTGTTTTACGATTCGGCGCATCATCTGGCGCGTTACGAGGTCCCCGAGGCGGCGTTTTTTCGGACGCGACAGATGGCTGGCGATCGCGGCCAGCGCTGCAGCGGTCCCGGAGGTCGCGATGACCGTGCCCACGCGCGCCGATCGAATGCGATCCTGGATGCGGACAATGCCCCGGGCAACGAATTCTTCCAGCCGTTTGAGTTCTCCCTTGCGTGGCGGATCGTGCTTCAAAAATTCGCCGGTCAGGCGCACGGCGCCCAGAGAAAGGCTGACCGTGTCGCGTATGCTTTCTTCGCGAGAGAGCGTCAATTCGCAGCTGCCGCCGCCAAGGTCCACGAGCAAAACGTTGCGGCTGGCGAGCCGTCCACGCGAGACGATGCCGAGGTGAATCAGGCGCGCCTCTTCCAGCCCGGAGATGATTTCAACGGTCCATCCCGTGGTTGAGCGTACCCATTCTAAAAAGGCGCGCGAGTTGCGTGCATCTCGGAGAGCGGCGGTTGCCACAACGCGCACGGTATCGGCTCCGCATTCCTGCGTGGCACGATGAAACCGGCGCAAGACTCTGACCGTGTCCGACATTGCTTCCGGAGAGAGCAGCCCGCCGCTGAATACGCCTTCGCCTAAGCGAGTCACCTCGCGATCCTCGTGCATTGCTTTCAGACGGCCGCCATGCAGGCGCGCGACCTTGAGGCGAACGGAGTTGGAGCCAATGTCGATGGCGGCAAATGTGGGCATAGAAAGTTAAGGATTAGTCATCTCACAACTGAACGGGGCGGCGCAAGGGACTGAAGCGGATGTTGCCGTCCTCGCTGCCGAGTCTATACTGTCCCAGGAGCCTTGAGATGAGAAGCGATTGGGGGAACAAGCTAGGCACGGTGCGGGGATGGTTGCTGGGAGCCGCTGTCGTTGTCATAGGACTCGTCTACCTGCTACGGCGTTAAACGACCCAGCTCCGTCTAATGTGATGTACGAATAAGAAAGCCCGCTGGCGGGCGGGCCGTGACGTACTCACGCCATATCCGGGCCGGAGCATAAGGTGTGTCAAATCAATCAGGCCTAATGCATTCTTAAACTGTCTTTTTCTGTAGGGCTTTCTAGCACTTCTCTCGAGACAGTTCTCAATTCAGATTCAGACACTACCCCTCCGGCATTTTTAACGGTTTTGTAACAAGCATCTGATAGGCTTTGGAAGATCATGTCCAATCAAGCCCTGCCCCGGCCGCGCTTAGAGGCTCCGGAACCGGAGCACGGGTCACGGGAGCGAGGCCCGAAGGCCGTTCTGAAAGCCGAAGCCACTACAGGACCGTTGTTACTGGGAAAGGTTAGCGAGGTCCCCGACGCCGTCTTTGGCTGGGCCATACGGCTTTGCGGATTCGCGGTGGTCGCGCTTCTCGGCCTGATCGTCTATCAACTGGTGCTCGGATCTCAGCTTTCCTGGCACGCTTTCGGCTGGAAATTCTTTGCGCAATCCGATTGGAATCCCGTCGAGGATCACTACGGAGCGCTGCCGTTTGTGTTCGGCACGCTGGCTTCCTCGCTGCTTGCGCTCATTATCGCGGTGCCGCTGGCGGTCGGTGTAGCGGTGTTTATCACCGAGATGTGTCCCGTCCGTCTGCGCGGAATTCTCTCGTTCACCACCGAGTTGCTGGCTGCCATTCCGAGCGTGATCTATGGACTTTGGGCGATCTTCGTCCTGATTCCTCTTCTTCGCATTTCGGTCGAACCTTTCCTTGGGAAAACGCTTGGCTGGACTGGGCTTTTCACCGGGCCCGCTTACGGGTACAGCGTGCTGGCCGCCGGCGTGATTCTGGCGATCATGATTATTCCCATCATCTCGTCGATCACCCGCGAAGTGCTGACGGTTGTGCCGCAGCATCAGCGCGAGGCGGTTCTCGCTCTGGGTGCCACGCGCTGGGAAATGATTCGCATGGGCGTGTTGCGTAACGCGCGCGCCGGCATCGTTGGTGCGGTGATTCTCGGCCTTGGACGCGCGCTCGGAGAAACCATGGCCGTGACCATGGTGATTGGGAACCGGCCGCAGATTTCCAAATCCCTGTTCGACTTCGGATACACCATGGCCAGCGTGCTTGCCAATGAATTTACTGAAGCCACGGGCGATCTGTATCTTTCCGCATTGATCGAAATTGGCCTGGCATTATTCCTGGTAACCATCATCGTCAATGCGCTCGCGCGGTTCATGGTATGGAGCGTGACCCGAGGCCAGCCGTCAAAAGGCCTCGCGTGAGATGAGAATGCCCGATACGAACTCAATGTCGGAAGCCCTGACGATCAGCTGGCGCCGTCGCGCAACGGACCATCTGATGACTGCCCTCTCCGTTTTAACCGTCGTCCTCGTTCTTGCGCCGCTGTTCGCGATCTTCGCCTACCTTGTCTATAAGGGCATTGGCTCGATTAATCTCGCATTTTTGACGCAGACTCCAAAGCCCGTTGGCGAGCCCGGCGGCGGCATGGCGAACGCGATTGCCGGGTCGGGAGTTATCCTTCTCATCGCTAGCCTGATGGGCGTTCCGCTGGGAATTGGTGCCGGTATTTTTCTGGCCGAATACGGGCGCAATCGGTGGGGGGACGGCGTGCGCTTTGTGTCCGACGTGCTGAATGGCGTCCCGTCGATTGTGATTGGCATTGTGGCCTACGGACTGGTGGTCATGCGGCAGAAGCATTTTTCCGCACTTGCTGGTGGGGTTGCGCTGGCCATCATGATGATTCCCACAATTGCGCGCACGACCGAACAGATGCTGCTTCTCGTCCCGCAGTCGATTCGCGAGGCTGCGTATGGATTGGGTGTTTCTCGCTGGCGCACCACGCTCTCAATTACGCTGCGCACGGCGACCTCGGGCGTGATTACCGGTGTTATGCTGGCCTTTGCCCGTGTGGCCGGAGAAACCGCGCCGCTGTTGTTCACGGCCTTTGGAAACCAGTTCTGGAATTGGAGAATGGATCAGCCGACCGCAGCGCTGTCGCTGCAGATATTTACTTACGCAATTTCGCCATTCGATGAATGGCATCGTCAGGCATGGGCCGGCGCGCTGGTATTGATTGTCCTGATCGTGAGCGCCGTGGCGGCCGTTCGCCTGGTAGTGCGGCATGGAACTTTGGCAGGAGCGTAATCAGTCATGGGAGTTGGGATTACAGTCGAGCACCTGAATGCCTTCTACGGCAAGACGCAGGCCTTGTTCGACATTAATCTTACGGTGCAGGCGGACCACGCGACCGCGCTGATCGGACCGTCGGGTTGCGGGAAGTCGACGTTTATTCGCTGTCTGAATCGCATGCATGAAACCATTCCCGAAGCGCGGGTGGACGGAATGGTTCGCATCGGTGAGTTCAGCGTATATAACGGGACCTCCGCCACCCAGTTACGTCGGCGCGTGGGCATGGTGTTTCAAAAGCCGAATCCTTTTCCCACGATGTCGATTTACGACAATGTGGCCGCCGGGCTAAAATTGAACGGCTTCCGCAAGCGCAAACTGTTGGATGAAGTCGTTGAGAAATCGTTGCGCAGCGCGGCGCTGTTCGATGAAGTGAAGGATTCGCTGCACAAGAAGTCTGGCGCTAGCCTTTCCGGAGGCCAGCAGCAACGCCTCTGTATCGCGCGCGCCCTTGCGGTTCAGCCAGAAGTGCTGCTCATGGACGAGCCCTGTTCGGCTCTTGATCCTATCTCTACCGGCAAAATCGAAGAACTCATCTTTCAATTAAAAGAGCAGTACACGATCGTGATTGTGACGCATAATATGCAACAGGCGGCCCGAGTGGCCGAGTTTACTGGCTTTTTCCTTCTCGGCAAGATGATCGAGTTCGATAAGACCGAGAAGGTATTCACCAATCCGACCGACAAGCGGACGGAAGACTACGTTACAGGCAGATTCGGATAGGAAAAGGTCAGAGGTTTGAGATCAGAGGGAAGAGGTAAAACCAAGAACGCACCAAGGACTTATGCCATTGGCTTTTAACCTCCGACCTCTTACCTTGGACCTCTAACCTTAGAGAGGTTCAGCTGATGCGCACTCGCTTTCAACAACAGATGGAAGAGCTTCGCGAGAAGCTGCTCCGCATGGGCGGTCTTGTGGAACTTGCCGTCGATCGTTCTACGCAGGCTTACACCGAGCGGGATCTCACTCGCTGCCAGCTCGTACTCGAAAACGAAAGCCTCATCAACGCCGCCGAGCGCGAGATTGACGAACTCGCCTTCGACATCCTGGCCACACAGCAGCCGGCCGCTGTCGATCTTCGCTTTATCCTCGCCGTCACCAAAATCAACGCCGACCTCGAACGCGTCGGCGATCAGGCCGTCAATATCGCCGAGCGCATCATGGACCTTATCGAATTGCCGGAAGTCGAACTACCGGTCGACATTCCGCGCATGGCGACCGCGGTCAGCGCAATGGTGCGCCGATCACTGGAGTCGTTCGTGGAAGGCAAAGCCGAACTGGCGCAGGCTGTCTTGGAAATGGATCATGTCGTCGACCGCATGCGCGATGAGGCTTTCATTGTCCTCGTGAGAACCATGAACGAAAGGCCGGAAGCAACTCAGCAGGCATTGGATGCGCTTCTGGTTGCGCGCAATCTGGAACGCGTGGCTGATCATGCAACAAATATTGCCGAAGACGTTATTTTCTGGGTCCTTGGCGCCGACGTTCGCCATCACGCGCGAGCCATCTCTGCCGCCCAGCGTCCCGAGGCAACCGGAACTTAGCCGCGCCACAATACTCCGCTATCATCTGAGCG
>JBAVYO010000201.1:0-15154 GCA_049698855.1 Terriglobales bacterium
GGTTCCAGCCGCGCGGACCTTACTCAAGGTTGAGCTGGCGGCGTGCGCTCGTGCAACGAGACCGATGAAAATGAAGATAGATAGGAAAAGAACAGGTGGAAAGAAGATTCGTCGCATACGAAATGTATCGCTCCGGTTTGAATAGTCATAAAGGACAAGCAGTCTTTTTATGACGATTAAGAAAGAAGGGCGCCCGGAGAGGGAATCCGGCCGCCCTTCGCCATGGAGAAGTTAGTTAGTCGGCCAGCCAGGTGTAGTTGGCAGACCGGGGTTTGAGCTCGGCCGCGGATTGAAGTCCGCCGGAGCTGGGTCGATCAAACTGCCGTTCTGGTAATCGGTCGGATTGATGCTGAGGTAGCGGCATCCATTCGCGCCCCAGTGCGGCAGGCTCAGGACCTGCGACTCGGGAATGATCGCGTAGCTGGGCGGAAGCGCCCCAGCCGCTCCCTGTTGCAGCCGCCCGAAGTCAAAGGCGGTGAACAAAGAGCCAATCTTGGTTTTTGCTCCGTCGGAGGGGCCAAGTGTCGACTGCCCGAACAGAGTTTCACCAAGCTTCGTAGCTGCTGCTTCGTCCGGAAGGTCCGCCAGCGGCGTCAGGTTGAAGAGCGCGTCGATGAACTTGATGACCGAGCCGTGTTCCGAGGCTTCGTGCGAAACAGCGTGCACAAGGGAGAACGGCGAGATCACGATGGCCGGGATACGTGGCCCCTGTTCAAGAGCATCGCCCACGGGGTCGAAGTTGCGGATCTGGGGTTGAGTGTGGTCGTAGAGCCCATCGGTTTCATCGTAGGTGATGATGATGGCGCTGTTCGGCCAGTAAGGGCTGTTCGCGATGGCGTTGATTTCGTCGGCCAGCAGGGCTTCGCTGATCTGCGCGTCAGAGTAGCCTGGATGGTCGTCGCTGCCCGGGAAGAGTGCTTCTACGTTCGGGCTGGGAGAGCGCGGAATCAGGCCATCGTTGTTGCCGTAGCCGCCGCGGATATAGTAGACGCCGCCAGTTCCCGTACCGGGCAGGTTTGTGGCGTTGATGGCCGTGAAGAAGTCCTGCAGGCCCTTCATGTGGTTCGCAGTCTCGACCGGGTTGTTGGCTTCATAGCCGAAATACTGCGGAGCGTCGTGGTGCGCAATGTAGGTTGCGTGCGTCGCGGTGCCATTCGTGTCCGTCGGCTCCAGATCGTAGCCTTCCTGATACCAAGCCCACGGCACTGGCGGCTTGTTTTCGCCAGCGATTTTCTTGATGTCAGCCTGAACATCTTGAAGATCCAGGGCCAGGTCGTCTTGCGCGGTGATGTTCTTGATTTGATTTCCCATGAAGCTCAGCGGCAGCGAAGCGAACGTCAGGTTGGAAGAGGGATTGGTAGTGCCGGGAGCACCCTCTTCGGTCGGCTGCGTTTGACCCACACCGGGGAAGATATCCAGCGCCGAACCCCAGAAGGGCTGCGGATCGCCGGTTACCGGCAGTGCGCTGTTGTTGGTGTCATTGTTGCTGCCAAGTTCCGGATGCTTCACCCACTGCGTCACGCCCGATTGTCCGGCAATCATCGCGATCGCGTTGGGGGTCGATGGCCCGATCACTGTATCGAAGAAGCTGTCGAACAGGGTGAAGCGGTCGGCGTAGTTCCAAAGAAAAGGAACCGTGTTGCAATCGACGTGGCTCACCACCAGTTCGCCCTTCTGCTTTTGGGCGAGCGTGGGCGCGGGACCCGTATACGTGTAGCTGCCCCCCCCGTTGTTGGTCAGGGTTCCTGACAGACCTTGCTCTGTGAAGGCGTACATGTCATTTTGCGCAACGTTGTTGGAGTTGAGATCCAACTTCGCATCGATGGCGGTATGACCGTGATTGACGCTGTCGGTATCTTCGGGATACAGCAGCACGGTCTGGTTGTTCGTGTTCTTAACCGACTGCGGGATCAGGAACGGCGAGACGGTGCCGACGGTGCCATCCGTATTTACGATTGGCTGAACAAAGCCCGGCGTCAGGGCCGCGGATTTCGAGAACAATCCATTTGCTCCGGGATAGGTTCCGAAGTAGAAGTCGAACGAGCGGTTTTCCTGGAAAAGCACAAACACATACTTGATGTTCTGCTTCAGCAGAGCGAGTTTCTGCGCGGCGCTAAGCTCGGGTTGCATGCGAAGGTCGCGCGTGTAGCGTGCGACCGCGTCGCTGGAGCGGGGAGCAAGCTCGATGAGACCGTCTTTTTGGGTGGACTTTACGTCGTTGGCGACTGCGGCTAATGGATTCAGCATCAGCACGGCCGCCAACAGGGAAGCGCAACTGGACTTGAGCCATGGGGTGGAACTCATACGGTATCCTCCGGCACATAAGGTGAATTTTTGTTTGGACTACTCGGGAACGCACACCTCAGCCCGGCGAGCAATTCCATTCGCCCACCGGCTGCGGGTGGCTGGGAGCTATGAAGACTTCGACCGCTATGAAGAACGATCCGCACACACGGCCGCACGGCGACACCGTGTGCGCGGATGCACTTCAAATAAGGTCCCGCAGCTCCGGTTAACAAACACACCGGCAAGGCTGCACTGTCGGCATAACGACCCACCACAGTGCATCAGACTCCAATGAAGTTAAGAGTTATTTACAGCCAAGTGAACGCGTGATGAAAATGTGACCGGAACTGAGGAAAAATCTGTTCGTCTTTGGATTGCTCAACCTCCGATTCTGGAAGGTTGACGGGCTAATAGGAACGAAGCCGCGTTTACGGCTTCGCTTGCTCGAAGTTAGCGGCGCTCATAATCTTCGAGAGGTCGCTTTGCAGCGCCTGCTTCTTCTCGTTGCCACGTCCGCATAAGTCGGGACTTTTTTCCCCTTTGAAAAAAACATGTTGAGAAGTTCCGAACGAGACGCTCTTCGCGCAGAACTCTTTCGGCAATGCCGAGAGAGGCATGGCGCTCTCAACGTCGCTAAAGATTTTCTCGGCAACAGAAGCCGGAATGCTTCCTTGCCGCACCGCCGGAACAGCCTGCCCAGGCGCCCTTTGAAACCGAGAGGCTCCGGTTTGCTTGATCACCGTTCCGGAACGACTAACCGTATAACAAACGGCAGGAGTATTCGTCGAAGCACTGATCAAAAAGAAAATCACATCATCGTTCGACTGGGAGGCTGCTGCCGATTGCGAGGAGGGTGATTGGGCCGCCGCTGCCGATTCGGAGGCTACTGCCGAGGCACATTGCAGCGGTGCTTCCGCTGCATAACAAACGATGCCCAGACAAACGATGCTCAGAAACATAAACATCGCCAATACGAATATGCGTTTCATAGTCGTTTGCCTCCGCTTACATTCGCCGCTCTCGCCCAAGAAAAACTCTGACTAAGTGTGGCGCGGCCGCCCCCGTTGCTTTGAAACTACCGATTCAAAGATTCCTTAGGGAAGCCGATTAAGCCATTGATTTCTCTGTGCACCTCTGTGCCCTCTGTGGTTCCCGCTTTTCGCGGATACCGAATCGGAGTTTCAAGCCGAGAGCCGAAAGCGGTCACTTCAGCTCCACCCTCTTCGCAATGTGATCCTTAATCCAGTGCGCGTCCCACCACTCCTTCGGATCGATCTGCACTCCATCGAGCTGCATCGCAAAGTGAATATGATCGCCGCCAGCCATTCCAGTCATGCCGCTCAGGCCCATCACCTGGCCTTGTTTCACCATATCGCCTTCGTGGACATTGATCTGGCTCAAGTGCCCATAGATCGTCTGCAACCCATACCCGTGGTCGACGACAATGCAGTTGCCATAAATGCCCAGCGGCGCTGCATAAACAACCGTCCCATCATTCGACGCCTCCACGCCCACGTGCTGCGTCACCGCCAGGTCGTATCCCAGGTGCACCTGCTGATCGATCTTCTTTCCCTGATAAATGTAGTTCCGCACATCGGCAAAGCTCGCTTCGGTTTTCGAATTCGTCTGCCGTCTGAACGGCTGCGACCACAGGAAATGGTCAGCCGTCTTCAGCCGCAGGTCGGCCAGTGTCTTATTGTTCGCCTTCCGCATCTCGCCGTTGATCTTCACGAATCGCGCCACCGGATCGCCCTTCCCATTCGGATCCAGCTCGTTCACCACCTTATCCATGAACGCGTCGCTCACCTGCAAATCGTGCGTCGTGTAATGTGGCTGCTCTTTCTTGGGGAACTCAACCACCAGCGGGCTCGTCGCGATGTTACCGGCACCATTCGAGGCGTACGCTTGCGGCACAGTTCCCGGCGTCATGTTCCACGCAAACGCGTACAGCGCAAACATGCCCGGTTTGCCGCCAGGCATTGGCCATGCGCGAAACTTCTCGTCGCCAACACGCACACCGGCTTCGCTCCAGCTGCCGGAAACGCTAAACGTCGCCAAATCCGCCATGCCTAGATAAAGATAATGCTGATCGGAATCGGCAGTCACGCTCGGCGGCTGCGTCACCACCGTGACTTCGCCTTCCCAGCGCGCACTCTTCCGCAGCAGGTCGTTGGATGTCGCTTCCACAATCAGCTTGGCCTTGCCGTCTTTCAACTGCGGAGTGGTCTTCACGCCGGCGGTGAACTCAACCACGGTCTCGGCCTGCTTCGATGGTTGCGATACTTGCCACACAGGATAGCGCGCGCCGTTCTGCTCCACGGTCGCGGAAAGCGCGCGCACTCCGTTGCGGTCGCTAACATGCACGCTGATGGGAGTGGCTTGCCCCAGCACACTGACTGGAGATACAAGGTTAACGACAGGACTCGCCGATCGCATCACAACAAACCCAATCGGCACCACGATAACGAGGACGATGACAACAACAATTAGGATTCGCACACATCATTGTAGCGCCCGCCGCCGTGCGTGAGTTCTTGAGTAGGGCTGAAACTGAACTTCGCAAAGGCTATTTGGCCAAATTTGCTCGAGCCTTCACCGCCCGTCGGAGCTTCTCCGCACCAATAGTGAGCCATCCAATCCCCATTGCAAAATGAATGACCAGATCAGAGCTGTCTCGATGACTGCGTAATGCAGAGATAATGTATGACGATCCGAGTAGGGCAGAACCCGCGGCCAAGATGAAAAGAGTTCGTGGACTCTCTAGTTTCACGCTCGGCCCACGCAGGTACCGTTTGTAGATTGGGAAAATGAGAGGCAGTGGCATGGCGACGAAAATGAGATACAGCGGCCATTCATCCGCTCTGGCATTATCGCTTATGGTGTAGAAGAGCGCTCCCCATATGATGAGGGAGGGGATAGCTACTGTGGCGACCGCTTCCCAAAGTGCCCGCTCGCGCGTCATGGGCACATTATGCCCGCTTTGTCACAAAACCGCCATATCCCGACTTACTAGAAAAGGTCGGGGATTGCTATGAGGTGAACGATTTGACCGCCATCGCGCAGACCCTCATCATGAATCAATCACATGAACAAGCCTCCACGACAGCGCGGTCAATATTCAGGAAAAAAGGATCGCCGACAAAACTATCGCCACCCGCACCTCCCCCATGACCTCTCCGTCCTCTACGAAGACGATGCCGTCATAGCCCTCAACAAACCAGCCAAACTCCTCGCCGTCCCCGCGGAGAACTCCAGCGCGCCATCCGCCCTCTCTCTTCTCTCCGCCGAGCTAAAACATAAGAGGCAACGCGCCTTCGTCGTCCATCGCATCGATCGCTACACCTCCGGAATCCTCCTGTTTGCCAAAACTTGGCCGGACCGCGAGGCCCTGGTTCGCCAGTTTCTCGAACACACGCCGGTAAGGCAGTATCTCGCAGTCGTGCGCGGGCACCTCAAGGACAAAGAAGGCGTGCTCGTTCACCACTTCCGCCAGGAAGGAATGTTCCAGAAGTTGACCCGTCCGCGCGACCCAAAAGCAACCCGAGCCGAGCTACGCTATTCGGTCGAACGCCTTCTTCGCGGCGCGACGCTTGTCCGCGTTTCGCTGGTCACAGGGTTGCAAAATCAAATCCGCGTCCAGCTTTCGGCCCTCGGACACCCCGTCATCGGCGACCGCAAGTATCATCCCGAGGAGGCGTCGGAGCGCCGCATCACCCGCGTCGCTCTCCATGCCGCGCATCTCGAATTCACTCATCCCCGGACACGACAAAACATATCCATCGATTGCGCCCCCCCCGCCGACTTCCAGTCCCTGCTCCAAGCCTTGAAGCTGCCATCTCGCCCGCGCCGGTGAATCTCTCCGTGATGAAGAAATAAGAGGAAACAGACGTTGGGGTGCGGAACCGCTCGCCAGAGCGAGTGCGGTAAGTCCCTAGCGGCCCAAAATGAATCTTACTGCAATGTTAATTTTTGTCGTTTGCACCTTGACAGAGCATCAGGGTGCTCCTATTATCCCTGAGGATTCTCCCTTGCCCAAGCGGCAACATCCCCGGTGTCATTGTCGGGCTCTAAGACCAATTCACAGCAAGAGCACGAACGACTTAATGGGGAGAAGTGCATGCATTTTGCGAATTCCGGAATAGGTTGTTCACCTGTGTCTGCTGTTGAATCGAAAGTCAGCTCGACGAAAAGCCACTCGCCCGCTCGCCTTCTCGTAGTGCGCCGGGAGCTGGGGCTAACCGATCCTAAAACAAAACAGCTACTTGGCCGCGGCCAACTTGGCGCGGGGACCGTCCGGGCCTGAATTGCCAAAAATCGATTTCGCAGGAGGCTGTATAAGAACACCTCGGTGTCAAACACATTGTCGAAGCTTTGCGCCGACGGTTGATCCCATGGCATAACTCATCGGTTTGAATCGTGGCATCGTCGGGCTGGAACTCCCCCAAAGTAGGGTACCGTACTCCGACTTTTACCCGTTTCGACCTCGTTGCAATTGCCGTAAGCTCCGGTCCGAAGAAGTGCTGGCTTTGAGCCAAACAATTCCAAATTTCGATTTCACAGGAGGCTGTATGAAGACACTTCGCCTTGTCTCGTTGTTTGCCACCTTTCTTATAGTCACGCTCACTTCGGCTGCAGCCCAAACTGGGGACTGGCACGCCGACGCTAAAGCGCCAAAGCAGACCGTAACAAAGTCCGTCAAACCCGGAGGCAACACGTTATCGCCGACCTTCGCGAACGCCGTCGAGTATGACAGCGGAGGCATCCAGGCCAGCAACGTGGTCATGGCCGATTTCAACCGGGATGGCATTCCGGACATGGTTGTTTGCAACACCAACGGATACAGCGTTTTCCTCGGCAACGGCGACGGCACCTTCAACCTCAACAATACCTACACCCCGGCTGGAACCGGGGCCAATTTCTGTGCGGTAGGGGATTTGAACGGGGATGGCAACCCCGACATCGTGGCGACCACCAACTACGACGCCAATGGTAACGCCGGCGGCGTCGACGTACTGCTGGGGAACGGCGACGGAACATTCCAGGGGCCGGTGAGTTATATCGCCGGCGGCCTCGAGTCCTTCGGTATCGCAATCGGGGACGTGAATAACGACGGATTTCCCGATGTGATCGTAACCAGCAGATGTCAGGTTGAGACCTGCATCAACGGGAACATCTTTCTCCTGTTAGGCAAAGGAAACGGAACATTCAGAACGTCGCCTGAGTTCATCACGGTTGCGGCCGATAACGGCGGCCCCATCGCCCTGGCGGACCTGAACGGCGACGGCAATTTAGACATCGTCGCCAGCGCCGGCGTGCTCCTGGGCGACGGAACAGGGAACTTCACGCCCGCTGCCGATAATGGCGTCTACATTCCAGGTGGAGCAACTGCCGTGGCGGTTGCCGATGTAAATGGTGACGGCAAACTGGATGTGGCTGTGGCCACAAGTGCCGGAGCTTACATGATGCCCGGCAACGGCGATGGTACGCTACAGGCAGCCATCCATTACGCCAAGACTGGCGGCACGTGGCCGCTGGGCGTGGCCTTGGGCGACGTCAACGACGATGGGCATCCCGATCTCCTCATTGCCAACGAGTGCCAGTTCATCGTCGTAAGCGCCGGCCAGAAAACCTGTAGCAATATCGGCACGGCAGGCGTGATGACGGGCAACGGCGACGGCACATTCAACCCGGTCAATGGTTATCTCGCGGGTTACGGCTTCCTTTCCGCCGGACAATACACAACCTCAATCGCTGTGTCCGACGTGAATGGTGACGGAAAGCCCGACCTGATCGTTACCAACTCATGTTACTCGCCCGCCCAGTGCGCACAAGGTGGTGACGGTTCAGTTTCGGTGCTGATTAACACGACGGTTGCACCGACAACCACTACGCTCACTCCGGCACCCAACCCGTCGATTCTCTATCAGTCGGTTCTCCTCACGGCCACAACTACGTCGCTTGCTCCCATTAAAAACGGAGACATTGTTACGTTCTACGATGGCACGAATGTGATCGGAACCGGCACAACCACCAATGGAGTCGCGACCGTATCCACGACGTTCACCCCGGCCGGAAAACACTACCTTAAAGCCGCCTTCGCCGGAGATATCTGGAACGCTCCGAGCACTGGTCTGGCAACGCAGGTAGTCGCTCTCCTTCCTTCGACCACAATCGTCACCTCGACTCCCAACCCCTCAACCTACAGGCAGAGCGTAACCATGACTGCGACTGTCAGTTCCGCCGAGGTTGGTGGCCCGACGGGAACAGTGACGTTCAAAAACGGCAGCGCATCGCTGGGAACGGTGGCATTGAGCGGAGGAGTCGCCAGTATGTCCAGAACGACTCTAACTGTGGGATCGCATACCATTACCGCGACCTATAACGGGGATTCGCAATCGGCCAGCAGTTCGGGATCGACGACGCAGACCGTGAACTAAATCGCGATAAGGGTGGACGCTGGCGAGTTCTTCTCGCCGCGTCCACCTCTGCGACTCAGCGTGCAACCGTTGGACGGCTTTCAGCCGCTGGGGGAACGCCTGACTCCCAAGAAATTATTTCAGCAAACTGTTCCGGGCGGCGGGTACCAGAACGACCAAACGCGGAAAAATCAATATGGAGGAACTATGAAAACGAG
This sequence comes from Terriglobales bacterium, assembly GCA_049698855.1. Classification (GTDB taxonomy): domain Bacteria; phylum Acidobacteriota; class Terriglobia; order Terriglobales; family Acidobacteriaceae; genus Acidiflorens. Next base: position 8,921 of record JBAVYO010000201.1, read on the forward strand.
TTTAACGAGCTGTATTTTGGCAACAGTTTTGCTCTTGGCGGCCTCGTCGGCATTCGCTGGCACCCTCGCAGTGGGCCCTCAGCACTGTGAACCGAGCTATGTACATTTCGCCACCATTCAGGCTGCCGTGACCGCCGCCCCAGCCACCGGGACTACCACAATTGTGGTGTGCCCCGGCATTTACCCCGAGCAGGTCCAAATTATCGGTAAGGAAATAATTTTGAAAGGAATCTCGTACGGGGGTTCCGATTCCGCAATTATCGAGCCTCCCTCTGGAGGCTTGGTGGCCAACGCAAATAGCACCTTCGGCGGACCCGCGATTGAGGCGATGGTGCTGGTTCAGAATACAACCGCTACCATCGAGGATTTGACCCTCGACGCCACCAACAACGGCACTACTTGCGGCCAGGATCCGATTGGGATCTTTTACCAGAATGCCAATGGGACCATTACCCGTGACAACGTTCTCCATGTTCAAGTCATCAACGGTTTTGGCTGTCAGGGCGGCCTCGGCATCTACGTGGAGAGCGGTGCAACCAGTGGTCCTCCTAATCCTTCGAGCGAAGCCACTTCCACCGTTTCCATCACTTACAACAATGTTCAGGATTACGACAAGAACGGGATCACGGCGAACGGCACGCTGACAGGGACGTCAAGCAACGTCGGAGTAACGGTCAGCCACAACACCATAATCGGAGCCGGTGCGGTTAACGACAATGCGCAGAACGGAATTCAGCTGTACGGAGCAAACGGTAGCATCACTTCGAACATCATCGACGGCGATTGGTACACCGTTCCCGGAACGGTTGCCACTGGCATACTGATTCTGCAATCTACCGCTCCCTTCGTCGAAACCAATACCATCAGCAACACCAACGTCGGCATCTACCTTCAGAGCATCAACCCCGATGATACCGATAACGCGACGGTAAAAAGCAACACAATTACCGCGACTCACACATATGACGGAATTGTGCTGTGCGCCAACCTCTCCACCGCGACCAGCAACATCGTCAACGTTGCCGACGAGTCCGGGATCAACGTCGCCTCTTGCGGTGATGCAGCACCCACCGACACCGTCGCATCCAATACCATCAACGGTGCTTGCGCGGGCATCCTGATCGGGCCTCCGGCGTCGGTCGCCAGCCCAACCGGCACCTATTACAACGTGACCACACCCGTGCTAACGACCTCTTCCGACGCTTGTGTAACTCCACTAGTAAAGCTGAAGGGCGGAAGTGGGCATAACCGTGCCGTCGTAACTCCTGCAAGACGGAAACTGTCTCAGTAGCGTTGTCCTGATAGCAGCACAAAAGGCGCTCACTTCCGCACCAGGAGGGAAGTGAGCGCCTTCGTTTGAATGCTCCGTTTAGAACACACAACCTGCCGATTCAGTGCCCGCGCTTGGTCTTCTGTCGTGTCGGCACGCGGATAAGAATGTCCGCGCCACACCACCCCTACGGCCGCCGCCGGTAATAAATGTTGAACTCAAACCCCGGATTCGGCGGAAAAATTTCCGCCACTTTCCGCAGCCGCTCGGCCATGGGAGCCGGCGCCAGCAGCGGATAATCCCGCTCCCGCAAATCGTAGTAATCCACGTCCAGATAAACCGCCAGCAGATAAATCGAGATCGCATCGGCAAAACTCGCCGCCAGATATTCGGTCTTATACTTCTCCGCGTCCGGCGCCTGCACCGTGGCCATCTTCCGCGACTCCCACGCATCCAGCGAGGTCTCTCCGCGCACGCCCGCTTCCACTTGCTGCCACGCCAAATCGGCAAACGCCGCCGAAACTCCCGCGCGCTCCACCAGCGCGTGTCCCACATTAATAAAGAATTCGAACGCCACCGAGAACTTGTCGTCCATCAGCCGCGTCGAAATGAACACGCACTGCGCGTCGCCGATACTAAGGTTGCGATGGCAAACCGCGCTGTCGCTGAGCACCACATCGTAGCGTTCTGCAATCAGCGTTTCCTCGCCCTGGCTCACCGTGAGCGGCACAAAATAGTACGCCTTGCGCGTAAGCGCCGACGCGATCGACGCCGGCACCGCCGCAATCATGCGGTCCAGATCGTTCTCGGCAATCATCACCTCGCCCGAGCGGGCATAGCAAATGCCGTTCGGCGCTTGTGAAACGGGGCTCGATTGTACGATCTCCGCCGGGCTGCGGGTGATCGTCGAAGCGGTTTGCGACATGCGTGTATTGTAGCGTATGCCAAGCAGCTCTCAGCCGTCGGCTCTCGGCGTTCGGCCCTGGCCAGGATGCTGAAACGTCGATCTAGTACCGTGACCGCAAGACGATTACCGCAGTCGGCAAATCGTAGCGCCGGCCGACGCACCTTAATTGGGGATCCCCACTCCCTTTAGAACGACGTCCGCAGACGGCCCACCTTTGTACTTTCCCCAACCGAGTCTGCCCCATCCCTCACCGCGAAGGCCAGCAAGGGGATGTACTTCAGCTGCGTGAACCCTGCTACCATCACCCAATGTTCAATTTCGGAAAACCAAAAACAGTTGGCGACTGGATCGTTCACATCGCCGGGGCCATCGTCGCGATATTCCTTGTCTGGTGGATGCTGCGGATGTACGTACTATAAAAATCCGCCGGCCCTGGTCAATGAGTGCACTCGGCATTTTGCGCCATCCACCCTTTTGAGAAGTGTTGTCATTCCGATGCACCAGTCTGCCAAATCCCAAAGGTGTACCATGGTGCTGTTTTTCGAGTTTTGAAAAGGAAATTCCGAGTTAGACCGCAAAGAGGGCGGCGCATGAAAAAACCTGCGTATCTGGCCATTTTCTTGTTCATCGGCATCTCATTCCTCTTTTCAGAAACTACTAAGTTTGAGGACGTCAAAATTCGCCGGCACAAGAGCGCGCAAAAGCGGGAGCTGGTGGATAAAATCGGCGTTCTCAGCTTTGACGATGACGCTCGGAAACTGACATTTCACAGTGGCGCGGGCGATGAGTTCGCCATTCCATATTCCGACATCGCAAAAGTGGTTTTTGATTCGGATGCCCACATGAACGCGGGTGCAAAGTCCGTGGCGATTGGCGCGATAAGTCCGCTCGCGGGCGCGTTGGTTGCGCGCGTTCATGTACACGATCGCTGGCTCTACCTGGAGTACAGCCACGGGGATCATTCGGAGAAGGTGCTATTAGTCCTGCCGGGAGACATCTACGATAAGGCAGCCGCCAAAACCCAAAGTCTGTTCGGTGATCGCGTGACGCTTGCCAATTATCTCGAAAAGGGAGAGCCGATCGTCGACAAGGACGGTGACATTGACAAGAGCCGCGTACCGGATTTGAAGTCCAAGCATTCGATGAAGCTGGACAAGGACACCCACCCATTGCCCGAGGTGAAGGCAGATCTGGCAACCATTGTCGTTGTCTGTCCTCCGCTGGCCGCGCGCAACACCGGGCGGGGAAACCAGTTCAAGCTGCACGCCAATGGCAAGGTTGTCGCGGTAAACAAGATGGGCACTTACAGCATCGCCTATGTAGATCCCGGAAAATATTCCCTTATTTCGCAGTCCGAAAACGCGAACGGACTCGATATGGATCTCGAAGCCGGTAAGACGTATTACTTCATTCAGGAAAGTTTTCAGGGAATCGTGAAATACCAGACGATGCTCTCTCGCAATAGCCCAGAGGTCGTAATGTACCTCGTGGATGGCACGTACTTCTCGGACTGGAAACGGTTGAATTAGAGCTTTGACTTCCCGTTGCCCGCATGCATTTCTTTGCTCAAGAGGCTTTCCGTACTACAACAAACTGCCGCAACCCGGCCATTCCGTTCCTTGAGAACCGCCCGCTCATCGCCGCAAGCGATTGCGTCCTGCTTTGAATCCCCACAACCGAGGCTGCCCCACCCTTGCGCCTTTTGCAAGAGTGGGACATTGATCACCGAAGGTGGGAGAGGATTAGCCCTGTGCCCGCGAGCCCGCCCTGCCTTGTCGAAGGGTCGTCTCGCCAGTTAGCAAAATCGTAGCGCCGGCATCTTGCCGGCTGTCCCGAGTGCCTGCCCTGAGCTTGCCGAAGGGGCGTCTCGCCCTCGGCGGGGCCGCTCACCGCCATCTCACCTCCTTTCCCATTTCGGGAATCTATTCATCACAATTTCATTGTGTCCCACGTCATAGACAACCCAACTAAGACGCGAAAAAATAGATCAACACTATCGTCGGGGTCCAGCGCCTAAGTAAGAAAAGAAAGTAAGAAAATTGGCGCCCAAAATTTGGGTGCCCCACTCATTCGCGTCTTTTTGCGAATGAGTGGGCTCACGCAGACGCCCGCAGTAGAAAAGTGGGGAACAATGAATTTTCGATCAAGTGTGGCGCGGGCGCCCTCGCCCGCGAAAACTGCGGCGCCCAGAGGAGTTTGCCTAATCGATGCAGAATCAAGACTTTACCCGTAACTCCCCGCGCCTCAAGACTTTGCAAAACATCACCCCCAAAGTCTTGATTCCAATAGACCGTGGGGAGGGGGGTACCCCCAAAACGCACTCATAAGCAGTTACCGAGAACTGAGATCTGAGAACCGGAACTTCCTAAAGGACTAATAAAATCATGGAACCAAATCCAGTAACACGATGCCAGCACCTTCTTACCAGTGGCGCGCAATGCGGTTCGCCCGCCCTGCGTGACCAGAAATATTGTTACTACCACCAGCAGAACCGTCCGCAACCACCCGAACCCAATGTCGAAGGCGAATCGTCCGCGGAGCCACAGCTTCTCATACCCCTCCTCGAGGACGCGTATTCCATCCAGGTCGTCATCCGCCAGGTCATGCAATTGCTCGTGCAAAAAAAGACCGACCCCAAAACCGCCGGCCTCCTCCTCTATGCCCTGCAAATCGCTTCGTCGAATCTCGCCCGCATGGACGATGAAGAGCCGCAACCCGAGGACGTTGTGGTCGATCTCGACAAGGTCGCGGAAACTCCGCTCGAAACGGATTTCTTCGACGAAGAAATCCCCGATCCCCCGCAAGAGCCTCCCCCCCCTCCGCCCCCACAAATCGTCAACGAAAGCGTCGAAATCGTCATCTACCCTGGCTTCGAACCATCTCTGATCACCGTCGATCGGCTGCGGGCTGCGATCGTCATCCTTCAGAAGGGAGTCGCCGACCACGAAGCCAAGATGCAGGCATCGGATAAGTCCAAGATGCCGAAGTCGAAAAAGTTCGCAATGCAGATGCCGGAAGATCCGGCAATGCAGACGCCGGAAGATCCGGCAACGCAGACGCCGGAAAAGCCCGCAACGCAGACGCCGGAAGATCCCGCGATACAGACATCTCAAGATTCCGCCAGCGCCGACTCCAATGACGGCCTCCCGCAAGGCACAATCCAAGCCCGCGCCCGAATGCCCCAGCGCGGAAGGAAGTCCGATGAAAGGCCCGGATATGTGAACTAATACAGCTCCCAGAACGCCGGGAGCCGAAAGCCAGAAGCCGATAGCCGATAGCGTAAAGCCCAGAGCCCAGAGCCGAAAGCCGAAAGCCCAGAGCCCATAGCCCGACTTGTTGTACTTTAGTGTCATGGCGAATACAGAACCGGCCAAGCCGCGCTGGATCGGCGTGCCTGTGCGCGCATTTGCGATTACGTTTCTTTTTACTTTGCTCTCATTCGCGGTCGCGCTGCTGCTCAGCATTCTCGGGACCATCGTCTACTCGCAGGTCAAGCATGTAGCGCCGAATCTGCAGTACGCCTATCGCCACATTGCGTTTCCGTTCGCCATCACCGTGGGAGTGATTGTGCTGATCGTAATGCTGGTTGTGGAGACGCGAAATTATCGCCAGCGCAAAACGCTGGCCGCAATCGAGAAGACAATTGCATTGAATCATTGAGCCATTTGGCCATTTAGAGATTGAATGATTGACTTCAACGGCGCAGTCAAGGTTTCAATGCTTAAATGTGTCAATGTCTAAATGCCTAAATGCTTCAATGCCTCAATGACTCAATCGCTTAATAACTCGCCTCGCATCGCCATCCCCATGCCGCATTCGGAAGATCGCGCCTATGCCGAACGCGCCGTGTCGCAATATGAAGACGCGGTTCGCGGAGCGGGCGGTGAGCCAGTGCGAATCGATTTCGACCAGAGCGCGGAAGAAATAAAGAAGACGCTCGCGACCTGCAACGCTGTGCTCCTGCCGGGAAGCCGCGCCGATGTCGATCCCGCAAAATACCAAGCCACGCGCCATCCAAAAACCGTCGAACTCGATGCGAAGCGCGACAGCCTTGACC
>JBAVYO010000202.1:0-26345 GCA_049698855.1 Terriglobales bacterium
GCCAAATGTCTTGAAGCCCATCGACTCGAGAGCGACGTTTCCTGCGAGAATCATCAAGTCGGCCCAAGAAATTTTGCGGCCGTATTTCTGCTTTATCGGCCACAGCAGACGGCGTGCTTTGTCCAGGTTCACGTTGTCCGGCCAGCTATTTAGTGGAGCGAAGCGTTGCTGCCCAGCCCCCGCTCCGCCACGGCCATCGCCGATGCGATACGTGCCCGCGCTGTGCCACGCCATGCGTATGAACAGCCCGCCGTAGTGCCCGAAGTCGGCCGGCCACCATTCCTGCGAGTCGGTCATGAGCGCATGCAGGTCTTTGGTCACGGCATTCAGATCGAGACTTTTGAATTCCTTGGCGTAGTCGAAATCTTCGCCCATCGGATCGGACAGGTCTGAATGCTGATGGAGGACGTCCAGGTTTACCTGATTGGGCCACCAATCGCGGTTCGTGGGAGCGGAAGCTCCATGGTTGAATGGGCACTTGGATTCGGTTGATGCGTTCTTGTCCTTAACCTCGGGGGAAACCGTTCCCGATGAAGAAGCGAGTGTGTTTTCCATGTGTTTCGGTTTTTCCATATCCTTATCCTCTGAATGAATTCAAAATTGTGATGACTAGCGAACCCATCCGACTGCGGTTCGCACAATTAGCTGCCAACATGCTTCTTAGTCGGCTGTCCAGAAACTATCCATACATATCGAGACTTAACGGGAAGCGCGCCGCGGAGCGCACTTCGCGCAAAGTCCCCTGAAAATCAGTTCGGATTCGCGAAGAATCCGCTTACCAAGGGAATTCGATGGGGGCTTGGGCACGTCGTACCATTCGAGGTCCTCAACATTGCCACAGCGGTCGCAGATGAAGTGGTGATGCTGCGTGCCTTTGGCATCGAAGCGCGCGGCGCGCCCCTCGACGGCCACTTCACGCACCAGTCCCGCCTCCACCAGATCCCGCAGATTGTTATAAGTGGTGGCCTTGGAAGATCGCGGATCCATGCGATTCACGGCTTCGAAGATTTCCGCAGCCGTGGGATGCCTGCTACTTTCCATCAGGAATGCCATCACAGCATAGCGCTGCGGCGTGCACCGCAACCCGCTGCCCTCCAGAGACCGCTTAATCGCTTGAGCGTGCATTGAATGTTAAAGTTGGTATTTAGAATATATCTAAGATGACATTTAATCAAGACGGGTACTTTTGCGGAGGGCAAGGGAATCGCGGACGGCTACCTTGCAAGCGAAGATCTAAATATTACAAGGAGCGCCACAACGGCAATTTGGAACAGCACTAACCCCAGGAATACGTTCGTCGACCGTTCTAAGCCCCGTTCTGTGTCGATGTCACTCCGATATATTAGCCATGCTGCGCCCGCGTAAACTACGAACATGCATAACCAGAGAGCCTTCAACCAGGCTCCATTGAAGAAGAAAAATGGGACTCCCCAAAAAGTGACACGCAACAGCCAAAACCTTATCCATCGAAGTCGCGTCTTGGTTTCAGCCATCATAAGGAGGGGTATCGAAGTGACAATGCTTAGCCGAACGGCTTCCGCGGCGCAGCCTGATCCGCGCCCACCCGCCCCACTGTAATCTCGGCAGCAAAATAGTTTTCGCCCGGGATCGGACACCCCGCCATCCGCCGCAGCATGGCGAGTTGTCCCCCGTGCGTGAGCGCATCGGCAACCGGCCCTTGAAACAGCTTCTCAATCGGAGCCTGCAGCTGCGCATCCGAAGCCAGATAGTCGTCAAACTTCTTCAGCGACGCGAAAAAGCGCTCGCCCTCCTGCTCCCACGCCAGAGGAGTTGAGTCGTGCCACTTGCGGCTCCCGTCGGCCATCGAGAGCGCCCAGTCCATCAGGTCGCCCATGTGGGCAAGAATTTTAGCGGGTGTGCGCGAGGAATCCGGCGCGCCATACTCTGCAAAACTAGCGGGTGCGTTGCGAATGGTTTTGCCTCCACGATAAGCAATCGTGGCCAGCGTGTGACGAAGTAGGTCGCGGTCGGTAGTCATATTCAGTTCTCAGTTCTCAGTTCCCGGTTCCCAGTCCTCAGTCCCCAGAAAAAAGCTTCAGCTCAAAAACTGAGAACTGAGAACAGGGAACTGAGAACTGCTTCTAAAGTTTTCTTCTCCACAGCGCGCCAGCCGAGCGTACTGCGGCTTTCATTTTCTCACGCAGCGCGGGCGCATAGAGCAGATCGAGAAAGCTGCTCATCTCCGCTCCAAACTCGCGCCCATACGAAAACCACCAGATCTTTTTCATGCGCGGCAGCAGGTCCGAATCCACATACTTTACACGAACCATTTCTTCCACGCCCCATCGTCCGTGCGTTCGCCCCATGCCGCTTGCCTTCACCCCGCCGTGCGGAGCTTCGCTAATACTGAAGCACGAGACCACATCGTTCACCATCACGGTGCCGGCGTGAATCTCGCGTGCCAGGTCTTCGCCGCGTTTTCGGTCGCTCGTCCAAATACTCGCCGCCAATCCGTAATCGGAATCGTTGGCCAGCCGCACTGCCTCGTCCTCATCGTCAAACGGAGCAATCGGCAGGACCGGGCCAAACGTCTCCTCGCGCATGATGCGCATGCTGTGATTGACATCGGCAAGCACAGTGGGCGCAAAAAATGTAGGACCCAGTTCGCGCAAGCGCCCGCCGCCAGACACCACGCGAGCGCCACGTTGCCGCGCGTCCTCCACGTGCGATTCCACGATCCGCACCTGCCGTTCATGGATCATAGGACCAACGTCGGTCGACGGATCGATCCCATTTCCGACGCGCAGTTTTCGCGCTTTTTCGGCGCACGCCTCGACGAACGCCGCATACAAGCTGCGATGCACGTAGCAGCGCTCGACCGAAAGGCAGGTCTGCCCCGCGTTCATAAAAGCTCCCCATACTGCGCCGCTCGTTGCGGAATCAACGTCGGCATCGTCGAGCACCAGCATCGGATCTTTTCCGCCCAGTTCAAGCACCACCGGCAGCAGGCGCTCGCCCGCGGTTTGTGCGATTCGACGGCCGGTGGCGACGCTCCCTGTAAATACCAGCTTGTCAATATCGCTTTTTACCAGCGCCGAGCCGGTCGTGCCATCGCCCGGCAGCACCTGAAAAATCTTCTCGGGAACGCCTGCCTCGCGCAGCAGCTCCTGAAGCTCGAAAGCAATCAGTGGCGTCAGTTCCGACGGTTTGAGAACCACTGCATTCCCTGCCACCAGCGCCGCCATCGCCTCGGTTGCAGGAATCGAGAAGGGATAATTCCAGGGAGAAATAATTCCGATCACCCCATACGGCTCGCGCAAAATGCGCCCGGATTTCGTTTTAAGCGCCGGGTTCCCATGCGGCAGCGGCTCGTCGCGGAGAAGCGCGAACGCATTCTCGACCAGAAACCGCACGTCATCGAGCACCACAAGCACTTCGGTGACCAGCGCCTCCACCTGTGGTTTGCCCGATTCCTGCGCGATCCTGTGCGCGATGTCGTTTTTGCGGGCGAGAAGAAGCTGCTGAAAGTCGTGCAGCACGCCCAATCGTTTCCGCACTCCCACGGCGTTCCACCCCGGCTGCGCCGCGTACGCAGTTGCCACCGCAGCCTGTACTTCGGCTTGCCCAGCGCTTTCCAATTCGCCGAGCACCTCACCCGTAGCAGGATTGACGGACACGATCCGCGAGACCGGGAATTGCACGTCGGTCGCCATCTCGCAAGCAGTGTACGCGCGGTGGAAAGAGCATGCCAGCGCTACATCAGAATCCCATGCGCTTAGTACTCCACGCCCACCAAGAACAGTCCCGAAGCCGGAGCAGTCGGCCCCGCCGCCGATCGTGCCCGCGCCGCCAGAATGCGCTCGAAATCCCGAGGGCTCACCGTCCCTTTTCCCACCAAAACAAACGTCCCCACCAAATTGCGCACCATATGGTGAAGGAACCCATTCCCGCGAACCGTGTAAACCAGTTCTTCGCCTTCCCGCGTCCATCCGGAAGAAAAAATCTCGCGGATATTAGTCGTCCGCCCCGAAGCCGGCTGCTCCTCGGCATGTCGCGCGTCACTCGGTTGCCCGTCGCCAGCCGCCGGTCCGCCTTCCTCGTGTGAATCTTCGATCTTATCCACGCCGCTATCCGTACCTCGATCCGCGACTCCCGCTCCGCCCCCCATCCGCTCCACCCGCTCCGGATCGACCGCTGCAAACGACGTGAAATCGTGCTTGCCGACGATCAGACCGGCAGCCTCCGCCATCGCGCCTTCATTCAGTGGATAGGGATAATGCCACACGTAGCGCGCCAAGAACGGCGGACAAATCGCTCCTCGATATATGCGATATCGATAGGTCTTCGCCCGAGCCGACTTGCGCGCGTGGAAATCCGCCGCCTGCTCGCTCACCTCCAGCACGCGAATCGAGGCCGGCAAAACGTCGTTCAGCGCGATCACCCAGTTCTCCACCGGTATCGCCGACACGGTCGTAAAAGTCGCCACTTGAGCCAACGCATGCACTCCGGCATCGGTACGCCCCGATCCCTGGGGCAGTACATTTTCGCCAGTCAGCCGTCCAATAGCCGAGGCGAGCATGCCCTGGACGGTCTTGCGTCCCGGCTGCACCTGCCAGCCAGCGAAGTCCGACCCGTCATAAGAAAGGATCACTTTAAGATTGCGCACATGCATTTCCGAGTCCCACAATACGCGGGCATCATCTGTATTTGAGACTGACTTGAAAGAGCGGTTAAAGTTCACCACGGCCGCCACTCGGGCTGGTGGGATGAAATTAAATGTATTCTCAAACTTCTCCCACCGTCACGGAACCCGCTCCCGCGCGTCAGCTATACTATTGCACTTACGCCCCATGCAAAACTTTGTCTTTTACAGGGATTGCAAGGAACTCCCGCGTGATGTTCTACGTAACCAACAGTGTGCTTTATTACTCCGTTCCCAGCCCTTATTGATGGAGATGATACGAATGCGACGTTCTACGATGTCTTCTGCGTTTCAGCGCCTAGCTGCTCTTTTTCTCGCCGTTCTGATGGCTCCCGCGGGTTGGGCGCAGCAAAATTCGCCGCTCCCGGCAACTCCGTCGGCGCAGGGGCAACCTGCCACGCCGTCAGCTTCGCAGCCGTACAATGTGCAGGAGTACTCCAAGCCGCGCGCGCCTTTTCCGAACATTATCGCGCCCTACACTTCGCGCCACACGGAGTCGCCCAATCTCTCGAACACGTCGCGCATTGACCAGCTCATGCACGATGGCAAGCTCTATATTTCCATGAATGACGCGGTCGCGCTCGCGCTCGAAAATAATCTCGATATTGCCATCGCCCGCTACAACCTCAACATCGCCGATACCGATATCTGGCGCGCGAAAGCCGGATCAGCCATTCTCGGGGTCAACAGCGGCGTCGTACAAAATACTCCCGGCAGCGGCGTCGGCGGCCTCGGCGGGCAGGTCGGTTCCGGCCAGGGCGGCACTTCGGTCGCATCCGGCGGTGCAGGCGCAGGTTCGGGTGGCTTGGTAGTATCAACCCTAGGCAGCGGTCCGGTAATCTCCAGCTTCGATCCCGTAATTACCGGTACACTGCAGGTCGATCACAACAGCATTCTCTCATCGAGTATTTTCACGCCTTTTTCTCCAATAAACACCACGACTGGAAACTTCCAATACCAGCAGGGATTCCAGTGGGGCACCAATTTGGCAGTAGGTTTTAACAACAGCCGCCAGACGGTGGGAAATGCGCCCTTTACGACATTAAGTCCACAACTTAACTCAAGTTTTAACTTCCGACTTACGCAGCACCTTTTGCAGGGTTTCGGCTTGACTCCCAACAATCGTTTCATTCAGATTGCCAAGAATGATCGCAAAATCTCCGATGTTGCTTTTCGCCTGCAGACCATCACCACTGTCGACCAGATCGAGAACATGTACTGGGATCTGGTCTATGCGTACGAGAACGTGACGGTGCAAAAGGAAAATCTCGCCTTCGCGCAGAAGACGTTCTCCGACACTAAGAAGCAGGTTGAGATCGGCACGCTCGCTCCCATCGAAGTGGTGCGAGCGCAGAGCACCGTGGCCACCGATCAACAGACTTTGACGCTCGCCCTCACCAATCTTCAATTGGAGCAATTGCTCATGAAGAATGCGCTTAGCCGTACGCTCGTTGACCCCAGGCTCGCCGATGCAGAAGTCGTGCCCACGTCAACCATGGAGGTACCCGCCGAAGAGCCCTTAACTCCAACGGAAGAGTTGGTGAATTCGGCCCTCAGTCATCGCCCTGACCTTGCCGAGGCGCGCATTAACCTGGTCAATACGGCGATCAGCAACAAAGCCATCCGCAGCGCTTTGCTGCCCACGGTTGATCTCTTCGCCTATTACGGCGGGGCGGGTCTCGGGGGAGCGCAGAATCCCACCAACCTCTGTATCAATCAGTCTCCGTCCGAACAAGCCGAGGGGTTTTGCGCTGGCCCAAATTCCCAATATGGTAACCAGGTCCTAGTCCCAGTTGCTCCCACTATTGGCTACGGCGGCACGCTGAATCAGCTCATCAATTCCACGGCCCCGGACAAGGGCGCGGGTCTCACAATTAATATCCCCATCCGCAACCGCGCCGCTCAGGCAACGCAGGTGCGCTCCGAGTTCGAATACCGGCAAGCTCAGCTCCGCATCCAGCAGATCGAAAACCAGGTACGCATTGAGGTCCGAAACGCGCAGTTCGGAGTGCAGCAAAATCGCGCCAGCGTCGCTTCCGCCCAGGCCGCGGTTGATTTGGCGCGGCAGTCGCTCGACGCCGAGCAAAAGAAATATGCTCTCGGCGCTTCCACTTCCACTGCGGTGCTCCAATACCAATCCGGACTTACGTCGTCTGAGGTCACGCTTGTCTCCGCCAAGGCGGCCTACGAAAAAGCTCAACTTGAACTCGACCGTGCCACCGGCCTTCTGCTCGATCACGCCAACATCGAAATCGCCGATGCTGTTAGTGGACAGGTCACGCATGCGCCCAACGTTCCACACGTTGTCGCGCGGCCAGCCGATCAGCTTCCAGCAAATCCGTCGGCCCAACAGTAGCAAGCCACAATCTGCCAGTTGGATCGGGCGTTCCTCCGTGCCCCTCTGTGTACTCCGTGGTAGTCACTTTATTTCAAAACCACAGAGGGCACAGAGGCAGGATTGCCGAGAAGTTGGTGGCTCGATCGTTTTCGTGCCATATCTCTCGCCCGCGTGTGAGAGTAGCGGCCGGATAAGCACAGCGAGTATTCTGTCCACCGTGATTCTCTCCGTCGTCATCATCACGCACAACGAAGAAGCCAACATCGCCCGCACACTGGCGAGCGTGCAGCCACTCGTCGCGGACGGCAAAGGCGAAATCATCGTCGTCGACTCCGGCTCAACCGATCGCACCGTGGAAATTGCGAAATCGTTCGGCGCGAAGGTTTTTATAGAGGAATGGAAAGGCTACGCCGCCCAGAAGAATTCCGCGATCGACAAAGCCACGGGAGATTGGATTTTGAGCCTCGACGCGGATGAAGAAGTGGAAGCAGACCTCGCGGCCGAGATCGCGCACCACGGCGCTCTCAGCAAAATCAATCCAGCAGAGAAGGCAAGCGACTGGTGCTTGACGATGGAGCAGGGGTCAAAGGGGCTTCAGAACCTCGACTTGGCTCGAACTGGCTACCGCATCCCACGCAGAAATGAATTTCTCGGCCGCTGGATCAGACACGGCGGTTTCTGGCCCGATCCCAAGCTGCGTCTCTTTCGGAAAGGCAAAGCTCGATTCGAATCCCGCGCGGTTCATGAAGACGCGCATCTCAGCGAAGGAACAGCGGGGCAGCTTAAAGGCGCGCTCATCCACCACTCCTACCCCACCCTGGCCGACTACATCGACCACATGAACCGCTACTCCTCGCTCGGCGCCGAGATGGTCGCCGCCAAAGGCCAAGTCCCCTTCAGCGCGTTCAACATCGTGGTGCGCCCCGCCGCTACGTTCCTCTACAACTATTTCTTTCGGCTCGGTTTTCTCGATGGCCGCGAAGGCCTGTTGTTGCACCTCTATCACGCGGTCTACGTCTCCTGGAAATATGCGAAGGCGTGGGAATTGGGGCGAAACCAGGGGAAATCAGATTCGCTACGATCCGAATGACATAGCAGGTAGGACAGGGCTCCGAAGCGCCAACGAAGGATTGTTCTCCGAGAGATTGGCCAAATTCATACAGCCAGTCCGTCGCGAATCTTTTTTAAAAATTCCAGAACTTCGCTTTGCCAAGAGGGTTTCAGTCAAACGTAGCCCAGCCCCAGTTTCCCGGTTGAAGTCTCAGGAAGCGAATGGTGAACCACCCCTGAAGCTATTCTTCAGCGTTGTTCATCGAATAGAGTCACCAGCACAACCAGCGCTAACGTTCCCCCATCTGAAAGGAAAACTTATGACACTTCGCCCCCGTATTCTTTTGCAACTTGCCGCCCTCTGCCTCGCCTTAGGCGCAACCAGCTTCGCCGCAGATAACGCGTACCTCTACCTCGTACATGGCATCCCGGGCCGCGACATCGCCGACAATGTCAACCCTGGCTTTCCCATCGACGTCCTGGTCGATGGCAACTGCCTAACAAGAGGATTGGCATTCGACAGCACGAGTGGCCCGCTCACTTTTGCCCCTGGAACCTACGATGTACAGATCAGTGAGGCCAACAGTCTGGCCGGCTGCTCGAACCCCACGATCACCGACTCTCAGGTGAAGATTACTGCTGGAGCCAGCGTATCCGTTGTGGCTGCAATCAGCAGCGGTCAAGCTGCCCTGTTGTCGTTCACCGACGACTTCACGTCAGTCACACCGGGTAATGCGCGGTTTGATTTCGCGCAAGCCGCGGACGCTCCCACCTTGCAAGCCACGCTTACGCAAGTAGGTGTAAAGAGTCCTCAAACCTTTACTTTGACGGCAGCTCCCGGCAAGCAACAGGAGATCAATGTACCGGCCGGAACCTATCTCGTACAGATACTGGCGGGCGACATTTCCGTGCTTGCATCGGATGAGATCAGCCTTCCCAATCAGTCTGCCACCTTCGCTTACGCAATTGGTCAGGCGGCAAACAGCTCTATAGCGCTGGTTACCAAAACTGTGCGCGACGTATTTTAGTCGGCGCAGCTTATTCTCAGGGGCCGAGTTCAGCGGCCCCTTTTCTGTTTTTCGCTCGCGAATTCTAGGGCGCCACGAGTTAGTCTGGCGCTCTCAATTAAAATCATTCCGAGAGGCTGTGTCTCTTTGTGCCCCAAAATCGAGCCCGCTTTTGGGTGTTAACCTGGGCAACCCGTAATCCCGAGCGCAGCGAAGGATCAATGCAACCGGACTATTTCCGCCGCGTAATGCGCAGAATGTCATACTCCACTTTCACGGCGCGCTGTGGAAACGTAGATTCCACGTAGCTCTTCACATCCGCTACCGATGGAACTCCATCCCGCCCAGTCAGCCCGCGCGCATCGTCCAGCAAAATAATGTGCGCAAACGGATGGCTCAAAATCATTTCCAGTTCCGCCGAAAGCCGTTGCTGGTCGCCCTGTTTGCCAATCCATCCGTAATACCCCGCGTCCAGCCAGAACAGCGCCGGCCCGTCGAGCAGTGCCAGCACCTCGGGCATAACCAAGCGGCTGTCGCCGCAAAAGATCCGGATATGCGGATCGCCGGCAAACTTTCGTTGCCCCCGCTCCGCCAGTTCCGGCACAAATTCAATCGAGTAAATGCGCTCAAAACGCCGCTTCATCGCGGCGACCATCTCGCCGTAATACGTCCCAGTCTCCACCAGCGTCCTTAGACCAAACCGCTCACCATATTCGCGCACCGTTTTCTGCTTCAACAAATGCGGAGACCGCTCTGGCCGTCCGCGCAAAATCCAATACCAATAGTCGGGATAGTGTCCAACCGCCTTGTATGCGCCATAAAAAGGAGTGCGCTGCAGCAACCGCCGAAAAGCCTTCAGAGTGTCCTCCGCCGAGCAGGAATGAACGCTGAACAGGAATGAAAAGCATAGGGGCGCGCGATTAGCGGGTCAAGAGAGGAAGCTGCGAGCTTGGATCGAGCTCTTACCTTCCCCAACCACTCGGTCGGTTCCCCAGTCTTGCCGCTCCCGCAGCGCTCCTCTATCATCAAACTGAGTTTGGTGCCCCAGGTTCGCCCCGTCTTTTGGGCGCTAACCTGGGAAAGCGCGTGGGGAGCCGAATGTCCGAGAACATATCAAAGAAAGATCCACACAAGCCGTCTGTCGCCGAAAGCCCGATTTCCGACGTTTTTGAAAACCGCAACCCGTCGCCCTCCGAAAGAGCCTGGGCTGAAAAAACGCTCGCTACTGCGCTCGACAAGGCTCCCGAAAAGCCCATTGGCGCTCCCACTGGCACCAATCGCGACGAACACGGACAGGCCCGCTTCAGCACCATCTCGAACGCTCCCATTCGCCGTCTTTACACGCAAGCCGATCTCCCCCCCGACTGGAATTACGATCAATATCTCGGCTACCCAGGCCAACCGCCCTACACGCGCGGCATTCACTCGACCGGCTATCGCGGCAGGCTCTGGACCATGCGCATGTTCTCCGGTTTCGCATCGCCCGAGGAAACCAATCAGCGCTACAAGTATTTGCTTGAGCACGGCGGCGGGGGCCTTTCGGTCGCATTCGATCTCCCGACGCTGATGGGCTACGACTCCGACCACGCCGCCAGCGAAGGCGAAGTCGGCAAATGCGGCGTCGCCATTGACTCGCTTGAAGATATGGAGATTCTCTTCGACGGCATCGATCTCGAAAAAATCACCACATCGATGACCATCAATTCTCCCGCCAGCGTGCTCTGGGCCATGTATCTCGTGGTCGCCGAAAAGCATGGCGCCGACTGGAAGAAAATCTCCGGCACCATTCAGAACGATATCCTGAAGGAATACATTGCGCAGAAGGAATATATCTATCCGCCCGCTCCCAGCATGCGCCTAGTCGTCGATACCTTCGAGTTTGGATCGCTATTCACTCCCCGCTTCAACACGATTTCGATTAGCGGATATCACATCCGCGAAGCTGGTTCGACCGCGCTCCAGGAACTCGCGTTCACCATCTACGACGGCGTGGAATATGTCGAGTGGGCGCGCCGCCGCGGCCTCGATGTCGACGAATTCGGCCCGCGCCTAAGTTTCTTCTTCAACGCCCACAACGATTTCTTCGAGGAAATCGCCAAATACCGCGCCTCCCGCAAGATCTGGTATCGCCTGATGAAAGACCGCTTCGGCGCAAAGAGTGATCGCACTCGCCTCATGCGCTTCCACACCCAAACTGCGGGCGTCTCGCTGCCCGCCCAGCAGCCTATGAATAACATCGCGCGCGTAGCGTTGCAGGCGCTTGCGGCTGTCTTGGGCGGCACGCAGTCCTTGCACACCGATTCTTACGATGAAGCGCTCGCGCTTCCTACCGAAGAAGCGGCGCGCATCGCTCTGCGCACCCAGCAGATCATTGCCTATGAGTCGGGTGTGACCAACACCGTCGACCCGCTTGGCGGGAGTTACTTTGTCGAAAAGCAAACGCTCGATATGGAGCAGGGCGCGTTCGATTATTTCGAGAAACTCGATCAGATGGGCGGTATGGTCAAAGCCATCGAACGCGGATTCCCACAAAAAGAAATCGCCGAGGCCAGTTACCAATACCAGCGCGCTGTTGAGGCCAACGAAAAGATCACCGTCGGCGTAAATGATTTCGTGATCGAAGAAGAATCGCCCAAGATTCTCTATATCGGTGAATCGGTAGCCAGAGCCCAGGAGAAGAAGCTAAAGGCCCTGCGTGCCCGCCGCTCCAGCGAAGAAGTCGAGCGCCGTCTGGAAGCGCTCAAGCGCGCGGCCGCAAAAACGCCCGATGCCGGCAGCAACGGCAACATCTCCGACGCGAACACCATGCCCTACATCGTTGACGCCGTGCGCGCCTATGCAACAGTTGGCGAAATCTGCGAAGCGCTAAAGCAGGTCTACGGCACCTACACCGAAGTAAGCATCACTTGAACATGTGCTTTCACTTCCGTTCTGAAGACTATCTAGCATTGCGGTTTCCGGAAATTAAAAAGCGTGGCGATGCCTGCTCCGGCAGGATTCGTAAAATTGCCCGTGCTGTTGAGCTGGCATAAGACCCCCAACGAATTCTCCTTTAAGTTGGCGTTATGAGGCCTTGCACGGGGCATTACCCCTGAGCGCCCGACTGTTCCCTCGCAGAATTGCTCGAGACCGATATCCGCCGAGCGCCCAAGCCCAGCTCTTCGATAACTTGTCGCGTGGTCGCGCGGTATTACACAGTGTTCCCCGAACCGGCCGCTGCCGCCTTCGCCTTCCCCGTCGTCTCGGGAAATGCCCCCACTTCCTCCGCAGCCGCCGCGTTCCAGACGGGTGCTCGCGAACTCGCCTGTATATTGGTGTGCCAGTTCGCGCCTCCGTGGCTGGCCACGTAGAGCGCCAGTTCCAGCCGCGTCCAGACTCCAAGCTTGTCGAACGTGGTTCGCAGATAGTTCTTGACCACTTGCTCGCTGGTATGAAGGACTGCGGCAACGTCCTTGTTCGTCAGTCCTTGCCACACCAGCGTGGCTACCTGAATCTCTTTTGCGCTCAGTCGATCGCGGGGTTGCATGGCTGCACCTGCTCCTTGATGAACATGGCGGTCGCGAGCTTCACTCGCTTCCGGCCTTCCTTGATGCCTGCGCGCAGAAACAACGTGCGCAGGTGTTGTTTTACCGTTCGCGGGCTGATGTTCAAGTGGCTCGCGATTTCCTTGTTGCTGCACCCCTGTACCAGCAGATGCAGTACCTCCTGGTCCCGTGGCGTAATCTTGATCTCGTTTAGGTTGATCATGGGGCTTGTTGTGCGCTCCTTATCGTTCAATCTTGGGGTCGTGACCTGCCGACTCTACCGCAACTCATTCGCCAAACCTTCGTCACATCCCTACCCCCTGATTTACCAATAACTTGCCCCATCCATGTCCTTCTTTCACGCCAACCGATTAGCAACCCTTCATGAACCGTTTCCCACTTTGAACTCCCATTTCAAAACTCTCCCTTCCCTCGTCCGATTTCCCTTGGTCACCAAAGGATGGCCTCACCGCCCTCCTTCCGGTCCGTTTTTCGCCGTTTTCCCCGCCAAGGAATTGCACTATAATAAGTGGGCAATAAGTAAGTCTAGTTGTCTCCCCCCGCAGCTATGGCCTCGGATCGGGCTAAACTCGTGCTCGACGAGCAATCCTTTCAAGGATTGCTGGCAGCCGCCTTTACCATTCAAGAGCACAATACCCGTATGAACTCGGCTGAGCCCCCGGCCGCTCCCGCCGACGTTCCTCGCCCAAAGGAAGCCGCGTCTCCCGAGGTTCAATCTGCACCCAGCGCCTGCAACCAGTGCGGAACCCCGTTGCCCGCCCTCAATGCTTCCTGCCCCAACTGCAGCATGCCCAGCTTCCGGCCCGGAGAGCGGCTGCAGCGCAATTGGGCTTCGTTGTGGCAGATGAGCCAGGAGCAAGGTGGAGGCCTGGACGCACACAAGAAACCTGGAGACGATCTTCCGCTCTCACCCGCCGATCCCGGGCGGCTGCGTCCCGATCCTGGCGACTTCCGCCATGCGGCTCGCTCCGTGATCGAGCCTGCCATCTCTTCCGTGCCAGCGAACGGGCACACGGTGGGCATGCAAGCGGCCGCGGAGGTCCACGGACCTGCTTCTTCTGCTGCGGACCGGGCCACGGGTCCTTTGAACGGCGAATGCTCCCACGAGTTGTCGCACGAGCGAACCAATCTGGACGGACCCACGAAGTCGGATGAATCCAGAAGTTTGGATGAATCCGCGACTTTGCATGAATCGCCCGCCTGGGACGAACCGGCGGACGTGACTACGGACGAGGCGCCGGCCGAGGCTCTTGCGGTACACCATGAGCCATGGAGCGACGATAGTACATTGGACGAATCCGAACCTGCGCCCGACACCGCCGACCAGCCTGCTAGGCGGAGGCTGGGATTGCACTTTCAGCGCGCCGACCTGTATCTGGGATTCGCCATTGTTTTTGCCGCTGCCGTGCTCCTCTGGCCCGCGGCTGGCAGCGACCAGAAGCCCAAATTGCCGCTGTGGGAGCGGGCTTTCATCGCCATTGGAATTGCCGAGGCGCCGCAGCCGGTCGCGCACCACTTCCACGGAGACCCCGATATGAAGGTCTGGATCGACACCCACACAGCCCTCTACTACTGCCCTGGGGACGAGCTTTACGGAAAGTCTCCCGACGGCCACTACAGCACCCAGCGCGAGGCGCAGGCCGACCGCTTCGAACCCGCCGAACGCAGCGTCTGCATCGAGTAGGATCATCCTGAATAGAGCATTTCTCGAATTGCTGTAAAGCGAGAATCGGGGACGGGAAGGAAGCGACGTTCAGAGGTTGCGGAAAAACCCCGTTTCGCGCGGTTTTGGGAAGGGCACGAGTTTCACTCGTGCCGTAAATGCCACGAAATCAATGCGGCTTCCAGCCGCTGGGGAAGCGCTGCGCCGGGAAGAACACTTCCGCAACCTCGTTCAGTCGTGCCGTATGACGCGCAACGAGCTCGCGGCTTTAAGGTCCTTGCCTACATCGAACTCCAGCCCGAAGGAAGATGGATATACAAGTCTGACCTCGGCTGCTGCCGGGAAAAGTGCTCTCTTAGGCCCGCTTCCATCACGAAGTGCGTGGTATCGGAGACGCGCGCGGTCGCGCCGATGCGTCCAGAGGGATAAGCGCCCCCCCCGAAATTCTAACTAAAGTCCGGTTAGCTTGAGTACAGATTTGTAGGAGCGCGTCTCCAGGCGCTGAGGCAGACTTCCCACACAACGAATCGAACGAGCGCGGCCGATGGCTCTATCTCTTCTGGCGTAAAATACCGTCGGGGTGGGGTCATGATTCGCATTCGAGGCAGCGCACGTCCGTCGCTGGTCTACACACTGTTCTTCTTCGGCTCGTTGTGCCTTGCCTGCTGTTTTTGGAGAACGCTTCGGGCGGTGCGCAACTCCTGCAAGGCACGAACGCAGCTGATGCCACAACCACGGCCAGCGCGGAGGCTCATCCCGTCCTCGTCGAGCTGTTCACCTCGGAGGGTTGCTCCAGCTGTCCTCCCGCTGACGCCCTGCTCGAAAAGATGGACGCCTACCAACCGATTGCCGGCGCTCAGCTCATTGTTCTCAGCGAGCACGTGGACTATTGGGACCACGATGGTTGGAAGGATCCAAACTCTTCGTCGGCGCTGACCGAGCGCCAGAAGTCGTACGAGGCTGTTCTTAGGGTCAATGAGCCATACACTCCTCAATTCATCGTTGATGGCAGCGTTGAATTGCGCCAGGGTGATCCGCAACGCGTGGACAACGCGCTCAAGAAAGCGCAGGCCGCGGCGAAAATCCCCGTTTACATCGACGAGTTAAATGTCGATGCCGCAAATCCGGCGGTTCTACGAGCGCACGTTCGAACCGGGGACAATTTCGATAAGCACGGCGCTAATGTCTATGTAGCGCTCGCGCTTGATCGTGTCGAGTCTCAGGTTTTGCATGGAGAAAATGGTGGACGGCATCTAGTCCACGTCGCCGTTGTGCGCGAAATTACAAGGGTGGGGAAGCTGCCGAAGGGGGAAAGCTTTAACCAGGAAGTTCAGCTCAAGCTCAAGCCCGGTGAATATCCCAGGAACCTCAGGGTGATTGCTTTTATACAGGAAGACGGACCCGGCGCAGTACTGGGAGCTGCCTTAAGGAAGCCCGCCAGCAAGATCGAAAACAAATGAGCCTATCAGCGCCGGGTTCGCACTTTGGCCGTCGTGTGTTTGGGGTAGCAACTTTGGCCTCGGGCCTAACCGTGCTGATCTGGCATAGCCACTCCCGCCACCTGAGTTACATTGTCTTCGCCGCAGCCGCGGCCCAGGTCCTGGGCGGCGCTGCGATTCTGTATCATTGGACCGCGAAAACGGGCGCAGCTGTCCTCGGCGCGGCTTATCTTGTGTTCGTCTTGCTGTGCGTGCCCGGAATCCTCGCCCATCCTCGGATCTACAACAGTTGGGGCAACTTCTTCGAGCAGCTTTCTCTTCTCACCGGAGCGGCGCTCGTTTATTTGCGCTTGTCATCGGCATGGTCACCGGAAACTCCTAATCGCATCGGACGCATTTTTTTGGGCATCTGCACCGCTTCCTTTGCTACCGAACAGGCGCTTTATCTTGGCGCTACTGCCAGTCTTGTTCCGAAGTGGCTTCCTCCAAGTCAAGTGTTCTGGGCAGTAGCGACAACTGTTTTCTTCGCACTCGCGGCTGTCGCTCTGCTTGCGAATCGAATGGCGCTTCTCGCCGCTCGCCTGCTGACAATGATGCTTGTGATTTTTGGGCTGCTCGTATGGGTACCGTTGGTTCTTTCGGCTCCTCACAGTCATGCGAATTGGAGCGAGATCGCCGAGACCTTCGCGATTGCCGGGACCGCATGGATTCTCGCCGATCTCCTCGGCGAGTATCGCAAAACCTGAGATCGGTCCCGAGCCATGACAAATCTCACCCCAACGCCGCAATCACTTCATCCGTTTTCCTCACCCGCGCCAGACGAGGGAAAATCTTCTCAAAGGCGAAACGGTGATCATTTGCATCGCGGCCTGAGCAGGCATCTTCTACGATGACAAATGCAAAGCCCAGCCCAGTCCCTTGCCGCGCCGTCGATTCCACGCCGATGTTGGTCGCAATCCCGCCCAGCACAACCGTGTCCACTCCGCGCTGCTTCAATGCCTGCTCCAGTTCCGTACCGGCAAAAGCTCCCCAGTGCCGCTTTGTGATGAGCAGGTCTTTGTGATCGGAGGAGTCTCGATGACTTGAGGAATCGTTAGGCGATCCAGACTCATATCCGGCTTCCGGCACGATTTCCGACGCGGTGGCCGACGGCGGAGGCGCGTTCGGATCGCGCATCGGCTGATCGACTGGCAGTCGCAGAAAATCCCTCATATCCACGCGCACGTAGACAACGGTTGCTCCCTTCGCGCGAAACGCTTGCGCAAGCAGGCTAGCTTTTTTCACGACCTCTGCCGCAGAGTAGGGAGCAGTCGGCATCCCCACGATTCCATTTTGCAGATCGATCAGTACAAGCGCGGTTTTCTTTGGTTCGAGTTGCAACGGATCAGGATGCAATGTGCTCATGTTTCTCCTTAATTTGAGAATACTCTGTTAGATGTTGAGTCACGCAAAGCGGGGCGATCGAGAGCTCGAAGTAAAGCGTCGAGAGTGCCAAGGGGCACGTGCAGAGGGCCAAAGTCTTGCGCTACGCTCTGGCTTGACTCTCCAAGTTAGAATGAAATTAGAGGCCCCAGTTGGCAGGGCTTTGGAGAACAATCAGCGAAAAGCAAGCGACCAACGACTTTTGACCAAAGGACCAATGACGACCGACCGACGACTTACCATCGGTGTTCTAGCCCTGCAGGGAGATTTCGATGCCCACCGCCGCCGCCTCGAAGAGCTTGGGGCCACAGTCCTGCTCGTAAAAAAGCCTGAACAACTCGACCAAATCGACGGCCTGGTGATCCCCGGTGGCGAATCCAGTACGCTGCTCAAGCTGCTGGGCGAAGATGGGTTCGAAAAATTAAGGCAGTTCGTTCGCGCCAAGCCTTCATTTGGGACTTGTGCGGGCGCAATTCTGCTCGCTAACGACGTAGAAAATCCGAAGCAGGCCAGCCTTGGCGCGCTTGATATCACCGTTCGCCGCAATGCCTACGGGCGCCAGATCGATAGCTCCATCCGCGAGGGTCGCTTCCAAAACAGTCCGATTGAGATGGTGTTCATCCGCGCGCCGAAGATTGAACGTTTGGGCGAGAACGTCGAAATCGTCGCCACGGAAGGCCATGATCCCGTGCTCGTTCGGCAAGGCAAGGCCCTAGCTGCGACCTTCCATCCCGAGTTAAGCGACGACCGCCGAATTCACGCGTTTTTTCTCGATTTAGTAACCGGCTAGTAGCAGGCAGAACAGCAAATCGGTTTGGCGGTGCCACATGAATCGCGCCGGCAGAGAAGGGCAGTGACAGAAAGAAGCCTGGAGCTAGCCTGAGACGTACGAAATTTACTTGCCGAAGTGGTGGCGAAGCAATGTAGCTAATCCTACCAAGCCGCTCCCCAGTGCGAAAAGAATCCCGGGTTCCGGAAAGGCAGCCGCTTTAACAATGCCGGGTTGAGCAAAGGAGGTGGAGGCGAGAAGCACTAAAGCGAGACTACAGGCCCAGTTTCGCACGAAAGAACTCCTTTAGAATAACCTAACCACTGCAACTTGATTTCCATCTTTTTCCAAGTTCATGAACCTATAACAATCCGCCGTCTGTCTTGATTTTGCGTCCTTTTCGGAATCGTCTGGGCTAAAGAAGTGTGCTAAACGGTGTGCAGGAGGTGTGAAATCACTTGCACTATTGTGACCGAGAGAGACATTTAGTCGATCCTAGGGGGGTGAATCGAGCTAGAATCCGATGACTGGCGGATGAAAGTGGTAGAACCACCAAGGCCCACAGCTCAAAGCCAGTCACCTTCAGGCGAGATCGTTTCAAAGCCGGTCAATCTTCGCGGCGAGAATGAAATCCGACTCCGTCAGCCCGTCCACTTTGTGCGTCCAGATTGTGATTTCAACCTTGCCCCACGCCAGCAGGATATCTGGATGGTGCCCCTGCTCTTCGGCCAGCGCTCCAACCTTGTTTACGAAAGCAAGCGCAGTACGGAAATCGGGAAAAGTGTAGCTGCGCGCAAGGTGGTGCTCATTCACAACCTTCCATTCCGCGGACTGCGGCAACTGGCGATGAATAGCCACCAGTTCGTCGCCCTTCAACGGCGGAACTCCGCCACGGCAGGGAACACAGTTTTTTTCGTCAAGGCCGGGCAAATTCAAACTCCTCGCGGGTTATTGATTGCCTGCGCGCCGCATGCTCAGGTGGAATCGCATCCCTAGAACGGAATATCCTCATCCGTAATCGGCGAACCGCCCGCTTGCGCGTGTTCCGGTTCCGGCATGCTCTGATCGAAGTTATTCCCAGCTGACGCAGATGCCGCGCGCGATCCGCCACCCGACTCGCCGCCTCCCTCGCCGCGCCCGCCGAGCAATACCAGATCGTTGGCCACCACCTCGGTCATGTACTTCTTCTGGCCGCTTGTCTTGTCGTCCCACGACCGCGTCTGCAGGCGTCCTTCGATGTATACCTTGCCGCCCTTCTTCAGATATTCGCCGGCGATCTCGGCGAGCCGCTGCCAGAGCACCACATTGTGCCACTCGGTGCGGTCCTGCCAGTTGCCGTCCTTGCCCTTGAAGCGTTCATTGGTGGCAAGCGTAATCTTCGCCACCGGAGTACCTTGCGGCGTGAACTTTACCTCCGGGTCTTTGCCCAGATTGCCGATCAGGATAACTTTATTGATGCTTTTTCCGGCCATGATTGCGGCCTCCTTCGAAAAAAACTGTGGTTCAAGAAGCTCACTATAGCAGAATCCCCAGCACCCAAGCTTGTGCGTACGCACACAAAAATTGTGATGAATCCGGGTGCTTCCGTAGAGACGCGGCTAGTCGCGTCTCACTATGTGCGCTGCCTCCGGCTGCATCTCGTCTCACAGCTTGTGCCCCGGATGCGACCTGGACAGACGCGGCAAGTCCCCTCTCTACGAAGACATGTGAAAAAGCATCCAGTAAACGACAACGCCGGTCACCGACACATAGAGCCATAGCGGATAAGTCCACTTCGCAATCGCCCGATGCCGATCGAACTGCTCGCGCAGACCGCGCGACAGCGTCATCAGCACCATGGGCACAATCACAATTGCCAGGATGGTATGCGAGGTCAAAATCGTAAAATAAATAGGCCGCCACACTCCAACTCCGCGGAAATAAATCACGCCGCCGTGACCGGGCCAGTGGTAATACAAGTACGAAATTAAGAAGAGGCAAGAGGTCGCGAACGCCGTTATCATCACCGCCCGATGCGCCGCCATCTTGCCGCGCACAATCAGTCGATGTCCAATCACCAGCAGCACGGCGCTGCATCCGTTCAGTGTCGCGTTGATTTTCGGAAAAATGGAATAGTCAGTCATGAGCGAATCTAGTTGTACGGGCAAGCGAGGGGTTTTGGCAAGAGCGGAAGAGGGTAGAGGTCTGAGGTGGGAGGTCTGAGGTAAAAGCGCATGATCGCAGGGAACGAGCCGAGAGGAGGTTTTGATCCTAACCTCGAACCTCAGACCTGCTCTCCGGCCCCGCTTTCCATATAGAATGTGTTCACAATGTCCGATGTGGACAATCCGCAGCCTCAAACCCCGGAGACCGCGCCGCCGCAATCCGCTTCCCGATCGCTGCCGGTCGTGGCGGTCTGGGCACGCGACCTGCTGGTCTCGCTCGCCATCTCCGCCTTCATCATCATCTTTCTTTACCAGCCCGTGAAGGTCGAAGGCACCAGCATGATGCCTGGCCTTGAAGACCAGGAACGCATCTTCGTCAACAAGTTCGTCTATCGCTGGGAGCCTATTCAGCACGGCGACATCGTCGTTTTCCGCTATCCACGCGACACCAGCAAGAGCTACATCAAGCGCGTTATCGGAGTCGCCGGAGACCATATCCGCATAGAGAATGGCCGGGTTTTCGTCAACGACAGGGCTCTCGAAGAAGACTACGTTCCCTCGGAATACGCCGACGCCCGGTCGTATCCCGAAGTGGTGGTCCCGCGCAACAGCTATTTTGTTCTAGGTGACCACCGCACCATGTCGAACGACAGCCGCGACTTCGGCCCCGTCAACGAGCGCTACATCTACGCCAAAGCCGTTTTCGGGTATTGGCCGATGGAAAAGCTGGGAAGACTGCGGTAGGAAGGCCGCAGGTCTTAGGCGTCAGGTCTCAGGAAAACCACTACTATTCGCAGCGCGGGATTTTCCTGCGACCTAAGACCTGACACCCGAGACCTTTTTCTCACAATCCACAGCTCCTCCTGTTAGAATCCTTAAAATCCACTCCCAGGAGTCCCAATGCAAGCTACGCTTGCGCTCGAAGACGGTAGAGTCTTCCGAGGCAAAGGCTACGGCGCCAAAGGCGAGTGCTCCGGCGAAGTCGTTTTCAATACTTCCATTACCGGCTATCAGGAAATTTTCACCGACCCTTCCTATGCCGGACAGATTGTCGTTCTCACCAATCCTGAAATCGGCAACTACGGCACCAATCCCGACGATAACGAGGCGAACCGCCCCTACATCGAGGGCCTGATCGTCCGCGAGTTCTCCAAAGTCAGCTCCAACTGGCGCTCGCAGCAGGTCACCGACGAGTTCATGGAGCAGTTCAAGATCCCCGTCCTAGCCGATATCGATACCCGCGCGCTCGTCCGCCACTTGCGCACGAACGGCGTCATGCGCGGCGTGATCTCGACCCTCGAAAGCGACGCCGAAAAGTTAGTCGCCAAGGCGCGCTCGATTCCAAAGATGGACGGCCAGGACCTTGCCAAAGTGGTGAGCACCAACCACACCTATGTTTGGGAAACCGGCGAGCGCTCGCACCTGCCCGACGAAATTGTGGGAGTGAAAGATGAGCCGCCGCGCTTCCACGTCGTCGCCTACGATTTCGGCATCAAGCAGAACATCCTGCGCAAGCTGCGCGGAGAAGGCTGCAAGGTGACGGTCGTCCCCGCTCAAACACCGGCCGAAGATGTGCTCGCGCTCAAGCCCGATGGAGTGTTTTTGTCGAACGGCCCCGGCGATCCGGAGCCCTGCACCTACGCGGTCGACAACATCCGCCGCCTCATGGGACGGCAGCCCATCTTCGGAATCTGCCTGGGCCATCAGCTAACCGGCATCGCGCTAGGCGGCAAAACGTTCAAACTGAAGTTCGGACATCACGGCGGCAACCATCCGGTAAAGCAGTTGCAAACCGGCAAAGTGGAAATCACCGCCCACAACCACAACTTCGCGGTCGATCCCGACTCGCTCCCGCAAAGCGAAGTCGAACTGACGCACGTGGACCTGAACGACAATACGCTTGAAGGCATGCGGCACAGAAATCTGCCGCTGTTCACGGTGCAATACCACCCGGAAGCCGCGCCCGGTCCGCACGATTCACACTATTTGTTCAAGGATTTCGTGAAGATGATGGAGGAATTCAAGCGGTGACGACTCGGGCGATTCCGAAGATCGACAACCATGTTGATCTGTCCGATTTCTTGCCTAAAGAGTTGCGGGACCTGGGAGATCTTCGGACCGTGATTCCCCGCGTGGCAAAGGATGAGTTGCTGCTTAAGCTCATTCGCGAAGCTGTGGAACATATTCCGTCGAGGCATGTTCTCGCAAAAGGCGATGCTCGTGAAATGAAGAGAGATGCGGTTGGTGCTGTCCAACTCGTGATCACTTCTCCGCCCTACTGGACGCTGAAAGAATACCGGGATGCGCCTGGGCAGATGGGGCATATCGAAGATTACGACAAATTTATCAGCGAACTCGACCGAGTTTGGCAAAAGTGTTTTGACTTGTTGGTTCCGGGTGGGCGGGTGGTTTGTGTGGTCGGGGATGTTTGTCTGTCACGCCGAAAGAACGATGGACGTCATACTGTTGTTCCTCTCCACGCTAGTATTCAAGATCATTGCCGCAAGATCGGCTTTGACAATCTCGCGCCCATTATTTGGCACAAAATTGCGAATGCCGCTTATGAGATTGAAAATGGCGGTGGAGGCTTCTTGGGGAAACCCTACGAACCGAACGCTGTTGTAAAGAACGATATCGAATTCATCCTGATGCAACGAAAGCCCGGTGGTTATCGAACCCCGACAGGTACTGAGCGAATTCTAAGTGTAATTTCTGCGGACGAACACCGGAAGTGGTTTCAACAGATTTGGTCTGGATTGACTGGGGCTTCAACGAAAGATCATCCTGCACCATATCCCCTTGAACTAGCAACGCGGCTGATCAGAATGTTCAGCTTTGTAGGGGACACGGTTCTAGACCCATTCATGGGAACCGGGACCACAGCGTTAGCGGCTTCAAAATGTGGCCGAAACAGCATCAATTTCGAAGTCGATAGCAAGTACTTCGACTTTGCGGTGGCGCGATTACAGCGCGAACTGTCTAATCTTTTCTCAAATCCAATTCTCGTGATGGAGCAGGGGTAAGTGCTTGAACACTGACCTGGAAGCAAAACTAAGGGAGGCCGTCACGCGGTTTTGGTCTAGCAGGGAAACACAAGCCCAGAAGCAAGGAGCCATATCCGGGGTCCGCGACGCGGGTGCAAGGGCCGCAGTTACGGGTGGCAGCCAAATGGATGGGTTCGTTGAATTAGTCCGAGACCTTCTCGAAGAGTCAGGCGTGAATAAGCCCTTGATTTACTGCGAGCGATGCGTAGAGCTTCCAGGTTGGTTCCGACCGGAGAAGAAATGGGATTTGCTGGTTGTGGTTGAGGGTTGTTTGATAGCGGCGATCGAATTTAAGTCGCAAGTCGGATCATTTGGGAATAACTACAACAATCGAACTGAAGAAGCACTCGGCAGCGCTGTAGATTTGTGGGCTGCATATCGCGAAGGTGCTTTCAAGCCTTCTGCGCGGCCATGGTTGGGTTATGTGATGTTGCTTGAGGACGCTCCAGGTTCGATTCGCCCAGTCAAGGCGCAAGAGCCTCATTTCAAGGTGTTCGATGAATTTCGGTCTGCTTCCTATGCTCGACGCTACGAGATTTTACTCACTAAGCTAGTTCGCGAGCGCCTATACGACGCAACATGCTTCCTGATGTCCAGCAGCTCTGAAGGGGTTCGCGGACAATATCGTGAGCCCGTGCCGGAACTGAGCTTTGCTAACTTCGTATCATCCTTAATGGCGAAGGCAATTGCACTCAAGAAGACACAATAATGCCACGTAGAAACGACATCTCGAAAATCCTGATCCTCGGCTCCGGACCCATCGTCATCGGACAATCGGCTGAGTTCGACTACTCTGGCACGCAGGCTTGCAAGGCGCTCAAGGCTGAGGGCTTTGAAGTTGTGCTGGCAAACTCGAACCCGGCCACCATCATGACCGATCCTGAGTCGGCCGACCGCACTTACATCGAGCCCCTCACCCGCGAGTATCTCGAAGAGATCATCCGCATCGAGCGTGAAATGGCGCCCAGCGCCGGTTTTGCCGTCTTACCCACGGTTGGCGGCCAGACCGCGCTCAATCTCGCCATCGAACTCGCCGACAGCGGCGTGCTTGAAAAATACAACGTGCAATTGATCGGCGCGCAAATCAGCGCCATCAAGAAAGCCGAAGACCGTCTCGTCTTCAAAGATGCCATGCAGCGCATCGGCCTCGAGGTGCCGAAATCCGCGCTCGTCAACAACCTCAAGGACGGCCTCGAATTCGCCGGCAAAATCGGTTTCCCCGTCATCATTCGCCCGAGCTTCACGCTCGGCGGCACCGGCGGCGGCATCGCCTACAACCGCGAAGAATTGATGGACGTCCTCGCGCGCGGCCTCGATCTCTCGCCCGTGCACGAATGCCTCATCGAAGAATCCGTGCTCGGCTGGAAAGAGTACGAACTTGAGGTGATGCGCGACACCAAGGACAACGTCATCATCATCTGCTCGATTGAAAATTTCGACCCCATGGGCGTGCACACCGGCGACTCCATCACCGTCGCCCCCGCGCAAACCCTCACAGATCGCGAATATCAGATGATGCGCGACGCCTCGATTGCCGTGATCCGCGAAATTGGCGTAGAAACCGGCGGATCGAATATTCAGTTCGGCGTCAATCCCACCACCGGCCGCATGGTTGTCATCGAGATGAACCCGCGCGTCTCACGCTCATCGGCGCTTGCCTCAAAAGCCACCGGTTTTCCGATTGCGAAGATTGCCGCCAAGTTAGCCGTCGGCTACACGCTTGACGAAATTCCGAACGATATCACGCGCAAAACTCCAGCCTGCTTTGAGCCGACGCTCGACTATGTGGTCGTCAAAATTCCAAAGTGGCAGTTCGAAAAATTCCCTGGCGCAGACGAAAGTCTGGGCCCGCAAATGAAGTCGGTTGGCGAAGTCATGGCCATCGGCCGCACTTTTAAGGAAGCGCTGCAGAAGGGAATCCGCGCTCTGGACACCGGCAAGAAAGTCGGCTCGGAAAAGATCGAGCCTAAGATTCTTACCCAGCGTCTGGTCACGCCGCATCCCGAGCGGCTTTCCTACGTTCGCTACGCCCTGCGCCAGGGACACACCATCAAGCAGATCGCGAAGATGACCTCCATCGATCCCTGGTTCCTCTACCAACTCAAAGAAATTAACGACATGCAACTCGAGTTGGAGAAGCACCCCATGGATTCGATCCCGGCCGAAATCGTGCGTGAGGCCAAGCGCATGGGCTTCTCCGATGGACGCCTCGCGCTCACCTGGCGTCTTGACGGCAAAGGTGGACAGGAAAAAATCCGCCACTTCCGCAAGAAAAATAAGATCCAGCCCGTCTACAAGCGCGTGGATACTTGCGCCGCCGAGTTCGAGAGCTACACGCCGTATCTTTACTCCACCTACGAGGAAGAAGACGAAGCCGCGCCCACGACTAAGAAGAAAGTCGTCATCCTTGGCTCAGGCCCCAACCGCATCGGGCAGGGGATTGAGTTCGACTATTGCTGCTGTCACGCCAGCTACGCGCTGCGCGAAGATGGTTACGAGACCATCATGATCAACTGCAATCCCGAGACGGTCTCCACCGACTATGACACCAGCGACCGCCTCTACTTCGAGCCGCTCACGCTCGAAGACGTCTTCGCTATCTGCGAACACGAAGCCAGCGCTGGCGCCCCGGTAGGCGTGATCGTCCAGTTCGGTGGACAGACACCGCTCAACCTCTCTCTCCCGCTAAAAGCTGCGGGCATAAACATAATCGGCACGACGCCTGAATCCATCGATCTCGCCGAAGACCGCAAGCGATTCGGCGCGCTCCTCGAAGAACTCCAAATTCCCCAAGCCCCCGGAGCCATGGTCACTTCGCCGGAAGCCGCGGTGGAAGCCGCAAAGCAAATCGGCTTCCCGGTCCTGGTGCGTCCCAGCTATGTGCTAGGCGGCCGCGCCATGGTCATCGCCTACGACGAAGACACCATCACCCAATACATGAAGCAAGCGGTCGAGTACTCGCAGGACCGCCCCGTCTTGATCGACAAATTCCTCGAAGATGCAATCGAAGTCGATGTCGATGCTCTTTCTGACGGCGAAGACGTAGTCATCGGCGGCATCATGCAGCACATCGAAGAGGCCGGCATCCATAGCGGCGACTCTTCATGTGTGCTGCCGGCGGTCGATATCCCCGAAGTGTTACTTAACCGCATGCGCGACTACACCTTCAAACTAGCCCGCGCTCTAAAAGTAATCGGCCTGATGAACGTGCAGTTTGCCATCCCTCGCCTCGGAATGACCGTGCAAAGCCCTGAGAGCGGG
>JBAVYO010000203.1:0-37774 GCA_049698855.1 Terriglobales bacterium
ATGCCCGAGTTGCGCCTGGTCGTACTCGCGCTACAAGATAAGCTGGCGTATGGACCAACTTTCGAGTCGGCGATGGCGTCCCTTTTCGGTGGAGCGCCGTCGTCATTGACGGCCTCGTCGACAACTACGACGTCGACCACCTCTGCATCTTCCGCGGCTGAGTCGGTGCGAGGAGCGCCAGCATCCAACGCGGCGCCTCAAACTGCATCGGATCTAAATGCGCTTATCGCGGAGGCTGCCAAAGACCTGGGCGACTACCAGCGCCTGACGGCGGAAGGCAAACTCGGCGAGGCTGGACAAAAGCTGGAAGAGTTGAAGCGCGCACTCGACAAACTGAATGCGCGTCGAAGGTAGTCTCGCAGCGCCCGCCGGAATGAGCTGTTGGGAGCCTTCCGTCTCTTGCCGAATTTCTTTGCCCCGCGCTGAGCTGGGGGGCCCCTAACGTCGCGGAAATAATTCAA
Source organism: Terriglobales bacterium (assembly GCA_049698855.1). Classification (GTDB taxonomy): domain Bacteria; phylum Acidobacteriota; class Terriglobia; order Terriglobales; family Acidobacteriaceae; genus Acidiflorens. Next base: position 462 of record JBAVYO010000203.1, read on the forward strand.
TCCCATCCTGACTCTTGTCTCGCGACGTTAGGGGTGGGGATTTTGACTTCCTCGCCCGGCGCAAGAATCTGCCCTGAGCATGCCGAAGGGCTCGCGTCCGTTTTTTGGACGCTAACCTAGGTGAAAGGCACTTCTCGCGCACTTTTTGCGAAGGTCGGAATTCCACACCCCTAAACAACCACTACTTTCCTCCCAACTTTTTTCATCACATCTCTCTCGTACGCTCATCACAGACGTGCGCCACAATTGGTGCGAAGATACCTCGACACTGCATTATCCAGAACTGTGCCAGTCTCCAGAGACAAACGCATTTCCGGCCGTGAACTTTTCACCGCTCTTTGACAAAATATGGCCGGTGGGCACCCTCGCAAGTGCGCGCCAAACGGAAGAATTCGATGCTAAGTCGTCTCTTTTGAATACTTTGCCTCTAACTACTGCGCTATCATCAACTTAACTCATTTTGGGTAGGGGGGGGCCCCCCCACAAATTGGTACAGACCGGGAGCATTCCTGAGACTGAAGGCGTCGCAGCTCACAGACTCGCGCTCATTCCCCACGCGGACCAAATCAATTACGCGCACAAAAAACTGCGGCCCAGGTTGCCCTGGGCCGCGGTTGTTAGCTTTCACTCGTGCGCTGCCTGCGGAACTGCTGTCTCTCCGCTTAGTCCGTGAACGAGAACGCTGCCGACGTGCTTCCGTTGTTGTTGCTGTCGCCCGAGTAGACTGCCGTCAGTGTTCCCGACTCAGCTACCGCGGTCGTCAGTACGCAACTACCCTTGCCTGCCGTCAACGACGCCGTGCAGGTTTCCCCGCTGCTCGCCGTTACCGTCACGCTGCCGGTCGCATCGTGTGTGGCCGTCAGCCCGTTCGCTACCGTGATGCTCACCGTCATCGCCAGAGGCGTCGCCCTCGGTGCAGTCGCCTTCGTGATGGTGGTGGTTGTGTTGGTCGGGTTCACCGTCAACGACACGCTCGCCGTGGCTGTCGGGTAGTCCTTGTTGGCCGTCGGAGTGAACGTGACTCCCATCGTGTAGCTGCCTGCCGGCAGTACCGTGGTCGCCGTCACTGCGTTCCCGTTCGCCGTGTAGGCGAACCTGCCCGCAACGTTGGCCGTCGCATTCAGGACTCCGCTCAGCGTCGTCCCGTAGGTAATCGGCGACGGAGCCGTCCAGCTTACTGTGCTGGTCAACTCCTGCGCGGTGGTGGTTTGGGTCAGAGTCGCGGCGAGGTAGTTGTCGTCCGCTGCCCATTTCGCCGTCGTTGTACACGTGCCAGTGCCGCTCGCCATCGTCACGGTGCCGCTGCTGATCGTACAGACTGAGGCAGGCCCCGCCGTGATCGTCGCCGTCGTGCTGGCGTTCGTGCTATCTGCAACCGTGAACGTCGACTGATACACGGCCGTCGATGGCGCGCCCGTGAAGGTCGCCGTCGGCGCTATCTTTGCCGCGTGGGTGGTTTGCGTCGCAGTCGCAGCCTTGTAGACATCGTCGGCTGCCCATGACGCCTTCATCGTGCACGTTCCCGTTCCGCTCACCATCGTCACGGTGTTGCCGCTGATCGTGCAAACCGTGGCCGGTGTCGCCGTGATGACTGCCGTGGTGCTGGCGTTCGTCGTCGCCGACACGGTGAAGCTCGACTGGTACGGAGCGGTGGTTGGCGCGCCGGTGAAGCTCACCGTCGGCGCGGCCGCAGCCGCTATGGTTGTGGTTTCGTTAACCGGTGTCGCAGCCGCGTAGTTGCTATTGCCCGCCTGCGTGATTGCGATGTTGCAGGTGCCGCTGGCCGTGTTCGACATCGTAATCGTGCCACCTGAGTTGGTACAGGCGCCCGTGGTGCCGAAGCTAATCGGCAGCCCGGAAGTGGCCGATGCCACTACCGTGAAGGTGCTGCCCTTCACCACCTGTGACGGAGCCGGCGTGGTTACATTGATCGTCTGGCTCGCCTGGTTGACTGTCTGGCTTACCGATCCCGAGCTGCCGCCGTGGTTGCTGTCACCCGAATAGGTGGCAGTAATTGTGTAGGCTCCCGCGTTCAAGTTTGAGGTTGTACACGTCGCGCTGCCCGGATACGTGCCCGTCAACGTGCTCGCGCTGCATCCCGTGTTCGCACTCCATGTCACCGTTCCGGTTGGCTGCATCGGCTGCATGCCGTTCTTCTTGGCAGGCTTCCGTCCCTTTACATCACCCGTGTCGCTGGTGATCGTCGCTGTGAACGTTACCGATCCACCATACGTCGAAGGATTCAGGCCGGAGCTGACGCTCGTGGTCGAGGCGTTCGATCCGATGCTGAAGTTGTTGGTTTCCGGACTGCTCGATGCAGTGTAGTTGCTGTCGCCGGAGAACGTTGCCGTCTCCGTGTAGGTTCCCGCTACATCCGCATTCGTCGGTGTGTACGTCGCCGTGCAAGTAATCGTCTCGTGCACACGAGCCGCGCAACTGGTCGCACCGTACGTGCCGTTCCCGTTGCCGCCAATGGTCACGTTAGCCGCTGTCGGAGCTACGCCGTGTCCCGTCCACGACAAAACTGCCGTGATCGTTGCCGGTGTATCCGCAGCGAATTCTTCCGAGGCCGGGCTCACGCTGGTCACGTCAATCGTGGTCGCGATCCCGCCTGTGACGACTTGGTTGACTGATCCAGAGCTTCCGCTGTGGTTGCTGTCACCCGAGTAGGTGGCAGTTACCACGTCGGTCCCCACTGGCAGATGCGATGCCGAGGAAGTCGTACATGTCGCAACTCCCGGATAGCTGCCCGTCAACGTGCTCGGGGCGCATCCAGTGTTCGCACTCCACGTTACCGTTCCGGTTGGCTGCATCGGGTTCATACCCTTCTTGCCAGCCTTCCGTCCCTTTACATCACCCGTGTCGCTGGTGATCGTCGCCGTGAACGTCACTGACGTTGCGTACGTCGATGGGTTGGGTGTGGAAGTTACGGTTGTGGTGGAGTTCGACCCCGTAATGGCGAAGTTGTTGCTTTCCGGACTGCTCGATGCAGTGTAGTTCGTGTCACCAGAGAACGTCGCCGTCTCTGTGTACGAGCCCGCTACATCCGCAGTCGTCGGTGTATACGTCGCCGTGCAGGTGATTGTTTCGTGCACACGGGCCGCGCAACTGGTCGCACCGTACGTGCCGTTCCCGTTGCCGCCGATGGTCACGTCACTCGCTGTCGGTGCTACTCCATGTCCCGTCCACGCCAACACTGCCGTGATCGTTACCGGTGTATCCGCACCGAATTCTTCCGAGGCCGGGCTCACGCTGGTCACGTCAATCGTGGTCGCGATCCCGCCTGTGACGACTTGGTTCACCGAGCCGGAGCTTGCGGTGTGGTTGCTGTCACCCGAGTAGCTTGCAGTGACCACGTCCGTCCCCACCGGCAGATGTGACGCCGATGAAGTCGTACATGTCGCAACTCCCGGATAGCTGCCCGACAATGTGCTCGCGGCGCATCCCGTGTTCGCACTCCAGGTTACCGTTCCGGTTGGCTGCATCGGGTTCATGCCGTTCTTCCTGGCAGGCTTGCGTCCCTTGACATCGCCGGTGTCGGTTGTGATCGTCGCCGTAAACGTCACTGACGTTGCATACGTCGACGGATTCGGTGTGGAAGTTACCGCTGTGGTTGAGTTCGACCCATTCACTACCTGGCCGCCCGCCAACGTGCCCGTGCTGCCACTGTTATCCGTGTCGCCCGAGTACGTTGCCGTTACCGTGTACGTTCCCGCCGTCAGCGCCGAAGTGCTGACCGAGGTTGCCGTACCCGACGCCAGTGTCTCCGTATCGAACGGGCTGCCGTTGATGTAGAACTGCACCGTGCCCGTCGGACTCGCGCCCGTCACTGTGGCCGAGAAGCTTACTGCCTGGCCGTACTCTGACGGATTCAAGCTGGAAGCAACCGCCGTGGTTGTGCTGACCTGGCTCACCGTCTGAATTACCGATCCCGAGCCAGCATTGTGATTGCTGTCACCCGAGTAGTTCGCCGTCACCGTGTCGCTCCCCACTGCGAGGCTCGACGTCGTGCAGCTTGACGCGCCCGGATAACCCGACACTGTGCTCGCAGAGCAGCCCGTATTCGCGCTCCAGGTCACAGTTCCTGTCACATCCGCCGGCTTAATCCCGTTCTTGCCAGCCTTGTGGCCTTTCACCGCGCCCGTGTCGCTCGTGATGGTTGCCGTGAACGTCACCGATTGGCCGTAGGCCGACGGATTCAGACCGGAAGCTACGCTTACCCCGCCGTTCGCGTCCGTCGCGCTTACGCTCGTCGGGGTGCTCGTTGCTGCGTAGTTGCTATCCGCTGCCTGACTCGCGGTTACCGTGCAGGTCCCACTACCGGCAGTGATCGTGTAGGTAGCACCGGAGTTCGTGCAGGCGCCGCTGCTGCCGTAGCTGATCGCAGCGCTGCCCAGACCAGAAGCCGCTACAGTGAAGCTCGATCCGTATTCCGCACTCGCCGGCACACCGCTCAACGTGACCGTGTTCGGAGCAAGCGTCGCTGTCACGTTTTCCGTGACCTGCGGCGCCGCGTTGTAGTTGGAGTTGCCAGCCTGATTCGCGATCACCGCGCAAGTGCCGGTGCCGCTTGTCATAGTGTAGGTCGCGCTTCCGTTGCCGTAATCTACAACACCGCAAACACCAGACGCGGTGAACGCCACCTTCAGGCCGGAGCTGGCGGTCGCCGCCACGTTAAAGCTACTGTCGTACGCCGCGCTCGCCGGTGCGCCAGTCGTGAAGCTGATCGCGTTGGTAGCCAGCGTGGCCGCAACGCTGTACTGCACCTGCGGTGCTGCCGTGTACCCGCTGAAGCCCGGCTGGTTCACATCCACCGTACAAGCGGAGGTACCGCTGGTCATGGTATAGGTTGCGCCCGAGTTCGTACAGCCACCGGAACTGGTGTAGGTCACCGGCAGACCGGAACTCGCTGAGCAAGCGACGCTGAAGCTGCCCTTGTACACCTCGCTGAACGGAGGCCCGGTCGTGCAGGTGATGGTCTGCGGCTCCTGGCCGGACGGCAATGGTTGCGGGTTGCCGGCTAGGCGCCATGACCACATAAGGAATGATGTGGCCGTCAGATCGATACCCGGCTCCGTGGTGGCATAAGACACCAGGAAGTCTTTATAGACAGCATTCTTCGCGCTTTTGTATGCTCCGTCATTGCCGTTGAAGGCGCTAAAGACGTCGACTCCATTCGCCGGGCACGTTTTCATTCCAGAGATGGTCCCCGTCGTCGCCTTGTGGGCTGGTCCCTCGGCAGCTGCACCCCAGAGGATCGGCGTACCGCCCGAAGATCCAGTAAGCGATCCCGCCAGGTTCGCTATCTGATGCTGGGGGCAGTTGGTGAAGGTGCTGCCAGCCCCGATGATGAACGAGGAACCCCACGAGTTTGCGCCCAGGATGTTAGCGAGCCACCTCTGGGAATACGTGTTGTAGGAACTGGTGCCCGTCAGGCTATAGATTTCGCTGGCCATCACCGACATGCCCGCGCCATGGGAAGTCGTGTCGCCGTTGCTCCAAGCCTGGCCATAGCCCCAAACATCGGTCCCGGCCTGCGTGACGGCAACGCCCGTTAAATTCTTGAGATCGGTGAGCAAGGTAGATTGATTCAGTGCCAGTCCACTGGGATTGCCAGCGAGTCCCAGAGCGCGGTACAGCTCGAAGTGCGCTAAGCCGGCCACGTCGTACAGATTCAGCATGTCTTCGTCGCCCTTGCTATAGATATTGGTGGTGTAGTTCGCGGCATACTGGGCGGCGTCGGTAAGGTAGGTCGTGGGGTTGGTTACCAGCAGCCCTGAAGGCAGATTGCTGCCCCCAGCCTGCAGCGCGATGTACAACTCAGTCGCGCCCAGTTCCATGTCGTCCTCCCACACTGTTTCTCCATACCCGTCGAACGGAGCTACCGTGGTCAGGCAGCCCGACGCGCAGGTGCCGTCGGCGACAGATGTGGCCGGATCGGCAAGAGAGGTGTTGGCCAGCGCGAAGATCTGCTCGGCGTAAAGCAGAGCCTGATTTGCCGCAGTGGGATTCGAGTTGTGGTAAAGCTGGTAATAAAGGGCAAAATCGGCGGCCATGCGGCCGGCAAGGTTGGGACTGATCTGGGAGCCGGCAGGAGCCGCGATAAACACTGGCTGGTAACAGATGTAATAGTAGTCGGTGGTGCAGCTCTTGTAGCTGTCAGCCGTCTGCGGCAGCACCCAGATGTCATACTCCGTTTCGTAGCCGCTGAAGTTCACCCAGTCCTGGCTGTTATCGACCTGGTAGTAGAGCGTCTGGGTATTGTTGTTCCACATTTCCTCCAGCCAGTTGATGCCGAATTGCGCCTCAGCCGAAAAGTCAGACGAGGCCGGTGCGCCCGACGCGTTACCAGAATACGAGACCGATGCCGGCGGAGCAGGTGGATTGGCCGGCGCTTCCGGGCCCATCTGGCCGGGGAAATCGCGAATGCCGATCTCCATGAGGGCCAAGGCATAGCTCGTCGTCTCCACATACTTCATATAGTCGCCCGCGTCATACCAGCCCCCGGACGTGTTTATCGTCGCGCCCGTGGATGTGAGCGGCGTTCCCGTAGTGGTGATCAGGTCGCTGGTGTTGAATGGAGGTGTGTCGTAAACGGTGGCATTCTCTTCATTTAAATGTGCGGGCGCGGTGCGCAGAGCGTTCGGAATATAGTTCGGGCCATCGCGTTGCGTCTCGTAAAACCACAGGGTGTTCAGCAGCAGGCCCGGATAGAGCACGCTTGGAGTGTTCACCGGGAACACCGGCGAGGTCGCATTGACCGGGCCGGTCACCGTAATCGTGTAGATGTCGCCTCCGGGAACGGTGAAGTCGAGGGGATAGACGTCGTAGGTCGTCGTGCTACTGCTCCAGGTGCCGAGCAAGGTGCCGGCGGACCCGGAGAACTCTGTGGCGCCCTCGGAATTGGTGACGTTAAATGTGGCACCTGTTTCCGCGGCGGTGGACATGAGGTAGGCCCGGAATGGCGCATTGGCGGCCTCGTACCCGACCTGGTTTATGCGCACATACGCCGATTGGGCCGCAGCCGGAATCGCCAACAGTGCAACCAGGAACATTGCAAGAAACAGAACTGGTAAATAGCATGAAAACCGAGTAAACCGGAGATCCGGCATCGTAGTCTCCTTGATGAGATTGGCCATATGAGGGTATGGCTTGCTCTTGCCGCGAGGTAGGACACGGCAGAGTTAAATGCATTTAATACAGGGGAATGTTGCTCCCCGACATTTACTTTGTCAACAACAATTCACGGCCCGCATGAGGACCGTGGCGTGCGAACGCCACCACGACGACACTCACCGTGAATCCGTTAGGCAACTTCACTCTGATGGCCGCGCCGAAGACTTCGATATGGCGGAGTTTTTTGTTCTTCGGCAATGCCGGAGACGCGGTATCGGAACTCAAATCGCCAATGCGGTGTGGGGCCAATTCTCGGGGCTCTGGCAAGTTCGTGTCATGGAATCGAATGCCGGGGCATGCGACTTTTGCTCGCATGCCATATCGATACTCCCGGGTCAAATCATCCAACCTGCCCGCATCGAGAAAGATGGTCAGTGGTGGACACTCTTCTCATTTGAATCCAAGGGTGTCGCCTAACCGACGTAACTGAAGCGACATCGCTAGAGGTTTCTTCTTCTTGCTATCAGGTGATTTGAGCTCCTTCGTCGATACAACCTCGGTACAGCTGAGCGAGAAGATTCGGCGGTTTTGTGGCCCTAAGCGACACCAACTCCGCTTCTGGTGTCGCGGGAACGACATTAGTGCCGACGGCCGGAAATTGCGACGGGCATCGCTGATCGAAGGCAAGAATCGGGAACTCGCCCGCTGAAGGGGTCATCGCTGCGTTTGTTTGAAGGACGATGCCGGGATTAACCGATTCTTCCGAGTCCGAAATGTGGAGCGATTCACTCAAGCAAATGTCCTGTCCACAGGGTTTCATTCGTACTCGACCTTTCGCTGAGGATCCACCCTTGCTTCCCCTCCCTTCTTGACCGTCGATGAGGGCGTAATGAAATATTGCTTCAGAAGAGAACGAAGAACGGACGATGCGGCGTCAACCGAGATGCCTGCCGCATCGCCCCAATGGTTAATCACCCTCTCGTCCCTGAGTTCCTGGATCACCGCACTCCGGTCCGAAGAGACTGGCAAGAGCTGAGCGTCACAAAGGTCTCATGACCGAGGATTCCATAGATGCCTGTGATCGTGATTGGAAACTCTCCGATTGCGGCAGACTTACTTGCCGTCAGCGTAAGAGTGCTGGTCGAGGCAGTTACGTCTGGAGTAAAGGACGCTGTAACTCCCTCCGGCAAGCCGTTCGCAATCAAGGTGACGCTTTGATCGAATGTCCCCTTCGGATCGACGGTGATTGTGACTGTCGCGGTGCTGCCGCGCATGATCGTCAAGTTTTTTGGCGTGGCCGTCAGCGCGAAGTTCCCCAACGGACTCACCGTAAGGGCAATCGTGGTAGTGACAATGGGCTCGGATCCGCGCGTTGGCCGGGCTCGCGAACAGTCAGGGGCCACTACCAAGGCACGCTCCGCTTACCAAGATTTCGCGTTGTGGAAAGATGCCGACCCAGACGAACCGTCATCGCCGCTTCTCTTCATTTGTATTGAATCCGTGTGGTGGGTCGGTGACGGCGACATCAAATAACCGTTCGGGATTCAATTCACAGCAGCCTTCTACGGCAATGCAATTCGGCATTGAACGCATCATGGTCGCCAAGTATTCGTCTCCCATCGAAACACCCTGCGAGTATGTACCTTGATAGCGACGGCGGATTGTTCCGGCTATTCCGATTGGGTGCAGACCATCACCAGAACAGGCGCGGGCGACACTCAGGGCAAGGAATATGTAGATAACGGAAACACCCAGAGTAGGAATCATTGGAGATGTCTACAACACGCTGGGCAGTTATGGCGGCGATTCGACCGAAACTGCACTTAAGGCAAATGCCGCAGCCCCCAAAAGCGCCGGAACTCGATCCCACCCTCATCGCGGCGCAAGAAGCTGCCGACTCCACTCCCCGAGCAGTCCCATCCTCTAACGAGCGACAGGCTATAATTACGCCCACGGATGGCGCTAACCTCGGGCACAAAACTCGGCCCCTATGAGATCCAGTCGCCGTTGGGCGCGGGCGGAATGGGCGAAGTGTATCGAGCCCGCGATACTCGCCTCGATCGCATCGTGGCTATCAAGGTCCTACCCGCCTCTTTCGCTGCGGACGGAGAGCGACTGCGACGCTTCGAGCAGGAAGCAAGGTCGGTCGCCGCTCTCAATCACCCCAACATTCTGGCGGTGTACGACATTGGGACCTACGAATCGGCACCGTACATGGTGTGCGAACTATTGGAAGGGGAAACCCTGCGCGAGCGCCTGCTCGAGGGTGTCCTGTCATCCAAGAAGGCCATTGAACTTGCCACGCAGATTGCGCATGGACTGGCTGCGGCACACGATCGAGGCATCGTCCACCGCGATCTGAAACCGGAGAACATTTTCATCACGAAAGATGGACGGGTGAAGATTCTAGACTTCGGGTTGGCCAAGATTGCGCCCAGCCGCTCGGAAGCGAATGAAGGTGGGCAGACACTCACGTCCGCGCACGTTTCCCTGACCGAGGCTGGGCAGGTTCTGGGCACCTCAGGCTACATGTCACCCGAGCAGGTACGCGGGCTTGCAGTCGATCATCGTTCGGACATCTTCGCGTTCGGTGCGATTCTTTTCGAGATGCTAAGCGGCACTCGTGCCTTCCGGCGGGATACAGCGGCAGAGACGATGACGGCGATTCTGAAGGAAGATCCACCAGATCTGACCGAGATTAATCGCTCCATCTCGCCGGCACTGGAGCGCATTGCGCGCCACTGCCTGGAAAAGAATCCCGACCAGCGGTTCCAATCGGCTCGCGATCTTGCCTTCAATCTTGAGGCCCTATCTCAGTTTTCCAGCACGTCCGTGGGGATGATCGCCAAGCCCACCGCGGTCCAGCGAGCGCGCCGCTTTCAGTGGCTTATCGTTGCTTTGCTTCTGGCGTTGGCCGCCGGCTTGGGTTACTTGGCGGGCCACCCGGCAAAGACATCTTCTGAGGTGACGTATCACCAGCTAACGTTCCGCAAGGGAACACTTCTGAGCGCACGCTTTGCACCGGACAACCGCACTGTCATCTACAGTGCGGCGTGGAGCGGAAAGGATCCGGAACTTTTCTCCACCCGGCAGGACAGTATAGAGTCTCGGCCCGTCGGACTAAGCCAGGTGGACCTGCTCGGCATTTCCTCCAAGGGAGAAATCGCGATTTCGTTGAAGCCCACGCCACTCACGGGCTTCTTCGGCACTCTGGGCACTTTGGGTCGCACCCCGCTTACCGGTGGAACCGCGCCGCGGGAAGTGCTTGAAAATGTGGAGTGGTCGGACTGGTCGCCCGATGGAGAGAATCTGCTGGTTGTGCGTACCGTTGGCGCCGAGAACCGCGTTGAGTATCCCGTAGGCAAGGTCGTTTATAAGGTGCCCGTGCCGGGATGGATCAGCCATCCGCGAATCTCGCGCGACGGCAAGCGGATCGCATTTTGTCAGCATGGCCAGCGAAGCGACGATCGCGGCTCGATCACCATCATTAATTCCGATGGAGGCGGGGCCGCAAAGTCGTTCGGAGACTTTGCCAGCCTGTATGGACTGGCGTGGTCGCCGAAGGATGACGAAGTCTGGTTCACCGCGGACCCGGCAGTCACGACGATTGCGCGGCGTCTGATGGCCGTCACATTGTCCGGTAAGTTCCGTCTGCTCGCAGCGGCTCCGGGAGACTTGACGCTCCATGATGTCTCCCCTGAGGGCAGTGCCATCATTACGATCGACGATCGCGAACGCAAGATTTTCTTCTCCGATTCGAAAGACGTCCAGGAGAGAGATCTAACTTGGCTTGACCGTGCCGTGCTGGTCGCCCTTTCAGCGGATGGCAAACAGGTGCTGTTTCACGAAGGCGGAAAAGGGGGAGGGTCGCTCGGCACGATTTTCCTGCGGAAAACAGACGGCAGCGCGGCTGTGCGCCTTGGCGAAGGCTATGCCCAGTCTTTGTCGCCAGACCAGAAATGGGTGCTTGCCTTTACCCCCACTAAGCCGCTGCGCTACTTACTGATCCCCACTGGCGCGGGAGAAGTAACGGAACTCAAGCCAATAGGAGTTGAGAATGTTGTGCCGCAGGCGTTTGCAGCAGATAGCCGCCGCATTGTCCTTATTGCCAACGAACCGGGCCACCAGGCGCGCGACTATTTGTTCGATGTTGCATCGGGCAAACTCCAGCCGCTAACCCCCGAAGGTATCCGCGGGCCGGCCACGCCCGACGGCAAGTTCATCGGGGTGCGTGGTAACGGACCGAACGAGCAACTTATCCCCGTCGAGTCGGGATCGCCCGTTCGCGAGATAAGAGGATTGCAGGACAAAGACCGGCCGATTCAAATCTCAGCCGATGGTAATGACATTTTTGTTGCCGACTACAACGGCCTATCCGCAAGCGTCTATCGCATTCATCTTGAGAGCGGAGAGCGGAAGCTAGTGAAGACATTGGAAATGCGCGACCCAACCGGCGGGTTTGGCGTCGTCCGCGCGATGACAACACCGGATGGACAGTACTTTGCCTATGGCACACTGCGGCAACTCTCTGAGCTCTACCTGTTACAAGGATTGCACTGATTCTAGCCTCTGGGCCTTAATCCGCCGCGACGGCGGCATTCCCGAGCCCGCTCTTCAAGTCTGCTGCCAGTAATTGGTGGAACAGGTGCTCGCCCGCTTCGCGGCGTACCGAAAGCCGCCCTGCGCCATAGGCTCGCGACTTCAGCCCGCGTTGCACGGCCTCGCAGATATCCAAGTCTTCATCCTGCACGCCACTTCCCGCCGCAACGCTGCGCTCGTTAAACTCGCGATTCTCCTCGCTAACATCGCCAAAACAGAACTCGAAGACGACCCGGCAATGATCAACGTCAATTGGAATGACAAGGTTGGTGTCCATATAGCCTTCGTAGCAATTGAACATGAAATTTGGATAGAGCCAGAAATACCACGCCCGGCCGCCCTTGCGCGTGCTGGCTTTAGCCTGATCTTCGTCTGAGAAAACCAGAGGACTCGACTGCAGCGAATAACGGTCTTCGTTTTCGATCGTGTACTGCTTATAATCCAAAACTGAGTTCAACCCCTTGTGCAAATGCGGCACGTGATAGCCGCCATCCAGATAGTTATCGACAAACACTTTCCAGTTGCAATGGATGTCGTATACCTTCGTCGAGAAGTAATGCAACTTGCTTATACCGAGTGGCGCGGCCCGCTTGACCAGCCCACCGAGAAATTCGCTCAGCGGCGCGGCCTGCGGATCCAGATTTACAAAAACAAATTTCTCCCACGTATCCACCTTCACCGGAACCAGCCCGTTGTCTTTGCGCTCAAAGTTTTTTACTCCCTCGAACTCGGGCATGCCCTTGAGCGATCCATCCAGGCCATAATTCCAGCCATGGTATGGACAATGCAGAATCGACGCCTGCCCGCATGGCTCGGTCACCACCGCCGCGGCATGATGGCGGCACACGTTGTAAAACGCGCGCAGCACACCGTCATTCCCGCGCACCGCTACCATCGGCTCGCCGGCAACGGTTGCGGTCACAAACTGTCCTGGCTTCTCCACCTGGTCGGTTCGCCCCATCACTTGCCACGTGCGAGAGAACACGGATTGCCGCTCCAGTTCGGCAATCCGCTCGTCCACATACCACGGCGCGGAAATCGTCGAAGCGTCCGCCAGCAGCGCCTTCGCGTCGTAGCTCGCAACAATCTCTTTTACGGTCGCCCCGCTTCTCATGCTGCTTTCTCCGGAATCTGCGCCTTTTGTGATCCTACCGCGCGCCGCAACAAGTCAACAAACTGTTCGATGCGAGCCTCTTTTTTCTCAGGGACCGGCCCTGATTTGCGGAACAGGCCGGGATCCAGCTCTTCTGTCAGCAACGCATCCTGGAACCGATCCATGGTCCACTCCAGAATGGAGCCGGTCATGTCCAGATCCAGATCCGGCCGCAAATCGCCGCGGCCAACGCCGAATCGCAAGAACTCGCGCCAACCGTAGGGATCTTCCTGCGTCAGGAATCGGTTGATTTCGCGGCGCAGCGCCAGGTCCGTGCCGTAGTTCCCTACCAGATAAATTCTGTAGGAAGCCCAATTGTCGCGGACCATGTTCTCGGTGCGCACCAGCCAGTAGCGCAGCACTTCGAAGAACCCTCCAGCCTGCGCTTCCATCGGAGCCTGCATGTAGCGCGGAAACGATTGCACCGCTTTCTTGTAGGCTTCGAAGAACAGTCCATCTTTGCTCTTGAAATGCTGGAAAACCGACCCCTTGGCGATGCCGAGTTGCGCGGCGATGTCTTCGACGCGTGCCGCATTATAGCCACGCTCGGCAAAATACCGGATCGCAACTTCCACGATCCGTCCACGTTTGATTTCCGATCGCGGCCGCGGCTTCTCGTCCCTTCTCAATATTGGCGCTTTCGCCAAATTCTTTGCTATACCCATAACGCCCCCTCGGACGCTTGACCCCGGGTCAATCGCAAGACAGACGTGTGGCTATACCACTGTCAGAACATGTCCATAGTGTCTCCCCCGGGCCATCGTCAACTTTCTGGGCAACAATTTAGTGTAGTTTTGACCCGGGGTCAATGGAATTTGATATAGAGGAGGGGTGGGCAGCCGAAGCCGAACGCCAGATTTCTGCCCCCTACAAAAAAAGATCGGGACAATTCGCAGAATGCAAATTTAGATTATCCAAAGGCCAACTTGCGATTTCGGACCCTACGAACTGCCGATGGCGATCCCCGCAATAAACACCAGCACTCCTCCTACCACGACTTGAAATGCAGCCGAGAGCAGCGGAGTGTCCATGTACTTATTGCGGACCCATGCGATGACACCTAATTCCACGGCCACGACAATGACTGCCGCGATGAAAGCAACGTGGAAGTTAGGAAGCAGAAATGGCAGCGTGTGACCGATTCCTCCTGCCGCGGTCATGAGTCCGGTAACCGCGCCGCGCAGCACAGGACGTCCGCGGCCAGTGAGCGATCCATCGTCGGAGAGCGCCTCGGCGAACGCCATGGAAATGCCCGCACCAATGGAAGCTGCCAGTCCAACCAGGAATGCATCCTTGCTGCTTCGAGTGGCGAAGGCGGCCGCGAAAACTGGAGCAAGCGTCGAAACCGAGCCATCCATCAGGCCAGCGAGACCCGGCTGTATAATTTGCAGCACAAATAGCCGGCGCTGCGCATCCTCCTCCGACTTCTGCGCGTCGAGCGGTATGTTTTCCTGCAACGCTTCGGCGGTCATCTGGTGTTTGCGTTCGGCTTCTTCCAAGTCGCCCAGCAACTTTCGAATGCCGGCGTCGGTCACCTGCGTCATCGCTTTTTGATAGAAGCGCCGTGTCTCCAGTTCCATGACCCCGGCTTGCTTTCGCGCGTCGGCGATCTTGAGCGGACGCATCAGCCAGGGCGGACGGCGCTGCACGAACCCCTTTACGTCCTGGCGGCGAATGAGCGGAATGTGTTCACCGAAGCGCGCTCGATAGGTCGCAATCAACGCGGCGCGATGCGCGGACTCTTCTTCACGCATGTCCTCAAACAGCTTTGCCGTCGCGGGATACGTTTCGCGCAGGCCATCGGCAAAATCCGCATAGACCCGCCCATCTTCTTCTTCGAGCCCGATCGCGAGAGCGAGAATTTCACGCTCCGACAAATCTTTGAACTTTCGAGCCATCTCAATGATCCCATCCGAAGAAACATTACCTCGGTCTGATTGACTGGCCAGCCCGAGTAAAGAAAACGAGTCGAGAAAACGATAATATCCGAATGTCAGATTCTAGCGCTGTTCAAACCTGAGAATCGATGGTTCAAGACTGACGTGGTCGGCAACTTTTGCCGCGATCCGACCCGGCAGCATTTTCCTACTTCCGACTGCATGCAGTTGGCGTTCGCGAATCTTCGCCTGCAAGTCCTGCAAAATAAGCCCTTCGAACCGTTTTCTTAAATGGCATCGAGCGTGCTCTATTCTCATTGATTCTTGGCAACATCGCGTCCCGCGCATTCCGCGGAACGCGCATCTTTACGTCGAGGGAGAACTATGTCTGTCTCCGGAATTCTCAGCAGCAGTATGATTCAACCGCAACATCAAATGTCGAGTTCACAATTCCAGCAGCTCGGCAGTGACCTCGCCTCCGGCAATCTTTCCTCCGCGCAATCTGACTTCGCCACGTTGCAGGCGGCCTTCGCGTCGACAGGCCTAACCGCTTCCACGTCGTCGACTTCGAGTGCCACAAGCTCAAACCCGTTGGCGCAGGCGTTCCAACAACTGTCGAGCGACCTCCAATCGGGCAACCTCACCGGCGCGCAGAAGGATTACTCGACAATCCAGCAGGATATGCAGAGTCAATTCTCCGACCATTCGCACTTCGGCCACGCTCATAAGATCGGGCAGGATCCGACGCTTTCCGGGACCAACCCGCCCAGCCAGGACACGTTGTTTCCGCTATCGCAGTCGGCCAGCGCGCTGGCCAGCACGGCCGCGCAGCAGGCATATTCGACCATGGCGCAACAACTCCAGCAGTACACGCTCGCCGATGGAACCAGTGCGGCCAGCGTCGCCGCAATGCTGAATCCCATCTCGTTGATGGCCTAAGAACGATGGCCTGAGAACGCACGGTTCAGAGCCAACAATTCGACAATCGTCCAACGCGCCTCCGCTAATTAACGGAGGCGCACTGGCCTCCGCAGTGAGCAAGAAATCTGACCAAATAACAAAGCGCGGGGATTTCGCCCGCGCTTCGTCTAACCACTTTGTTAATCCGGACCCGGCCGGATTGGCGCCATTATCTAGCGGCTCTCATCGATTCGATAGCGTCGTGCAATTCGTGCTCGGCGGCTCGTAGATGCTCTTCCGCCTTCGCCCCGTGCCCACCCATATCGTAGTGATTGGCGGCCCGTGCGCGATCCATCTGTTTCATCGCTTCCATTACATGGTTGTGGGCGCCTTCCAGATCGGCCCAGTCATGCACTTTCTCGGCCACCGCAATGCCCGCCACGAACGATAAACACACGGATAGAGCAGTAGCCACTATGGTTTTTTTCATAATTGTCCTCTCAAAAGTCTGAATGATTTTTCGCGAGACGCTAGTTCGTTATTTTCCTTGACCCTCCGATCGCATGTCAAAGGCAAATATGTCTCATCTTGGGTTCGGGTATTGTCGTTTTCGATTCTCGCTCGGCGCGTGATTGCCGGCCGGCTGCCCGCTCGCCAACCTCATTACCCAGATCAGTTGCATCGCTTACGCCGTTGTACGATGATTCGAAAATTGAACTGGGAATCGTCTTGGATCCCAGACTTCGAATGCCCGAACTTCCTGACATCGTCGTCTATATTGAAGCGCTGGAGAACCGTATTCTCAGGCAAACGCTCGAACAGGCGCGGATCGCCAGCCCCTTTCTCCTGCGCACCGCATCACCGCCCCTTTCGACCGCGCAGGGCCAACGTGTCCGTGAGTTGCGGCGTATCGGCAAGCGCATTGCCATCGGACTCGAAAATGACGTTTGGCTTGTGCTCCATCTGATGATTGCCGGCCGCCTGCACTGGAAAAAACGCGGAATCAAGGTTGCTCCACCACAAGGCTTGGCGGCCTTTGACTTCCCCAGCGGAACGCTGCTTTGGACCGAAGCCGGCTCGAAAAAGCGGGCCTCACTGCACGTAGTATCGGGAGAAGCTGCGCTCGCGTCGCTGGACCCCGGCGGGTTGGAAGTACTAACAACCAATGCGGAGAGTTTTGCAAAAGCTCTCACGGCCCGGAATCATACGCTCAAGCGCGCGCTGAGCGATCCGCGAATTTTCAGCGGCATCGGCAACGCTTACTCTGATGAGATCCTGTTCGAAGCGCGGCTTTCTCCGCTGGCGCTGACACAGAAACTCAAGCAGGACGAGATCGAGCGGCTCTTCCAGGCCACACGCGCAATCCTCATGAATTGGACCAACCAACTGCGGCAGGATGCGGCCGGCGCCTTCCCCGAAAAAGTTACCGCCTTCCGCCAAGGCATGGCCGTTCATGGACGCTACAAGGAAGCTTGTTCACGATGCGGCGGAAAGATTCAGCGAATCCGCTACGCATCCAACGAAACCAACTATTGTCCAACCTGCCAGACCGGAGGCCGGCTGCTCGCGGACCGCTCTCTGTCGCGCTTGCTACGCGACGACTGGCCGCGCACGCCAGAAGAACTGGAGATGATGACCAGAGACAACGCCGCGAAAGGTCTGTAGCGTTAGCGCGGCCGGGCGGCCAGGCCGGCAATTCCCTCTTCGCGCCAAATCCATCCCGGTTCGCGTACGTGCTCCTCTTCCAGCCGGTGGAGACGGGCGGCCATAATATTCCGGCGTCCCAGATATCCCACAATCGTTTTTGGGTTGCCGCGTTCCACGACCGGCAGCCGGCCGATGTCGTAGCGCAGCAACTTGTCGGCGGCTTCAGATAGCGTCTCGTCCGTATAGGTCACTATGACCTTCGGTGATCCGCTCTCGAGAACACTGGCCGCCCCTTCATGGTCGCGTTCTAAGGCAAGCAAAATGTCGCCACGCGTGATGACCGCTTCCAGTTCTCCCTGATCATTAACCACTAACAGCGCCTCATGGCCACACACTTCGGGGTCTCGGCGCGCGATGCGGTCAGCAAGTTCGCCAACGCGCATATCCGAGGCAATCTTAGGTGGATTGCGATCCATCGTTTGCGCGACATGAACCTGCTGCAAAATGTCTGTTTCGTAGTCCTGATGGATGCGGAGTCCGCGGCGGCGCAGTTTCTCGGTCATGATGGAGGCATGAGGCATCAGGACCATGGCGATGCCGTCGGCGATCACGCTGACCAGCATAAGTGGAAGCACGCTGTTGTAGTCGCGTGTAATTTCGAAAGCAAAAATGATGAAGGTGAAAGTCGCGCGCGAGGCGGCTCCAAAGACCGCGCCCATGGCGACAAGCGCAAACGCACCGGGTGAGAGCTGGGAGCCAGGAATGATGTAATTGCACACGATTGCGAAGGCGCCGCCCAGCGCCGCGCTCGACATAAACATGGGCGCGAGCAGGCCGCCTGAGGTTCCCGAACCGAGTGACACGACAAGCGCCACCGCTTTCGCCGCCATCACCACCAGCAACAGTTCAAGCCCAAGTCGAGCGTTCAGAATGTCGGTGATCGTATCGTAGCCAACGCCAAGGACGCGCGGCACAAAGTAACCGATAATCCCCAGGCCAAGCGCACCAAGCGCTGGCCACCACAGATCGTCGATCGGTAGCTTCTCAAATTGGTCCTCGGTCCAGTAGAGAAGTTTGCTGAAACCAACAGCCGCCACGCCGCAGATCGCTCCGAGCACGACGTAAAACGGAAGCGCGTGCGGCACCCTGAAGTCCATTGCTGACACTTCGAACATTGGCCCGCTGCCCAGTAACTGAACGTGAACGGTCGTCGCCAGAGTGCTGGCGATGACGAGCGGAATAAACGACCGCGACTTGAATTCGAACAACAACAACTCAATCGCCAGGATGACCCCGGCGATGGGAGTGTTGAAAGTAGCGGACATGCCGGCCGCGGCGCCGCACGCGAGCAGCACCTTGCGTTCGGATGCCGTCGTATGTACAAGTTGGCCAACCAACGAACCGAGCGCGCCTCCCGTTTGAATGATCGGGCCTTCGGCGCCAAATGGGCCTCCGGTTCCAATCGCAATCGCGGCTGAAATCGGTTTTAGGATCGCAACACGTGGCTGAATTCGGCTGCGGTTGGTGAGCACCGCTTCCATGGCCTCCGGAATGCCGTGCCCTTTGATCTTCGAGCTTCCATACTTCGCAATTAAACCGACCACAACTCCGCCTACGATGGGTATAGCGATGACCCACAGGCCGAGATGATTGAGCCGCGCACTCACAAAACTGGTCGAAAAACGGTGGAAGAAAAAGAGATTCGTGAACAGCCCAATCAGGTGATAGAGGAGAAATGCGACGCCGCCAGCCAGCAGGCCCACACCAGCGGCGAGCAGAGAAATCAGGCCGAGCCGAAACTGCGCAGGGGGTGCCAAGACTTCCAGGTTCGAAGTCGCGGCGGCAGAATTGTTCTCGGGATTCGCGGCCGATCTCGAATAACTATTAGAGGGCTGCATTTTGCTTCCTTTCTTGCTCAGGTTCGTACGCGTCCGGATTTGCTTGGCTTTTCCCGCCGCGCTTTGCCCGCGTCGATTTGTCGCAGCGCAGTCATCAGCATGGGTCCCGCAGTTCGCAATTCCGCACGATGATCGAGCGAGAGCTGACGCAGCAACCGCTCTCCTTTGAGAGTCAGGCTCAGCAGCACCTCGCGTCGATCTTCCGAATCGCGTGTACGCCTGACGCACCCCGCTTTGCTCAGGCGATTCGCCAGTTCCACGGCGCTGTGCGGCTGGATTTGCAAGCGCTCGGCTAGAACGCCAATCCGTGGCTGCTCATTCTCTGGCAATCCCCTAATGGCGAGCAAAAGCTGATGCTGATGAGGCTCAATCCCGGCTTTGCGAGCCGCATCTTCGCTAAATTTCAGGAATCTTCGCAGCTGGTAGCGCAACTCCGCAAGCAAGCGATAATCGGACAGCGTAAGTGTTTCCATAGAGCGATTGATTTCAGCGTCTCCTCGTTTATTATATCGTATAACGATATATCCACCCAGGGACATTTCGGACGCAAGAGTGCTCGCCCGAGCGGCACGCGCCTTGATTTTTTTGATTTTTAGTTAAACAACGAAGTACTTCGCCGCAGGATGGGCCGGCGAGAACCGGCGCTGGATTCAGCCCGAAATAAAAAGCGTTCTAGCTCCCCGAAACAACTTCTGCTGGCGCCCCAGCGGCGGTCTCCGCGGCGTTGAACACCGCGTTTGCGCCAATGTGCGCCGGAGCTCCAGCCAGCAACTGCTCCTTGCGATAGATCAGAGTGCTGGCGCTGAACGTTGCCAGCTCGAACCCATGACCGTGAGTGATCGCGTCCGTCGGGCACGCTTCGACACAATATCCGCAAAAAATGCAGCGGTTGTAATCGATGTTATAAACCTTGGCGTAGCGCTCAGCGCCCGAAATGCGATTCTCCGCGGTGTTTTCGGCAGCCTCTATATATATGCAGTTCGAGGGGCAAGACGCCGCGCACAGGAAGCACGCCACACACTTCTCCAGGCCGTTTTCATCGCGCTGCAAAATGTGCTGGCCGCGAAAGCGCTCCTGAAACTTGGCACCCTTGAGCGGTCCCGGACCGTCGGGATAGTTCTCGACAATCGTCGGCTGGAACATCTCTTTCAGGGTGATAGTCATTCCCTGGGCAATCGCGCCGATGTTTTTGATGACGGACATTCCTTGTCTAGTATAGCGGAAAGGCGGCTTTCTGCTCACGGCTGGCCCCATGTACCGGCAATGCATGGCGCCACAAATCCGCCCCGATTCCTACCTACCGACGTTGGGGGCACTTTTGTAGACGGGAATTCGTGCTCTCGTCACTGTTGGCGGCGGCGGCCGTTTAGTAACGTGCGGTCAAGGTGAGTCTCATGCTTATGACCAGCCGTCTTGCGCCCTCTTCATCATTTTGCCGTCTTTGTGGATTGGCCGTTATTCCTGTGCTTGCCTTCTTATTGGGTGCGGGGCCTCTTATGCCGCGAGCGTTGGCGCAGGGAGCCAGTTCGGAATCGTTCCGCGACTCAAATAAAAATGAAAGTAATAGTGGTGACAGTAATAGTAAAGACCGCCGGAATCTCCGCAATCGCTGGATGCTGCGTGGACGAACCGCGCCTCAAGAACAATCGGCAGCCGCCCTTCGATTGAGAGCTCACGAGCAAAAGATGCACATGCGCGCCCCAGCAGCAGAATGGCACGCCACCCAGCCTGAATCCGGCACACCCTGGGTCGCACTGGGGCCGGCTCCTCTGCTTTCGGATCAGAACTTCTATGGAGCCGTCGCGGGACGCACAACGGCGATCGCGATCGATCCAACCGACGCAACAGGCAACACTATCTATGTCGCCTCGGCATCGGGCGGAGTGTGGAAGTCGACAAACGCGGCCAACACGACCGCGACGAATGTTACCTGGACAGCACTGACCGATCAGCAGGCCTCGCTCGTGAACGGCGCGGTTTCCGTGAAGCCGGACGGCAGCGTGGTGCTGGTTGGAACAGGCGAACCCGACAACGCTGCCGACAGCTATTACGGCGTTGGAATTCTGCGCTCGACCAATCATGGCGCGAGCTGGACCCTGATTCCGGCTGCGACCGGCAACAATCCACCGCTTTCCTTTGCGGGACTGGGGTTTGCCAAGTTCGCCTAGGACACTTCGCCCGCCACCACCGTCGTGGCGGCCACCGCGACAACAACTCAGGGATTTGACGACGGCGCGATCACGTCCGCGACCAACCGTGGGCTGTATTACTCGAATGACAGCGGACAAACCTGGACATTCGAGGTTGCTCAGGACTCAGGCGTGGCCGTTATCCCGGCGTCAATCTCGGCAACGGACGTGGTCTACAACGCGGCCGCGGGACAATTCTTTGCAGCCATCCGATATCACGGACTGTATTCCTCAACCAACGGCCAAACCTGGACTCGACTCCCAAATCAGCCGAACTCCACAGCGTTGAGCACTGTAAATTGTCCGGCTCAGATTCCGAGCGGCGGGTCGAGCTGCCCCATCTATCGCGGGCAGCTGGCCGTGGTTCCGGGGCGCAGCGAGATGTATTTCTGGTTCGTAAGCCTCGCCTCCGGCCCGGATGGCGTGGAGGTGGTGGATGAGGGGATCTGGCGTTCGACGGATGGCGGCAGCACCTGGGCGCAGATCGACGAAACCGGCATCGCCAACTGCGGCGACCCCGGCGACAACGGATGCGGCGTGCAGCAGGGATATTACAACCTGGAGCTCGCCGCGCTCCCCGACGGAGGAGCAACGGATCTTTATGCCGGCGCGGTAAACCTCTTCAAATGCACGCTCGTAACCGGCGGCGCCACGTGCTCGACCATCGACACCGATTTCCCCAACCAGTGGATCAATCTGACTCACGTGTACGGCTGTAGCAGTATTGCCAGCGTGCATCCGAATGAGCATGGGTTGGCTTTCACCATCGCCAGCGGCAACGCGCTCATGTATTTCGCCAACGACGGCGGTGTCTATCGCACTCTCAACGGCTATACCAATCTCGACAGCGGAACCTGCGGCACGACGAACGGCTTCGACAATCTGAATGCCTCCTCGGTCGCGAATGGGACCATCGGCTCGCTAACGCAGTTCATCGCGTTCTCGCTTCACCCGACCGATGAGAACACAATACTAGGCGGCACAATGGGCAACGGGTCTCCAGCAACAACCACGGCGACGACCAGTCCCCAATGGAGCGTCGTCAACGGCGGTGACGGCGGGTACAACGCAATAAACCCCGCTACACCCGCGCAGTGGTACACGGCGAATGACTACGTAAACATTTATTCCTGCGCGAGTGCCCCCAATTGTTCGACAGATACCTTCTCTCTCACGGTCGGGAGCGACGAGGTGGGCGGTGACACAGGCGCACTCTATACTCCTTACATTCTCGATCCACAAAGCCCCACGGAGATGTTATTGGGAACGTGCCGCGTATGGCGCGGCGCGCCGACCGTGCCGCCCAGCGCCTTCAATGCGATCAGCGTGGATTTCGATACGCTCGCTCCCGCAACTTGCACGGGTGAGGAAGTCAATCTCGTGAGTGGCTTGGCCGAAGGCGGCCCAACGGCCGACTATCTTTCAACCACCGTCTACGCGACCACCGAAGGAACCGGGCCGAACGCGGTAGCGCCCTCGGGCGGCGAGGTCTGGGTGACCAGAAACGCTGCGATCACGCTCATGTCTAATGTGACGGGCCCGATCAATCCGTCAAATTACACGATTTCGTCAGTCGCCATGGACCCGAGCGATGCAACCGGCGCGACCGCCTATGTGGGGATCATGGGGTTCAACGTCTCGCATGTTTTCAAAACCAGGAATGCAGGCGCAAGCTGGACCGACTGGTCCGGCAGCGGCAGCACCACCTTGCCCAGCGCTCCCGTGAACGCTTTGCTGGTGGACTCTTCCGTCACTCCGTCTCAACTTTATGCGGGAACCGACGTGGGCGTTTTCGTAAGTTCGACCACGACCCCAAACTGGACGGAAGTCGGCGCACCTTCGCTGCCGGGCGCGACCGGATACGTGCCGAATGTGCCAGTGACGGCAATCCAGATCTTTGATTCGGGAGGCATCAAGAAGCTGCGCGTTTCCACCTACGGGCGCGGCATTTGGGAATACGCGCTGCCGACCGCGGCGGATTACACCAACGTGATATCGAACACGCCGCAGACCATATATCCCACACAAACCGCGACGTTCAACGGAACTTTAATCGCATACGAAGGATACGCGAGCGCCGTGAACCTGAGTTGCGCGGCGGCAATTCTGCCCTCAACCTGTACGCTTAATCCGCCGCAAACGACACCAACCCCGTCTGGCGCGGCTTATACGCTGACTGCCGGCGGGGTGGTCGGCGACTACAACTTCGATGCTCAGGCGGTGGGAACCGATCCAGAGGCGATTACACAGGACGCGCCGGTCACGTTGCATATCGTGGATTTCAGCATGTCCGCACTGAATCCGGGCACGCTCACGGTGGTGCAAGGTGGAACGTCGAACGCTGCGAGCTTTCAGGTTTCGGCGATGGGATCGTTCTCGGGAACCGTGAACTTGAGTTGCCCAACGGGGCTGCCATCCGGAACAACCTGCCAGTTCTCACCATCGAGCACCGTCACCCCCACCGGGTCAAATCCCGTGACTGTGACCATGACGGTGAGCGCGGCAGCGAACTCTCCCGTGGGCGGACCAACAACGGTGACGCTGGCGGCGAATGTCTCAGGCGCTCCGGCCGCAAAGACTCAGACATTCGCATTGTCCGTCACACTGCCGCCGCCCGATTTCTCCCTGGCCGTAACGGCAACGCCGAGCGCGACAGTAGTGGGCCAGAACGTGACGTGGAATGGCACGCTGACCGCGATCTCCAGCTACAGCGAAACCGTGAACCTGAGTTGTGCGGGCGCGGCTCCCGGAACATGTCTGGTGAGTCCTACTTCGCTGCTTCCCACAGCCAGTGGCGCGGCTTTTACAGTTACGGTGGCCAATGCGGCAACGGGAACGTTCAATTTCAGCATCCAGGGAACCGATGGGACTCTGACGCATACGCAAGCTGTGAGCTTGGCCGTGGGCACGGATGTGACATGGAACGATACAGGCGGCACTTCCGCAACCGTCGCAGCTGGTCAGAATGCGATCTATACGTTCTCAGCTACGCCGATGGGCGGTACAACGTTTACCGGTGCCGTGACCTTCGCTTGCGCGAATTTGCCTGCGCTCACCAATTGCAATTTCAATCCCGCTTCGATTTCATCGGGAGCCGGAACCACTCCCGTCACGCTTACGATTGCGACTACCGGCCCGAATCAAGGCACTGAGTTTCGAAAAACAGTACCAAGTACCCGGCGTCCAGTACCCAGTGAGAAGCCAGTACCTCGGAGAACGGGAACGTCCGGCGCGGGAGTCGGACTTGCATGCCTGTTCGCGATTCCCATCGCAGGCATGATGGCAGGAATGACGCGACGAAGAACTTTGCGAAAGAGTGCGATCGCGCTATGCATGCTGGCACTTGTCTGGCTTATGCTCCTCGTGGCCTGCGGAGGGTTAGGCAGCGGAGGTGGCGGAGGAACAACAGTCACCCTGAGCCCCTCGATTGCAATCGTTCCACTCGCTGCTCAACAGCAGTTCTCGGCGACGGTCATCAATGGGAGCAGCCAGGGAGTGACGTGGACCGTCAACGGCGGCAACGCCAACGGCTCGATTGGCGTGAGCAGCGGCCTTTATACAGCGCCCGGAATCATGCCCGCTTCATCGGGCGTGACCGTGACAGCAACCTCGCAATCTGATCCCTCGGCTTCTGGCACGGCAACCGTCACGCTGACGGGGCCATTGGTGACAGTTACCATAACCCCGTCAACAGCGACCATTTTTGCGAACGAGCCGGGGAATACATGGCCCGTATCGGCGACCCAGCAACAGTTTTCGGCGAATGTAGTCAATGGCAGCAGCCAAACCGTAACGTGGGAGGTAACGGGCGGAAGCGGAAACGGGATGATCGACCCGACCGGCCTTTATACGGCCCCGGCGAGCGTACCCGATCCGCCATCGATAGCCGTGACGGCAACCTCACCCCTCACAGCCTCCTCTGGATTGGCAAGTGTTACGATTGCGGCGCCCACCCAGGTGGGAACGTATTCGAATATTCAGGTGTCGACGACAGCCGCCGGAGGCGCGGCCCACACGGATGTGGTCACGTTGACGGTGGACTAAAACGGTCGCTGGTCGTTCGTCTTTGGTCGTCAGCCGTTCGCGATTCACTCGCGCTGCTGGCCTTCAGCTTCCCACACAACAGCCGTGGGGGTGCGGACATGTCCGCGCCCCTTGTTTATGCGTCACATGCCGAAGGGTGCAGCATAAAGTAGGATTTCTATGTGGCTCGGCCCTAGTCTGTCTGACTGCGGACCACCGGACGCCGACGGCCAGGCCTGACGAAAGCCGACTAACGACCAGCGACTGACCAACGACAATGAACTCTCCTTACGACATCGCAGTGATCGGCGGCGGCATCGTCGGCATGTCTTTTGCCATGCAGGCGGCGGAAGCATTTCCACAAGCCCGCATCGTTGTCCTCGAAAAAGAAGATGGCCTCGCGCGGCATCAGACCGGGCATAACAGCGGCGTCATCCACAGCGGTGTTTATTACAAGGCTGGTTCGCTGAAAGCGCGTCTGTGCGTAGCGGGAGCGCGCGAAATGGTCGAGTTTTGCGCGCAGCATTGCATTCCTCACGACGTGTGCGGAAAGTTAATCGTCGCAACCACCGAGCAAGAGGCAGCGCGGCTCGACGATCTGCGAGCTCGCGGTGAAGCCAACGGCCTCACTGGGCTGCAATTGCTCGATGGCGCTGCGATGCGCGAGATCGAACCGCACGTCGGCGGAGTGCGCGCTTTGAAGGTTCCGGCAACTGGCATCACCGATTACTCGCTTGTCACCGCAAAGTATGCCGAGATCGCCCAAGCGCGCGGCGTCGAGGTGAACACGGGCGCGGGAGTGACGGGCTTCACGCGCGCGCATGATGATGTGGTCGTCAAAACTCGCGCGGGCGAGTTCGCGGCGCGATACGTCGTCAATTGCGCCGGCTTGTATAGTGACCGCATCGCGCAGCTGGCGGGGCACGATCCCGAAATGATGCTGATTCCGTTTCGCGGCGAATACTACGACCTCGCCCCTGCCCGCGCGAATCTGGTGCGGTCGCTGATTTATCCCGTGCCCGACCCCGCGTATCCTTTCCTGGGAGTCCATTTCACGCGGCGCATCCACGGCAATATCGATGCCGGGCCAAACGCCGTGCTGGCGTTCCGCCGCGAAGGATATCGCCGCACCGATTTTGATCTAGGCGAAGCCATGCAGGTATTCGAGTACCCGGGCTTTCGCACGATGGCGCGCCTTCATTGGAAAAACGGGTTGTCCGAGATGCGGCGAAGCTGGTCGAAGCACAAATTCGTGCGATCCTGCCAGCGGCTTGTGCCCGAGGTTCGCATGGAAGACATGACGGCCGGTGGCTCGGGCGTGCGCGCCCAGGCAGTCGCGCCGGATGGCACTCTGGTAGATGATTTTCGCTTCCTCGCGCGCGAGCGATTCCTGCATGTTCTGAACGTGCCGTCGCCCGCCGCAACCGCGTCGTTGCCCATCGGGCGTGAGATTGTTGCCATGGTGCGCAAGTCGGGCGAGGTTGAAGGCTAGAAAGTTCTGATTAAGCCTCTGATATCCCCCGTGCAACTCTGTGTACCCTGTGGTTTCCGCTTTTTGCGGCTAGTTAGTCAGAGCATCTCAGGGCTCGTGTAAAACAAAGAATTTCCCGACTCCAGCTTATGAATCCAAATTCGCGATGGCGGTGTAGTCTGGTAAAGCAATCAAGTCATTCACACTTGGGAGATCGTTATGCGGAAACGTGTCGGCGGTAAAAAAGTCGCCATCCTGGGCGCTGGAAAAATGGGATCGATCCTGCTGCAGGCGTTCCTGCGCGACGGATTGCTGAAGGCGAGTGAAACCTGGGTGACCGCGGCCCACGCGGAACGCGCGGCATTGCTCAAGAACAAGCTCAAAGTGCATGCCGGCACCGATAACGCGGAAGCCGTGCGCAACGCCGACATCGTTTTTCTCTGCGTGAAGCCTCAGGTTGTGGCGGACGTCGTGCGCGAGATTCGCCCGGTGGTAACGCGCGATCACTTGCTGGTTTCGGTCGCCGCTTCCGTGCCCACTGACATGATCGAGCGCGGCCTCGAACAAGACATTCCGGTGGTGCGTGCCATGCCCAATACTCCATGCGCTCTCGGCGTAGGCATGACCGGCCTGTGCAAAGGTCAGTTTGCGCAGAAGCAACACCTGGAACTGGCGACGACTTTTTTCTCCGCAGTCGGCCGCACCGTGATCGTGGACGAAAAGCACATGGATGCCGTAACCGGCCTTTCCGCCAGCGGCCCAGCCTACATTTACATCATCCTCGAATCGCTGGCCGAAGCAGGCGTGAAAGTCGGCTTGCCACGCGACATCGCTACACTTCTAGCCGCGCAAACCACCATGGGCGCAGCGCGCGTCGTGCTCGAAACCGGCGACCATCCGGCGCTTCTCAAGGACGCCGTCACCACGCCCGCTGGATGCACCATCGACGGCATTCTGGAACTCGAAGAAGGCAAGCTGCGCGTCACGCTGATTAAGGCGGTCGTCAAGGCGGTTCAGCGGGCAAAGGAGCTCGCTTTCTCGTGAGAATTCGACTGTTTGA
Organism: Terriglobales bacterium; assembly: GCA_049698855.1. Classification (GTDB taxonomy): domain Bacteria; phylum Acidobacteriota; class Terriglobia; order Terriglobales; family Acidobacteriaceae; genus Acidiflorens. The sequence goes on from JBAVYO010000203.1 coordinate 28,395, forward strand.
TAGTCGAGTACCATCGTCACTTGAGGCGATCTTCCGCTTTGCATATCGTCCAGTCTGACCCTGGTTTTTGCGCTTTTGACAATAACCGGGGAGGAGTAGCCTTGTGTCTCGCGCCCGCGCATGGGCGATATATCCCACAGCGGTCCCAGCTGTTTCCGCAACGGCCCGAGTAAGAACCTTGGCCGCGCTCGCCTTGGGCCTCGCTTCCCTCGTCCTCTTTCTCTGGAACGTCAATAATCCGCCAGCACCTTACTACGATGAGCCGCTCTACATCTCCGCGGCGAACGCCTTCCTGGCTAGTGCCGCTGATCCGACTCCCGAGGTGCCACCGCTCGGCAAACTTATCGTCGCGTCCGGCATTGCAACCTTCGGCGACAATCCCTGGGGCTGGCGTGCGATGAGCGTGCTCTTCGGTGCCTTCACCGTAGTGGGCATCTTCTTGTGGACCGATTTCTTGCTGCACGATTTCGCCCTTGCTCTTACGGCTGCTCTGTTGACTCTGTTCAACAACTTTCTCTACGTCATGTCGCGTATCGCGATGATGGATATCTTTCTCGTCGCTTTCTTGATATGGGGCCTGGTGGCATTCGCCGCCGCTCTCGACGCGGAAAACGCCAGCGTGAGGAAGCGCCGCATTCTACTCGTCTTAGCGGGTGTGGCTTTCGGATTGGCTTGTGCCTGCAAATGGAACGGCGTCGATACACTCGCCGTTGTGATTCTCCTGGGCCTCTCCCTCTTCTGGTTCGGAGATCGCTCAACGAATACACAGATTCGCCGTTACCAAGCAAACCTGCGGGAGATCGGCCCTCCCTTTTTTGTTGGCGCTCTTTTGATCGTCCCCGCTGTCTCCTACAGCCTGACTTACTGGCCTCTAAGTCGCAGCCTTCATCGGCCCTTTGAGATTCACGACCTTATTTCGATGAACGCATTCATCTGGCGTTTCCATCGCGCCACTGCGGGCAATCCTGCCATCGCTTGTAGCTGGTACTCCTGGCTGCTACAGGTCTCCCCGCAGCGTGCGCTCTCTTATCTCGTCGGTAATTGGGCTGTGATGTGGGGAGGACTGCTGGCGATCGCCTTCTGCGCGCGCCGTTTCGGCAGGTCCTTTCCTCAGACATTTCTTGTTTTGCTTTACGCAACCAATCTGCTGCAGTGGGCGTTCACACCGCAAAAAAGTCTGTATTACTACTATTACTTTGCGGCTTCTACGTTCATGGGAGTTGCAATCGCCGCAGCTCTTAAAGATCTGCCGCAGCGCGTCTTGAAGGTGCGGCTCAGCCTTCTCTGCGTGATCGTCGCCGCCCTTATCTTTCTATTCTGCTTCCCTCACATGGCACATCTGGAGTCCCCGTACGATTGCGCTCTGAGCTGCTGGCCTTAGGCGTCGTTCCTTTTCGCGCCTCACGCGGCTAATTGTGAGAATCTGTATGTATTCGAGGATAAGTGTGACCGAGCGCTTTCTTAGCAGACTGCTGACAAACTCGGTTTGGTGTTGATTTTGGGTGGCGCGGCGCTTTCAGCGCTGCGATAACTGGCCTGTTTTTTGGCGTCGCCTTTACAGGCTGCGAAAAAATTCGATTCAGGGCGGGTTGGGAAGGGCACGAGTTCTACTCGTGCCGTAAGTCGAGCTAAATCAATAGCGGCCTTTAGCCGCTGAGGGAAATCTCGCCGCGCAAATGACTTTTTCCGCAGCCTCTTTAGCCGCCGAGGCCGGACTTTCGTCCAGAAAATACTTGGCCTGCTAAGAAGCACACAGCGCGGCCAGACCAATGGGGATTAAGGGCGACAGGCTACGTGATCTGAAATTCGCGTGATCTAGCCTTCACGCGATACTACGTTTCGGTCGTTTGTTTGTGCTCTTCAGTAGCTGAATCAGCACCCGCGGACGCAGCAAAGGCATGTGGCTCTCCTTCCGTCGGCTGCGATCCGCCCAGCGCGTCATCCACGGCAGCGCGCAGATCGACCAGCATACGCAGCGGCTGGCCCGAAGAATATTCCGCGTGGAACATGACTTTCCAAGACCGGCAAATCAAACGCAAGCGGCTGGTCGATTCCTCCGCTGAAAACTGCGCCCTGCGGCAGTCGATGGTTGAGACCCCGCGCCGCTCCAGTTCGCGCAATCCCGTCTGAATCGCGTTCAAATCGTCCTGCATCAACCGGAAGAAGACGCGCCGTATCATGAAACTGAACCGCGCGAAGGCAATCATCACGGCCGGCTCGTAGAATCGTTCCCCGGCTTGCATTTTGAGCCTGCGGCCCTGCTCCAGCGTTCCGCCGTGCAAAAGTTCGCTCAAGCGCCGGCACCGTGAGGCTGTCTGGATCAGGCTTTCAAGCGGTCCGAGCCAGGAAGGAAGCTCGGCTGGCTGCGTGCCCAACACGGGCTCCAGAACCTGGCCGATGAATTCGAGGCTGGCCTCTTCCCCGCCTCCGGGCGCGCACAGCGAGAAATATTGAACAATCAGGAAATCGATCTTATCGCGGTCCACCGACGACTTCGCCGTCTTTTGCAGATGATGGAAGATCAGATTCCGCAGGGCCGATTCGTTCGCAAGCGGCGTCGTCTGGAGAAACTGCCGCAACTGATGCACCTGAATTTTCGAGTCCACCTGGCCGAGCCACTCTTCGGCTTCCACAGCCGCTTTGGATGCCGACTCCGGTTCAAACGGGCACTCATCAACGTCGAGCACAAATTCGCGCGCCAACGCGGCATAAATCGGCTGCAGGGCCTGCAATACCGAGGCGCGCTCTTCGGAGGAATTCTGGGAGGCGGGTTGCATTCCAGTCATGATTTCACAATCCAGTTGGGAACGTCTTTCAGAAAGCGAGCCGCGATCACGGTCCGCTCCGGGTAATATTGTGCGGCAACCACCGAGGTTTCCGCGCGTAGCAATCCATCTTCGCTTTCCACCAGAACCACATCGGCGAACTCAAGCCGATGCTTCGCCAAGAACAAAATCTCCCGCGGCGTGCCGAATTCGATGATTGTTTCCTCGATCGGACACCAGCGACTTCCAGTCGCTTTGCCGTCCTCAGAATCGGGCCGATTGCTGCCGCTTATCTGAATCGGGATGCGAACCGCCGTAGCTCCTGGAAAGAACTTGGCCAAACGGCTGACGATGTCGGCTTCGAGCGCACGGACAGCCGCGCTTGCCTGGTTTGGCACGGTTAACCTCAACTCCAAAGCTGAGCAGGCGAGCCACCTTCTCTTCCCGTTTGGAGGAGTTGCAAGGAGACCCGGCCTGCTTTATCAGAATTCGGTCGTGCACGATCACCGCCATATTCGGGCAGGTCATGAACCAAGGAGCAAGCTCAACAAAATAACCTCCTTAGCAGCGAGTCGCCGGGAGGAACTCTAATAATTCCCTAAGAAGATGGGGACAGAGTGACTCAGATTGGCACAACTGGCGAAAATTGTCCTGGATTAGAAAACTAATCAAACTCCAGGTCTGGCGCCTGTTCCTCGTACCGACAGGCGTAGCAACGGCCGAAATCGATTTTCGTCAAGCAGTCGCAGAGTTAAAGAGAGAAGTTAAAAGGCGACAGACAGAAACGCGCCAACCTGCTGGGTCTGTATCTCCATTTTCTCTCTATCGTGGAAGTAAGTTAGGCGCCACCTGCTCTACTGTAACGCGGCCGCTCTCGCCGCCCCTTCCCGCACCCCGATGTTATATCTCTTGAGCTTGCGGTAGAGCGTGGCCCGGCTGATCCCCAGCATTTTGCCGGCTCTCACTTTATCTCCGTGGACCTCCGTAAAAACGCGCGCAATAGTGGCGCGTTCCAGATCCTCCAGATCGCTGGTCGATTGCGTACCGAATTCCCTGAAGACGTTCGGATCGCGAACGGAATCGGCTTCGGCGCGCGCGATCGCCGGCGGCAGATCGTTCGCACCAAGGACGCGCTGATCGGTAAGAGCGACCGCGCGCTCCATGCAGTTCTCCAATTCACGCACGTTGCCCGGCCAGCCATAAGCGAGCAGGGCTTTCATAGCGCCGCCGGAAATCTGCACCCCGCGTCCCGGAGCGAAGCGTTCCAAAAACCAATTCGCCAGGATTGGGATATCCGAACGCCGCTCGCGCAGCGGCGGCAGAGAAATTGTGACCACATTCAGGCGGAAGAACAGATCCTTGCGAAACGTCCCCTTCTTGCACGCCGCTTCAAGATCGCGGTTGGTCGCGGCCATAATGCGCACATCCACTTTTACTCTTCCGTCGCTGCCGACGGGGCGCACTTCTCTTTCCTGGAGAAAGCGCAACATCCTGGCTTGCACTTCCAAAGGCAGTTCGCTCACTTCGTCCAGAAAAAGGGTTCCCGTGTCCGCCGATTGCAGCAGTCCCTGCTTGGAGCGGACCGCTCCGTTGAATGCCCCTTTTTCGTAGCCGAACAATTCGCTTTCAATCAGCGCCGGAACCAGCGATCCGCAATCCACCGCGACAAACGGCTGGCTGGCAAGATTGCCCCTGAAGTGCAACGCGCGCGCCACCAGTTCCTTGCCGGTGCCGCTTTCCCCTGTAATCAGGACCGGAGTGTGCGTGTCCTTGAGACGCGAGATCATGTTCAGCACACTCTGAATTTTTGGAGAATTGCCGACAATACCAAACATCGCCATCTCAGTTTCCGAGCGTTCGCGAAGAAACAGATTCTCTTCTTCCAGGCGAACCTTATCCGCCATGCGCCGCAGAAACATGCGCAATTCGTCGAGCGGCGCAAACGGTTTGGCGATGTAGTCGTAGGCGCCGAGCTTCATCGCCTGTACCGCCGTTTCCACCGATCCATGCCCAGTCATCACGGCCACTTCCATGCGCGGGCAAACGCGCTTCGCCCGCTCCAGGAATTCCAGTCCGTTCATGCCGGGCATGACCATATCGGTGAGCGCCATGTGAATCGGTTGCTCGTCGAGGAGCGCGAGCGCAGCTTCGCCACTCTCGGCCTCAAGGCAGGAAAAACCCAGCGATTCGGCGACCGTCATGCAGAGTCGTCGAATCGGCTCTTCGTCATCCACAATGAGCAACCGGATTCGGAAATCGTGTGTCATCGCACCGCCTTCCCCATGGTCTGTTCGACAACAGAAATGAAATCCGCAACCCGAAAAGGCTTGACGACGCAAGGCGCGCCGGTGCGGTTCAGCGTCGCCGCCGTCTCCTCGTTGGCAATGTCCCCGGTGATGAAGACCAGTCTGGCGGCGAGCGCCGGCCGGTTTTGCGCGATCCAGGCATAGACCTGCGCTCCGTCCACGCCTCCCGGCGTCCGCATGTCGGAAACCACTCCCTGGAAGTTACCGTCGGCAAGAATGCGCAGCGCATCGGCGCCGGATTCGGTCGACACTACCGAGTAGCCGTTGCGCTCCAGCGCGGAGCGCACAAAAACCATCACGGCCGGTTCGTCTTCAATCAGTAGCACGGGTGCACAAGCGGGTATAGTTCCAGTCTGCGTCATTTTCAGTCTCCTGCAGCTGCGCCGGCCGCCATCGGCAGGCGGACGATAAACGTAGCTCCCTCGGATTCGAGATTGTTGTGGCAGAGGATTTCTCCGCCGTGCTCGTGGACGATGCCATAGCAGATGCTTAAGCCAAGACCCGTCCCCTTGCCTACGTCCTTGGTCGTGAAAAATGGATCGAAAATCCGATCCGGGTCGGCAATACCGATTCCATTGTCGCGGAACAAAACTTCCACGCCGTTCTCCGTCCGTGCACTCATAATTTCGATGCGAGCCGGCCGCCCGCACTCACGAACCGCGTCATACGCGTTGTTCAGAATGTTCAGAAATACCTGCTGCAACTGGTGCGAATCGCCCACAATATCGGGCAAGGATTCATCCAGCCGCTCCACCACCTGAATGCCGTGGCTGATGAAATCGTAGGAACGCAGCTGCACCGTGCGCTTGAGAATGGAATTCAATTGCACCGGCTGACGGCGCGGCGGCATCTGCCGGGCAAAGCTCAGCAGATTCTGAACAATCTGCTTCGTCCGCTGCGCTTCCTGCAAAATTACGCGCAAGTCATGGCGCGCACTCTCTGGGATGTCGGGATTCTCCATGAGCAGGTCGGTGAAACCGAGGATCGCGGTCAGCGGATTGTTCACCTCATGCGCCACGCCTGATACCAACTGCCCGACCGCGGCCATTTTCTCTGCATGCACCAGCTTCGACCGCAATACGGCGGAGTCGGTCACATCGGTCATGACCACCACAATGCTCGTCACTTTCCCATCCTCGCCGCCGATCGGGCTCAGGTTCACAGTGAACTGCCCGCTCGCGCCGTCGTTGCGAACCAGCGGGAGATCGAAGTTATCAATCTGCTGCCCACGCGCCACCGCGGCCAAAGCTTCCCGCAAGGCATCGCGGCGTGGGGCTGCGCAAAATTCGTGGAACGGATGGCCCACAACCTGGCTCTGCTGGAATCCCAGGCTGCTCCAGCGGCGATTGGCATAACTGATAACGCCTTCTGTGTCGGTGACCAGGACCAGGCTCTGCGTATGGCTCAGGATCTTGCCGGAAAAGTCGCGCTCTTTTTGCAACTCCGTTTGCGACTGCCGCAGTCCGGTGATATCGAGCATCAGACCGCGGTGTTGCACCACGCCCCCGCCGGCGTCGCGCATCGCATAACAATTCATGTACACATTGACGGGGGAACCATCCTTGCGGCGCAGCACTTCTTCCTGGTTGTGCATTTCACCGGTTTGCCGAAGTTGTTCCGCCAACTCCTCCCGCCGCTGCGGAGAAAAATAAAGCGAAGTCGCAATGTCCAACTGAAGCACTTCCTCGCGGCTGTCGTAGCCCAGAATGCGGACCAGCGCATCGTTGACTTCAATGAACCGCCCTTCCGGCGTCGAAACGTATATTCCTTCCTGAATATTGTCGAAGAGTTCGCGATAGCGGCGCTCGGCTTCGCGGCGATCCGTGATGTCTTTCAATACATGTACGGTCTGCGTCTGAGCGTTGCCCATCGGCGTATTACTCGACCCAGGGGCCCGGGTCTGGGGTGTCGCCGAATGAATGCGAGAGGTCGACACCAGGTATATGCGCTCCAGCGTCGGTTGTATGTACTCATCCAGGCCTTCGCCAGAGCGGCAGAACGGGCAGGAATGCGGCGCCGTGCCGGTCGTCAGGGCGTCGAGCGCCCGCATGTTAATTCCGATCAGCTGTTCCGGTTCCAGCCCGATCAGTTCCGCCAGCGAACGGTTAACACGCAGAATATTGTGGTGCTCGTCGTGTACGACGATGAAGTCGCTGATCGCATCGAAAACGTCCGTCCAGTGCCGGTTTGCCTGCTGCATGCGAGTAAACAGGCAGGCGTTTTCCAGCGCGATGCTGGCGTGGCCCGCAATCGCGCGCATCAACTGGCTGTCCTCGGCGCTGGGCGCCGCTCCTCGATCCGCCAGGCAAAGAAGGCCCACCAGTTCGCCCGATGTTCCCGCCAGCCGCACCAGCGTACAATCCGTCCACTCCAACATGGAGGCGAGCGAAGCCCCCAGCAGTTCGCCCGCCGGCGCGAATGAGATATCGGCTGTGTATTTCGGCAGCGCGGAGCGCAACCCCTCCGCCAGCCGCCGAACCAGCGGCTTGTCCTGTAGTTCCGACGCGCCGCACACGACCACCGTCTCGATTTCCGCCGTTTCGAAAAGGCTGAGCGCTGCCGCACGGCCGCCCAGTAATGTGCCTGCGCGCGATGCAAAGTTGCGCATGAATTCCGGCAAATGCAGAACCGTATTCAGTTCGAGCGCGAGTGTGACCAGAGCTTCGGTTCGGTGCCGCTGCTGTTCGGCATTGTGCAGATTTTGCGTGAGCTCGAGTTCAATGGCAATTTGTGCCGCCAATGCCTGGGCGCGACGAATATCCTCGTGGTTGATCGGTCCGTCTTCGATTCGATCCAGCACTCCGAACATTCCAAGAACATCTCCGCTGGAACCAAGCAGCGGGACCACCAGAAATTGCTTGATCCGAAACGCCGCGATGAACTCCCGGTTGACACCCGGAACCGTCGCCGCATCTTCGGTGTAAAACACCTTTTTCTGCTTGAGATTCTGCGTTGCCGTACCTTCGTAAAGAGGAACGTCCAGAGAGCGTGCGGCGCCGTTTTCGAATCCCCAGCGTATGTGAAATTTCGCGTCCTCCATGAGTCCGATAAAGCAGCGTTCAAACCCCAGGAACCGGGCAGCGCGTCCCACCGACTTCCGCATGAACTCGTCGGAATTCCCCGCCGATCTGAGTTCGCCCGAAATTTCGAGCATGTCATGCAGTTCCTGGGCCTGAGCCCGCGTCATTCCATACAGCTCGGCGTTTGCAACCGCCACCGCCCCCAATCCGGCCAGAGCTGAGACCAGCGTCTTCTCTTCCTGTGTGAAGGGTCCGGAAGCGCGTGGATAAACGAGAATTGCGCCATGCGAACGCGAGGTGCGGAACGGTGCTGCGACCAGCGCCCCTGCCCCAATATCCTCTCCGAAGTGCGACGCCCCGTCGACATTCACCGTAATCGATTTTCCGGCGCTGACCGCACGCGTCGCGATCTCAAGCGCCGACCGCAGATTATGTTCGCCAGCTCGCGTTCGAATGACCTGTGCAAGATGAGGCGCGTCCGTCGAAACCGCTTGTAACTGAAAAAGCTCCTCGCGCTGCACAAAAATCAACACCGCCGGCGAATGCAGAAGCTTGCGAAGACGGTCGGCGATCCCCTCCATCACGGTGGATGACTCCGGCAAACTGTGCATCGCGGTTGCCATGTCAACCAGCACCGACGCGCGGCGATGTTCTTCCTGCGCAAGTTGATTCAGCCGTAGAGTCTCGAGTACGACCCCCAGCTGCGCGGCCAGGATCGTAAGTTTGGCGATGTCGTTATCGTCAAACGCGAAAGCATCATCGGTCCGCACGAACGCAATGGCGCCACGGGCTTCGCCACCAACCAGCACAGGCGCAGCCATTGCAGCTCTCACCCCTTTCCCGCCCAGAAAGGGATCTCCGGCTACGTTCGGCGGGTGAAGGGCTAGTGTCTGGCGTTTGTGGACGGCCTCCCAGACAATCGACTGTGTTTCCGCGCGCAGGCACGTACCCCGAAAGCTCGCGGCCTGATCTCCATCGGCTTCGGCGCCCACCAACTCCGCCTCGGCGGTACGACTCCATAAAAAGCAGCCGCTGGCCCGAAAGAAAATGCGCGTGAGGTGGCAGAAAGAGCGTACGAGCTGGCTTGAATCGCCGCTCTGGAAGGCCACGCGGGAGAACTCCAGCAAAAGTCGCTGGAACGCCTCGTCAGATTGAGACTGCCCCCCGACGCCGGAATTTCCGACAGTGGTTGTCAGTTCACACCGTCCGCCATACGTTAAATGACTGAAAACAATTGGATTACATTCTTGACCCTACGCTGGATTCTCAAATTGAGTCAAGGGAATAGC
>JBAVYO010000204.1:0-39674 GCA_049698855.1 Terriglobales bacterium
ATGGTTCGTAGATTGGCAGGAAAATATTGGCGGTACGTTTATGTGGTCGCTCGATGCGGACTACGACGGCCATTCGCAGGACCTGCTGGATGAGATGTATGCAGCAAGTCTGCCGCCGGTCAACTAATGTGCGGCACTAGGAAGGCAGAACCGCATGCCCGGCGTGGGATTCGGCAAATGAGAAGAAGATCGTGGGCCAGGATGGCACTTACTCTGGCTTGTTGCGTCGCCCTGATGTGCTCGTTCGTATTTGCCGTTCCGCCTGGGCAGTCACTGGAACTCTCGCGGTCGGTTCGCGCGTGGGAGTTTGTGTCGGCATTAGGCACGCAAGCGGGCATTTGGGGAAATGAGCAGGGAACGCTCGAGGCGTGGGTCTATCCCTTCAAAATCCTGAGTGATTTCCACTTGCGATTTCACGTGGACGGCGCAGTCGTGCCGGCAGAGACGCAGGCCCGGTCATTGATTGTCCGCCCCGAATCGACGACCATTGTCTATGCTGGGGACAATTTTTCGGTGCGGGAAACCTTGTTTGTCCCTGTGCATGAACCGGGCGTCATCATCGCCCTGGAGGTTGACACCACCAAACCTTTGGAGATCGAAGCGGTCTTCGAGCGCGATTTTCAACTGGAGTGGCCAGCCACATTTGGCGACGCGAGCGAGGCGTGGGACCCAGCTCTGCGCGCCTTCCACTTCGCGGACGATGGGGGTAAGTACGACGCGCTGGTCGGATCGCCATCCGCCGGCAAAACCTCCGAGGAATACTCCACTAACTATTTTATTTCCCGCCAAAACTCTTTTGTTTTGGGTCCGACGGCGAAGGGAACAGACATAAAGTTCATTGTTATTGCCGCATCGTCTACCGGCCGTGAGCCGCTGGCGAATACCTACGAGCATTTGTCGAAAGACTATGCCAGCCTCCTGTCCGACTCCGCCGCGTATTACCGCGACTATCTGGCTCACAAGGTAAGCGTTCATCTTCCTGACGCTCAACTGGAAAGTGCGTACGACTGGGCGAGGGTGAGCATGTTGCAAGGCGTCGCCGAAAACCCGTTTCTGGGCAAAGGGCTGCTGGCGGGCTTTGACACGTCGCGTGGCGACTATCGTCCTGGCTTTGCCTGGTTCTTCGGCCGGGATGCCGAGTGGACTTCGCTGGCTCTGAATGCGGAAGGCGATTTTTCGAATGCGCGCAGTGCGCTGGAGTTCCTAAGTAAGTACCAGCGCGCCGATGGCAAGATCCCTCATGAGATCGCTCAAAGCGCCAGTTTTACAGACTGGTTCAAAACGGAATGGGCATTCGCATCGGCGGATGCGACTCCGCTCTTCATTATTGCGGCGGACGATTATGTCACGCGCAGTGGAGACGTCGAATTCGCCCGTGAGCGGTGGGATCGCCTTTGGAAAGCATACGGATTTCTCCAATCCACATTCAGCAGCCGGGGACTCGCTCAAAACGCGGGCGTTGGCACCGGTTGGATCGAAGGAGGACCGCTGTATCCGGTGCAGAGCGAGCTATATCAGGCATCGCTGGGAGTCGAGGCGGCAAAAGCGCTTTCGCATTTAGCTCATCTTGTGGGTAAGGAAGATGTCGCTAGTGAGCTGGCGCAGACTTTCGACCGGCAGAATCTCCTGTTGGACACAACCTTCTGGTCCGCTGACAAACAAATCTACGCCTATGCCCTTGACTCGAATGGCAAGCGCCTGGATGTGGCAAGTGTTCTGGCGGCCGTCCCCATGTGGTTCGGGCAACTCAACAATGAGCACGCGCAAAAAATGATTGAGACGCTTGCCGGCTTCGACCACCAGGCGGATTGGGGCATGAGGATTATGTCTTCAAACGATCCCAACTATGACCCGGGTGGATATCACTTCGGAACGGTTTGGCCGCTGTTCACGGGCTGGGCCGCGATCGGCGAGTACCGTTATCACCGCCCGCTTCCGGCTTATGCGAATTTGCGAGCCAACGCGCTGCTCGCTTTAGACGGGTCGCTTGGCCATGTCACGGAAGTTCTTTCCGGCGACTACTACCAGACCCTCGCTACTGGATCTCCTCATCAGATTTGGTCGGCGGCGATGGTTGTGAATCCGCTCCTCAGCGGATTGCTGGGGCTCAGCACGGACGCGGCCAGTTGTCATTTAGTGTTCGCTCCACACGTACCGGCGGATTGGAATTCGTTTTCGGTCGAGAACGTACGGCTTGGCGGCGGGACTTTGAATCTACATTACTACCGCACAGCTGACGTGATCCGGCTGCAAGTGCAGTCGACAGGCGCGAAAACATGTTCCGTGGAGTTTTCTCCGGCGGTAAGCTTGCGTGCGCGGATCAAACAGGTTCAATTCAATGGCCGCAAGCTGCCGTTTCACCTGGAAACTAACTCATCGGACCAGCACGTGACCATGAACCTACCGATCGGCGCCGGCAAGAATATGGTTGAGGTGAAGATAGAAAACAATTTCGAGCTAAGTTGGTCGCCGACGCTTCCGCCGTTGGGGAGTAGGAGCCGAGGGCTGCGCGTGATTTCCGAATCGTGGACGCCGGCGCGGGACACTTTGACATTGCAGCTTTCGGGCGTAGCGGGCCAAAGCTATGAGCTTTCGGCTTGGAACGCAAGTCAGATTTCTTCGGTTGAGGGCGCCCGGTTCGACAAGACTGCCCAGCCGGCAGCCAAAGTGCACGTGCAGCTTCCGGCGGACGCTCCAGGCGGCGATGCGCAGGCCTCAGTGGTGTTTCATTTTGCAGGGAAATAAAGCTGCGTTGAAGAACGCGAAGTTCGAGATCTTGAACACAAAGGAAAGCTGGTCAAATGCTTCGGAATCTTAAGGGAATCATCGTATTGTTCGCGGGCGTCAGCCTCTTACTTTCTGCTGCTCAGGCACAGAAGCGGGCCATTGACGCGGAAGGTCACGAGTGGTGGAAACATGCGGTATTTTATGAGCTTTATCCTCGCAGCTTTGCCGATAGTAACAATGACGGCATAGGGGATCTCAAGGGCATCGACTCGCATCTTGATTATCTGAAGGATCTGGGAGTGGATGCAATTTGGATTACACCGTGCTTTCCCTCGCCTCAGGTCGACTTTGGTTATGACGTTGCCGACTACGAGAACATCGATCCCATGTATGGAACGATGAATGACTTCGAACATCTGGCAAGCGATGCCAGGAAGCACGATATCCGGATCATTTTGGATTTTGTGATCAACCACACTTCTCCGCAGCACAAGTGGTTCCTCGATTCCGCATCGTCGCGGACCTCGGAGCATCGGGACTGGTACATTTGGCGCGATGGCAAGGGACCGGGCGTTCCGCCCAATAACTGGCTATCCGGCTTTGGCGGGTCGGCCTGGCAGTTAGACCCTAAGACCGGTCAGTACTACTATCATTTTTTTGCCGTCGGCCAGCCCGATCTCAATTGGCGCAACCCAGCGGTTGAAAAGGCCATGTTCGATGTTACGCGCTTTTGGTACCAACACGGTGTTTCCGGGTTTCGTCTTGACGCGGTCGATCTCTTATTCGAGGATCCCAAGCTTCATGACAATCCGTTGTTAGAGGGCAAGAACGAGTTCGGCGACCCTAACATGGATAACAAATTCAACGACAAGTTACCCGAAGTCCACACTGAGTTGAAGAAATTGCGCAAAGTCGCGGATGAATATGATGCCGTCCTGGTAGGCGAGACTTATACTTCGAATCGAGACGAACTCAAGGAATATTACGGCGACCACAATGATGAAATCCAAATGCCGATGGATTTCATGTTCTGCCAGATCGATAAACTCTCGCCCAAAGACTTTCGCATCCAGATTGCAAACGCGGAGTCCACCGGGGGTTGGCCTGTTTATGTGATCGGTAACCACGACATGCCGCGTTCTTACGATCGCTACGGCGACGGAAAACATAATGACCAAATCGCCAAAGTCATGGCCGGACTGTATCTCACGCTGCGTGGCACACCCGTCATGTATTACGGCGAAGAACTGGGCATGGAGAACAACGATCCCGTGCGTAAGGAGGATGTAAAGGACCCCATTGGTATAGCTGGATGGCCAAAGGAAAAAGGCCGCGATGGGGAACGCACTCCAATGCAGTGGAACGACTCGGCAAATGCCGGCTTCAGCCAAGCTACTCCCTGGCTACCCGTTCCCGCGAGTTACAAAACCCACAATGTCGCGAGCGAACTGAAAGACCCCGATTCCGTCTTGCAATTTTATAAGCGCCTCCTGGCCCTGCGCCATAACGAACCCGCGTTGATAAACGGAGACTATGTCGCGCTCAATCAAGACAACCCTGACGTTCTCTCCTATCTTCGCCGTTACAAGGATGAAGCGGTGCTGGTTGTTCTTAATATGTCGAACGCAAAGCAACAGATCGGTTTCGATCTCACGGCGCAAGGCTTCCCTTCCGCCAAGACCGCTTCTTTGCTGACGACCTTAGCCGCTCCTCCCGCCGGCCAATTGGGTCAGGTTTCCCTGGAGCCTTTTGGAGTTTACATCGCACGGATTACTCGATGAGAAAGATAGGTGGAAACACGCTGTTCGTCAGCACATTGCTGATGTGCCTGGCGATGTGCGTCTCAGCCCAGGCCCAGACGGATGGCGGTCGAAGCACATTGCTTTCCGGCCTTATCTCGCCTCATAACTATGTCCAGAAACGGGTGTCGAGTTACGATCGCACCGGTGGTAACGACGATTTCGTCAAGATTGCCGCCAAAAATACAATTGCGTTGCTCGACGATCCCGGTCCCGGAATCATCACCCACATCTGGATCGGTTTCGGTGCATCGGAGCAGTATCACCTCAAGAAACTTGTCCTGCGCATGTATTGGGACGATGAAGCAACTCCCAGCGTGGAAACTCCACTGGGCGACTTCTTCGGTCTCGGCCTGGGGGACTACTTTCAATTTGAATCTATGCCACTGGCTGTGGCCCCAGATAAAGCGCTGAACTGTTTTTTCCCGATGCCTTTTCGCAAGCACGCGCGCATTACCGTCACCAACGAGGGAAGCGAGAATCTCGATGATTTTTATTTCAACATCGATTATCAGGCTTTGAATAAAGACCTGCCCGCCGACACCATGTATTTCCACGCCCAGTATCGCCAGGCGACGCCGAACAAAGGATGGACCAGCGATTGGACATCGAATGACACGCCCGCTGTGACCGCAAAGAAGAATCTTGACGGAGAAGGCAACTATGTGTGGCTGGAAGCCGCCGGGCAGGGACACTATGTAGGTGTTACTATGTCCGTCCTTCAGAATCAGGATGGCTGGTGGGGCGAGGGCGACGACATGTTTTTTGTCGATGGAGAAAAGCTGCCCTCCATCAACGGCACCGGGTCGGAAGACTATTTTCTTGGGGCCTGGGATTTTGGCGACCGTCCTTTCTCCTACGCTCTATTCGGAGCGCCAGTGAAAGGATCGGAGTTAGCCGGCAGCCGCTCCTCCGTATATCGATTCCATCTGGATTCGCCGATTCCATTCACTAAAAGTCTGAAGGCGACCATTGAACACGGTCACGCCAATCATCGTTCCGATAATTTCTTCTCTGTCGCTTATTGGTATCAGAAGGAACCGCATGCACCATTTCCTGCCCTGCCTTCGGTTGAGGAGCGAATTCCCAGACTCCATCCCGTCGGAGGTCCCGGAAATGCTGCGAAATGACCGCCTGCATATCGCCCGACTGTTTTCAATCCTCATGGTTTTCGCTCCCTGCATTGCCGCGTCGCCGTCTTTTGCGCAGCAAAGTTCGGTCGCGGCTCGTCCGATCGTAGTTGGATATTTTCGGGGCGATAGCATGCGCCGGCAGTTCTTTCTCAAGGATCTGGTCGCGGACGGCGCGGCTTCCATACTTGATCAAATTAATTACTCGCAGGGGAATATCGCCAATAATCGATGTATCGTGGCCGACCCGGTTGCCGATCTGACTTATTCGTTCTCCGCCGGCGATAGCGTGGATGGCACTGCCGATGCTCCCGATATCCCGCTCAAAGGGAATTTCCATCAGCTACAGAAACTTAAGCGCTTGTATCCGCGCCTCAAGGTTATGATTTCTCTTGAGGGCAACGCGGATGTGTTTGTGAAAGCGGCGCAACCCGAAAATCGGATTTCCTTTGTCACTTCGTGTGTTCAACAGTTCATTCAAGGAAAGATCGCCGACGGGATTGAGGCCCCCGGCATTTTCGACGGTATTGATGTCGATTGGGAGTATCCTCTGGAAGCCGACAAATACAATTTCGTTGCCTTATTGGCCGAGTTCCGCCGTCAACTGGATGCGATTGGGCCAAATCACTTGCTAAGTGTCGCTATGGGCACAGGCCGCAATACTTATCAGCACCTTGATATGGCCACCGTCGCACGCTATGTGGACCAGGTCGGGATCATGAATTACGATTACGCCGGCCCCTGGAACAAGAAAACTGGTCTGGTGGCTCCGCTCTACCACGCCCCAGGAGATCCCGAGTTCGATGGCAGTGTCGATGCTACAATTTGGGCCTACAAAAGTGCTGGTGTCCCACTGCCCCGGATGCTTATGGGACTGCCTTTCTACGCTTACTCGTGGACTCAGGTTGCTCCAACAAACCATGGGCTCTTTCAACTAGGAGAACCGGATCAGAAGGATGCTCTTTATAACTACATTGGTTCTATTCAAAGTAAGTTCACAATGTATCGCGACCCCTCATCACTGGCTCCGTGGCTGTTCGATGGAAACACCTTCTGGACATATGATGATGAGTTATCCATCGGCACCAAGGTTAAGTATGCAAAGGATCGTGGTTTGCAGGGAGTAATGATCTGGGAACTAAGTGGTGACACCGCGGATGGGAAGCTGCTAAAGACAATCGGGGCGGCACTGGATCGTCATGATCAAGGCGGGAAGGCCGGCCACGGAACACCGTAGGTTCGTCGTGCCAACTATACGAGCTCGACGCTGAACTCGGGACGGACATCGCAACGATTCCGCTCGGAGCAACCTGACTTCTCCAGGTAAGGCTCCATTGTAAATTTCGAGTGGAACCTTCATCGGAACTCTAGGCCTCAAAATCTACTGGTGCCCGTTTTTTTGAAGCGATTCCCTTTTTCTGTTTCACCACTTTGCAAACGTCACACTCAAAGAGCACAGCCTTGTGCCCCATACTAAAATTTAGGAATCAGAAACCCGGTGTGCCGACAATGCTCTTGGAAGGCTTCCCCGAACTGCGCGGCCAGCATGGATTCTTCCTTTCTCGCCTTGAGCCAATAGCCGAGGACGATGAGGGCAACCCCCACGACGCATCGCCACTGGTCAATCGCCAAGGCTCCGCCAAACGCGGCCAGATCGATGCCGGAGTAAATGGGATGCCGGAAACGAGCATATGGTCCGGTGCTTATGAGCTTATGGTTTTCTTTAAGAGTGACCCTGGCGCTCCAATACTGTCCTAAGTGCCAACGCGCCCATAGAGCAATAGCAATCCCAACCCATGTAAGTGCGACACCTGCCGCTATTAGAGATTCTGTTCGGGGGACAACGCGATGATCAAGAAAGCCGACCTTTCCAACGTGGCTGAAAAGAAGAACAAAGCCAATAATCTCCAAAAAGAGGGTGCCATAGCGCGATCCGGACGATTCCTTGCTGACCGTCCTGCGCGTTTTCAGCGCGCCGGCCGTCCAGTATGCGACAAAGACGATCCACGGACCTTCAATGAGATAACGCCATATCATGCTCTTCCCTCTTTTGCTGACGGTGTACCGACCGGGTGCGATCACCGGGGTTGGCCGCAGCTTTGTGCCGCTTCGACCTTCGCTGTTTTGAGCCTATCTCTGCGCTATGCTTCACGGGGTACCCGCTTCGATTTTTCGACCGCGGCCAGCCCCACGATCAGACTGCTCGGCCCGTTCAGATTGATTCGGCTCACCTCTGAAGATAATGATCTGGGCTCCCGTTGGTTAACCGAAACTAATTAAATCCAAGGGGGGTCGTAACGACAAGTCGCCTGAGGCAGTAGCCAAAAGACCAAAGGGTGCCTTTAATTTAGCTCTTTAACAATTAAATCAAGATAGAAATTTCGGCGGTTTTTCATGTATACTTTTTCCACCGCGCCGGCACGCGGGGCTTGACTTGCCGATTGCAACCCCTGATTTACAATTTCCCTCCTCCGAAAGGAACTCCCATGCGTTGTCAGCTTTCGCGTACCTCTTGCCGCTTAGTGCTTTTAGCATCTATCTCCTTGCTCCTTTTTGCCGTGGCCGAGGCCGAGAGCAGCCGACATATTCTGATAACTCAGAATGTGGATGAAAGCAAACTTGTAACGCTGAGCGGCAATACTCGCCCCGAGGCGGTTGCGAAGTACGACCGCGGGCGGGTTGCTGACAACCTGCAAATGGACCACATGCTGCTTCAGTTGCGGCGATCACCGGAACAGGAACAGGAATTGCAACTGTTCATCGATCAGCTTACCGACAAGTCCTCGCCAAGTTTTCATCAATGGCTGACTTCCCAGGAATTCGGTGAGCGCTTCGGAGTGGCGGACCAGGATCGCGACACCATCAAGCGTTGGCTGCAGTCGCATGGTCTCAAGGTGAACGTCGACTACACGAACGGCATGTTGATCGATTTCTCCGGTACCGCCGCCCAGGTTCGCGCGGCGTTTCATACCGAAATTCACCAACTGGATGAGCGCGGCGTCAAGCACATCGCCAATATGAGCGATCCGCGGGTTCCCGCCGCTCTAGCCCCGGCGGTAGTCGGCGTCGTCTCGCTGAACAACTTCATGCCACACACTCTGTACAAACCACGCCAGAATTACACGGTTGGTGGCGGCTATTACCTGGTGGGCCCAGGCGACATGGCGACAATCTACAATCTCAATCCGCTGTTTAGCGCGGGGACTTCAGGACAAGGGCAGACGATTGTGGTGATCGAAGATACCGACGTCTACTCCACGAGCGATTGGACCACCTTCCGTTCCACCTTTGGCCTGTCGTCCTACACCAGCGGGTCGTTTACCCAAGTCCATCCGGCACCGCCGAGCGGCAGCAATAACTGCTCGGACCCTGGGGTCAATGGCGCCGACGGAGAAGCAATCCTGGATGCCGAATACTCCAGCGCTGCCGCCCCTAGCGCCGCCATCGAGTTGGCTTCATGCAGCGATACCGAGACAACGTTTGGTGGTTTGCTGGCACTGCAAAACTTGCTGAACGAAAGCAGCACTCCGCCCGCGCTGGTCAGCATCAGCTATGGAGAGTGCGAAGCCGCAAACGGCTCATCGGCCAATGCAGCTTACAACTCGACTTATCAGCAGGGAGCTACCGAGGGCGTCTCGATCTTTGTTTCCTCCGGCGACGAGGGCGCTGCGAGTTGCAACGCGGATGAAAGCAATGCCACGTATGGTATCGGAGTCAGTGGCTTCACATCGACTCCTTATAACGTGTCGGTGGGTGGAACGGACTTTGGCGATACCTACGCTGGCACCAATTCCACCTACTGGAGCTCCACCAACTCATCAACCTATGAATCGGCTAAGTCATATATCCCAGAGATTCCATGGAACGATTCCTGCGCCAGCGTGTTGATTGCGACGGCCTCTGGCTATAGCGAAACCTACGGAACGAGCGGCTTCTGCAACAGCGCTACCGGTGAAGATGATTACACTACCACAGCCTCTGGCAGCGGTGGCCCCAGCGGTTGCGCGACCGGATCGCCATCCATAGGAGGCGTAGTCAGTGGAACGTGCGCGGGATGGGCGAAGCCCTCATGGCAATCCCTGGTCGGAAATCCCAGCGATGGCGTGCGCGACATCCCGGACGTATCGCTTTTTGCCGCGAATGGAGTTTGGGGACACTACTATCCGTTCTGTTACAGCGACGTGGAGAATGGCGGCACTGCCTGCACTGGTGCACCTGAGAACTGGTCGGGAGCGGGAGGCACGTCGTTTGCCTCACCGATCATGGCTGGCATTCAGGCCCTCGTGAACCAGAAAACCGGCGCTCGCCAGGGGAATCCGAATTCGGTCTATTACTCACTCGCAGCCACCGAATACGGAACCAGCGGCGACAGCGCCTGCAATTCAACTCTCGGAAATGCCGTTGCAGGTTCATGCGTTTTCTATGATGTGACGCAGGGTGACATGGATGTGAACTGTACCGGCTCCTACGATTGCTATCTGCCGTCGGGTTCGTATGGTGTGCTTTCCACTTCAAAGAGCGCGTACGACAAGGCTTATGGCACGCAAACTGGCTGGGACTTCGCAACTGGAATTGGCTCAGTCAACGCCGCCAACCTGGTAAACAACTGGCCGGCATCCGGTCCGAGTTTCACGCTTTCCGCGAATCCGAATAGCGTGACCATCACGCAGGGCAACAGCGGGGCAAGCACCATCACCATCACCCCGTCGAACGGATTCAGTGGCAGCGTTACGCTTTCTGCTTCGGGCCTGCCCACCGGTGTGACGGCGACCTTCGTTCCGAACCCCGCCACCACGACCAGTACGCTGACCTTGGCGGCAAGCGCCTCGGCCACCACGGGCAAGGTCACGGTGACCATCCAAGGCGTGTCGGGAGCGTTGACGAAAACCACGACGGTTAGCCTTACTGTGAACGCAAGTACTGGCGCTCCAGCGGTCACTTTCACGCCGGCATCCCTGGCTTTTGGCAGCGTTGTCGAGGGCGAGACCAGCGCGGCGAAGAACGTTACACTCAAGAACAGTGGAACGGCGACGCTGAATATCACCGGCATCGCGGCCAGTGGTGACTTCGCTCTCAAAACTAGCACGAAGCCCTGCGGCGCCACGCTGGCGGCGGGAAAGACTTGCACCATCTCGGTCACCTTCACTCCCGCGTCACTTGGAGCGCTCACCGGGAGCGTTACGATTACCGACAACGCGTCAGGTAGTCCCCAGACAGTGCCGCTCACCGGCACCGGCACTGCTCAGGCCACGTTAACGCCCGCCACTGCGACCTACGCCGCGACAACCGTGGGGGCGACGAGCGCAGCCAAAGTGTTTACGCTGGCCAACAAACAGAGCGTGGCGCTGACCAGTATCGTGATCGGGACGACCGGGGACTTCAGCGTCTCCACGACGACCTGCACGACGAGCCTAGCCGCCAAGGCCAGTTGCAAAATCAGCGTCGTCTTCAAGCCAGCCGCGACAGGCGCGTTGTCGGGGTCGTTGAATGTGACAGACAGCGCTGTTGGTAGTCCGCAGACTTCAAGTCTAAAGGGCACTGGCAAGTAGAAAATTGGCTGTGCCCAGTGCAGCGGGTGGTACAGAACTAACTGTTTTTTGCTTTCTCCGAAAAGCCGCTCGGGTCTCGGGCGGCTTTTCTTTTGCATCACGCGGAATGTGGAAGAGATAGTCGGAAACCCAGTTTCTTGAGAAGAATGCCGGCTATGCGCGGATGAAGGGCAAACCGGAAGTTGATGTCACTCGCCCCGTTCGCATCTTTTAGTGTCGATGAGTGCTATCGAGATTCTTAAGGTGGTTGCACTCATCGCGCCCTTTTTTTGCGTCGTGCCTCCGCCGCTATCGTGACTTCTGGGCCGCGTGGCTACGGCCTGCTAAGATATCTTCGGAGGGATAATACATGCCTAGTCTGACAGACATAGTGGATCAGTTGGAAGCACACCGTACAGAGGTCCAGAGTGAACTGGGCCGTCTAGATGCGGCAATCAAAGCACTCCGTGGATCAAGTACCAGCAACGAGTCGGGAACAGTTCGAGTATCTTCTCCCGCAACGCGCCGCCAGCTATCGGCAGCAGGGCGTAAGGCGATTAGTCTCGCACAGAAAGCGCGCTGGGCTAAACGATCCGCGAGTGGGCAGACAAACGCGATTAAGCCCAAGCGTACTATGTCGGCAGCAGCCCGCCGGAAGATCGCAGTTGCTCAGAAGGCCCGTTGGGCGGCGTTTAAGGCGAAGCAGAAGAGAGCGGCCTAACGCAGGGAACCGCAATCTCCCCAAGCGCAACAAGCCTATCGGAGTGAAACATCCATGTCGACTGCTCCAGTCCCGAACCGGCTGTTCTCAGACGACGCAAAGAGAAGAGGTAACCTGGATTTCCGCGTCTATCTGGACCTGAAGCTTGGAATCCATCGGGAACTGCTGAACCACATAGACCTGGAGAAGGTGGCGACGCAACACGATGACCAAACCCGTCACCAGGTGTATACGGTCATTCATGAGCTGGCGTCGAATTCTAAAACGTCCTTGAGCACAACGGATAAGGAGCAGCTTTCGCTGGAGATCCTAGACGAGGTCTTCCGCCTGGGCCCGCTGGAGCCGCTGCTCCAGGATCCGAGCATCAGTGACATCCTGGTGAACGGCGCAAAGGAGGTGTATATCGAGCGCGCAGGCGTCCTGGAAGAATGTGGGATCATCTTCAAGGATAATGCTCACCTGATGCAAATTATCCACAAGATCGTATCCGCAGTTGGCCGGCGGGTCGATGAATCGTCGCCTATGGTGGATGCCCGTCTCGCCGACGGATCCCGCGTGAACGTAATCATTCCTCCGCTCGCGATCGACGGTCCACATCTTTCCGTCCGGCGCTTTGGGAACACCCCCATCAGCGACCGCGATCTGCTGGCCACTCAGACGCTGACGCAACCGATGCTTCAGTTGCTTAGCGGCGCTGTAAAAGCACGTCTCAACATCGTTGTGTCCGGGGGTACCGGTACCGGAAAGACAACGCTCCTGAATGTGCTCTCAGGATACATATCCGAGAAAGAGCGAATCGTCACGATTGAGGACGCGGCTGAATTGCGACTGAAGCAACGGCACGTGGTTCGGCTGGAGTGTCGTCCGCCCAATGCAGAGGGCAAGGATACGATCACGCAACGGCAACTCATGATCAACAGCTTGCGTATGCGGCCCAATCGCATCATCGTGGGCGAGGTTCGCGGCGACGAAGCGCTCGACATGTTGCAAGCCATGAACACTGGCCACGATGGTTCACTGACGACGGTCCATGCAAGTAGTCCGCGGGATGCAATCTCCCGCCTGGAAACGATGGTCCTGATGGCCAATCTGAATTTGCCCGAAAAGGCCATCCGCAAACAGATTGCGTCGGCGATAACGTTGGTGCTCCAGATGGCACGATTCAGCGACGGGGCTCGGCGTTTGACGCACATCACCGAGATCACCGGGATGGAAGGCGATGTGGTCTTGATGCAGGATGTGTTCGTGTTTGAGAAGCAAGGAGTTTCTCCTGAAGGCCGCACACTCGGGACGTTCACGGCCACCGGTGTCCGTCCGAAGTTTGAGGAGAAACTTGGAGCCGCTGGCATTTCGCTCCCGCCGGACTTCTTCGACCCGGCGGTGCCGTATCGGCGCCGTCAGAGGTAACATAAGACTCTAGACCGGTTGTCGGGGCGCGGGGGTCTTATTTTACGCAGCCTTGTATTAGACGAGCCGCCATTCATTTGCACGACGAAAGGGTGCCACCGGCCTCGGTGCCTGAGCATCCCCGCTGTATGCCTTTCCGAAGGGCAATTGGTCGACGTGGGGGTGAGTACGATCGTTTCAGAAGCGCGGTTTGGCTGGCTGGCGGCAATTCCTTGGAAAGTTTGGCATCCGGGTCTACCGTGCCCCCCGCCTGCGTTTTCATGGCGACAACCGCTGATCTTCGCGTAACCGGCCTTGTCGTTTTACTTTGGTATCTCCCGCCAAAGCCATGGGCGCGACATTGACCCGGATACGGCCGTCGCCGAGCGCTGCCACGGTGATGGTAGTTGCCCGATCACCTCAACTAAAATCGCAAGAGTTTTCATGCTACCCCATCAATTTTCAGGATGCCGGTGGAGCTATACATTCGTGCATTACATCAACGATCTCCACCACAAGTCCAAGTTGCCGGACATTGCCGCAGTCGCACCATCCGCCTCGGGCGCGCCCTATTGCGCCAGCCGGTAAAGATCCACGCCGCCGTTATAGTTGGGCACGTAGATTTGGCCTCCATCAATCACGGGAGGGTCGAACTTGTTGAACAGAAACTGGACGGCAAAGCTTTGCGAGTCCCATAGAACCTTTAGCGACCCATCCGCAGCGAGGTGTACGGCGTCGTAGACGAGCAAGCGGCCGTTCACGACCTGAGCATTTGCATTACCGTATGGGATAGTGCAAACGAGGATCGCTGAGTTAGGATCAGCGCCATTGCTCGATCCGGAACAAAATCCACCTGGCATTCCTCCCGGAGGATTACCCCGCACGTCCGCGCTGGCGAACTCGTTGCTTTGCGCAATATAGGTTAGACTTCCCGTCGAACTAACGGCCCACTTATGCAATTGCGAATTTTCTCCCCAAGCGAAAATAGTCCACGATTTCAGCACCGGGTCGAAGAACTGTACGGGCGTCATGTGAAGATGTGCCGTATCGCCCCAAGGAAAGAAGTTCAATGTACGAGGATCTTTTGGGCAGGGATCGACCGGCCCCGGACTCATGGTCAGCCAGACAGGAGGCGCGGCGAGTTTTGCACAATTCGCTTTAGCGTCGGCGAGGTCGGCAAGAGTCGTGCCGCCAGGGCTCGCGGTTTTGATCGGATAGGCGATTCCGTCCTTCCCTGTGGCAATGCAAACGCCGATCGAAAAAATGCAGGCCGGACCAGCCGATCCCCAATCTTCATCTGACCAATTGCCCGCCGCCATCTGCGGGAACACAAGGAGAACTGGGGTGCCTTGATCGCTGACCTTCGTCACCAGTTTTGCATTCATCAGCGGCATGCTCTTCATGCCGCCGCCAACCGGCTTAAGAGCTTCGGTGGAAGCGCTCACTCCGGCCAGCTTCGCTGCGGCGGCCGCCGCCGTTTGCCCAGTTCTGGCGAAGTCGGTCCATGGGGTCCAGTGGTCTACCACCTGCAAGCTTGCAGCAACTCCTCCCGAAGAAGGCGTGTACTTCAGTTTGAGGAACGATTCCCCCCACTGACTCACACCGTCAAAGTCCCCATTGCCGGTCACGACGTAGAGAAAGCCTTGTGCATCTGCCACTGCGCCTTGTCCGGCCATCCATACGCCAGCACCCTCGCCCGCTGTCATCGCCAGCAGCGCGCTCACCGTGTTGCTGGCGGCATCAAAAGCAAAGCAATAGCCGGAGGCGCCCGGGCCCGTTTCGAAGGTCGTTCCCGAACATCCAAACACGGTTTTCATTCCGTTGACGTTCGTCTCCACGAGTGAGGATCGCTGTTTGCGCATGGTCGCATTAAAGCCCTGTTTTCCACTCGGCCCGATCAGCACTTTTGGAACTACCTGACTTCCATCCGCCACATTCAGCACGAACATAAAGTAACGTGCCGACTGCGGGCTGCCGGTGTCGTCTGGCGAAACCCAGCAAACCTGATAGAGGCGCTGCGTGTCTGCGTCGATCACCCCCGTGGAGAGGCAGCCCCAAAATTGATTGATTTGATGGCTGTCGATATTTTGAGATCCCGTTACTGGCATTCCGAGCGTAACCTGCCAGATTTCGGAACCATCATGGGCGTCAACTCCACGCACTATGTCAGCCATCGACGGGAGCACCATCACGTCGCGGGTTCCGCGCGCGGTCTTTACGTGAGGAAGGACAAGCGGCTGCGCTTCCATGCCCCGCGCATCCCCGAAAACTGGAATAATGGTCGCCCGGACAATCCCTTTGGACTCCACTGATGCCTGCGTGAGTATTGTCTCGTGCTGATTCCAGCCGCTCCTTGAGTTATCCGCAGAACGGGTGAGCCACGGAACCATGGTTGATTGGGCCACGCAGTTCCCAGTAACCGCGAGAACAAATGTGCAGATGAGCGGATATACGTGGCCACACCTCATGGGACCTCCTATCACAAGAACGAGCGATTTTCTTATATGCGCATGGTGGAGCTCGTAGTTTTTTAAAACACGCGACGACCCTAACTTGTGGGCATCGTCGCGCGCAATGTTGCGGTCTGCTACTGCTTTACAAGCGTGGCCACCGAGATATGCGGCCAATGGATAATCGCAGCGTTCGGCGCCGGCGGAAAGTCGAGGATCACTCTCTGCACATATTGCAGTTGCAGGAAGGGATCGCCCCCATCTGTAGGTTGCACAGTCTCAATCCAGAAGATGGCGTCCATCTGTAACGCGTTGGCGTTCTTTACCACAAAAGGAATGTTGAGAATGCCGGTAGACCCTTTCGCCGCCGCCGTGGAAATCACGATCCACCACCGTATTCGTGATGTTTTGTCCTTGGATGGCCGCTCTAAGCACTGTCGTCGGATCCGCGACCATGGCGTTCAAATTCAGGTCTGGTAACAGACAACACTGTGTCAAAGTCCGATTCGTGAACTGCGCTAGGTAGGTTGCGTCTGTGATCGGGGCCGTCGCTTTGCTGTTCAGCCCTGGAATCACAGCATCGGTAAAGGGAACCGAAAAGACTGGGTCGATGGTCGGTCCTTTCGCTACAGTCGTAATGAGCGTGCTTTGCGCCAACAGTGAATCGCCGTGCGGAATCGTCCCCTGCCTCACCACCGTCGACTCCGGCACATTCGGATTCGTAGTCGGCGGAATGTGAATCCACAACCCCGGTTCAATGTGCAGCGCCCCGTGCGTGGCACAATCGGCGACCTGTTGCAGGTAGGTGACGCCGTGCAGAAAAGCGTCTTTCTGAAAAGATCCGCGGTTCGGAATGTCTCCGCCGATCAGCGTGAATGCCAGATTCTCCAGAGTGCCGTTGATCTCCAAGAAGAATGGCTGGTTGTTTTGAAAATCCGGCCGTGAAATCAAATTGAATCCCGTACCCGCCCAGGTTCCAGGAAACTCAGTGAGCGGACCGAGTCGAGTGTGTTCAAGATTGAATGTTGTAGCTGCGCGAGCGATGGGTCGAGTTGTTGCCATGGACTTATCCTCCTTCGAATGGTTACTGGCTGAACTGACGCGTTGGCGTAACTCTTAAACGTTGTAAAGGACGGCAGCATCCTTACTCATTGTTTTGACACTATGTATGTCTTAGTCCCGACATGCATTTTCGAGCGAACATACAACTTCGTTGACGCAGTCTATGGGTTCGCTGCGCAGAGGTCTGTTGGTATTTCCTGGGAAGCCGGCAACTAGAAGCCTCTTCTGATGGTAAGTGCTAAAGCAACCATCTTTGATCTTCCATCCGCCGAGTGGCACAGACAGTATGCGTTGTTTCCAATAATGTCAAGACTTTTTCAGTACGGAGGTTTCCGGATGTGAGCGGCTTTCGATTCAAACATGTGAGAGCAACCAGGTTCTTCAGTAAAAATAGCGCATATCGACCGAAGCCCAGCTGTTATAACGCCTGTTATCTATTCGTAACACGAAACACCAAGTCTGTTACGAATACAGAACGAAGTGACGAGTCAAGAGAGCTGGCAACGTAGATACATGTGCACGTTGGACCAAGCCAAAATATAAGAAGGTCGATGCGATTAAGTCTTGTTTTGCGAATTTCTTAGTTTCTGCTATGCTCCGCGCCTACCGGCCATCGCGCGGGTCTGCGCCTCCATCAGATTATCGATTGCTTTGCTCATTGAATTATCTCCACCAACTCTCCGCGCTCATTGATCGAAATATGCGGCACTGGCCGCAAGGGAATGCTCAGCTTGCAGCGTGCGTGCCTACGTTCCCTTTTTCTGTCAGGTCGGCCAGATCTCTTGTTGTGGTTGCCGGTGACGCTCTGGTAATCGTGCCGTACTTGCCGGCACTGAGTCCGCCTTTGAAACCCTCCGGGCCTTCCTTGAACATCCGCAGCAGTGCTTTTTCTTGCCTGTCGTTGAGCTGACCGCTTAGCCGGTCGAACAACCTCGTTCTTTCGATAAAAAACTCGATGAGGGCAATCGTGCGCCGTTGTGCCTCAATCGTTATCCCGGCGAACCAGGCAAGCCAGGCGATTATTTCATTTCGCTTGTTTGCTTCCTTGCTCTTGATTCCGCTCGAAGCATCGAGTAGGAGTCGCCCAGGGATCTTCGCCGCCGAACAAACGAGTTCCCGGGCGGGTTCTGTGCGCGACCGGGCCGGCGCGCGGCTTGAGCACACCTCGACACACAAAGGAAACAAATGGGCTCGATCCGCACCCCTCGCAAGTGCACTAAACAGCGCAGTCTAACGTCAAGTCCTATCTTTTGAATACTTTAACTGTAACCATTTTACTATCATAGACTTAACTAATTCTGGCCCCCCCACGTATTGGTACGCAACGGGAGCATTCCGGCGCACGCACCGCGCTACGTCGTGCCTGGCACTCGCGTTCAAGGAGGAATTTGGATATCGTTCGCATCGCCTTCGGTACAATGGTGCAGCCTTGGGGAGAATTCGCCCCCACAGGAATTAAACCGCCATGTACGTTACGGCTGGAAGCAATGAGTGCAATCAGAGTTCCCTAGAAAATAAGCATGCCGGCCTCAAGGAGCAAGTCACCCCGAAACCAGCAGGAGAAACGACTCCGGGTCGGGCAGTCGAACATTCCGGATGGTTCCCGCACAGAAAAATTTCTGCGCGACCATAGCGGCCACATCATCGCACTGCTCTGCGCGTATGCAGGCTTGCGCGTGTTGATCTTTGCCGCGGCATTTCCCCTTTTCAATAATGTCGACGAGCAATCTCATTTGATGTCGATTCAGATGTATGCGCGCGGACAATGGCCGAGGAAGGAACTTCCGCGCGGCGATGCCGAAACGGCGAAGTTCTTCGCC
Source organism: Terriglobales bacterium (assembly GCA_049698855.1). GTDB lineage: Bacteria > Acidobacteriota > Terriglobia > Terriglobales > Acidobacteriaceae > Acidiflorens. The sequence goes on from JBAVYO010000204.1 coordinate 18,624, forward strand.
CTTTATGGAACGCCAGAATACCTGGTCACAAACGAGCGCATGGAGAAGATGGGTCCGTGGGTTCCCTTCTACAAGCTTTCTCCGCAGGAGGCATATACCAGGGCTGCGCCAACATTTCTTCACTATCTGAAAGCCCCTAATTTTGAGGCACAGTCGACCCCGCTTTACTACTTGCTCGGCGCAGCCTGGTATCGTGTCGGGGAGGCGCTTCGGATGCGGGATTGGGAGTTAGCCTTCTGGGTGCGGTTTCTGAATCCCGCCGCGTATGTGCTGTTGGTTTGGGTGTCTTACCGTTTTGTGCAAACGGTTTATCCGGACAGAATATTTCTATGGCTCGGCGTTCCGGCACTGCTGGCTGTTTTTCCACAAGACGTGTATTTCGGGATCAACCGTGACGTACTGTCAGCGCCGATGACTACGCTTGCACTTTTATGGATGGTTCAGGCAATTGAAAAGGAGCGTGCCGCTTGGCGGTTGGCCATTGCAGCCGTTCTGGTAGGGCTTACCTTTCTGGTTAATGTCTCCAACTGCGTGCTTTACGGAGCACTCGCCGTCACAATATGGTTTTGGGCGCGCAAGTCCGCGGCAAAGCCGATGGCAAAGGCTTCGATTGCGCTTGGGGCTTTACTCGCTTCCCTCTCGTTGCCTCTGATCTGGATGCTTCGTAATCGCGAGGTGATGGGCGACTTGACTGGCTCGCGCGCTAAAGTCGCCTACCTCGGATGGACAACGAAGCCTCTGGGTGAATTCTTCGACCATCCACTTTTCTCTTTCGACGGGCTTTTCTATTTTCTGGAAAATTTAGGGGAAAGGTTCTGGCGGGGCGAGTACGTTTGGCATATGCAACCGATGCGCTGGTCCGTCGCCGATTACTTTTATTTGATCTCTTCCGCAGTCCTGGCCGTAGTTTTCGGCGTGCAGGTTTTTCGGAAGTGGAAGGACAGCACGCTCGCGCAGCGATTCGCGGAAATCACGGCGCCACTTTTGGTTATTACCTCGGTTCTCTTTATGGCCGCGATCTCGCTGCCGTTCGATTTCCACGAATGTTTTTATCCTTCACGTGAGCATCCTTTCTTTCTCTCCGGACGAATCATTTCCGGCGCCCTGTTGCCGTTCGTTCTGATCTATGTGAGTGGGCTGGATTATCTGCTTAAGCCGATCCGAAAGCATGTGCCTCCTGCCGCGGTGCTGGCTTGCCTGATGGTGTTCATCACGATCACCGAGGTCAGTGTCCGGCAAGCGGTATTTTCGAGTCCTTATAATTATTTTGCTCTGAGTCGCTGGCACCGAGGACGCTAGCTGTTCCTAATCGCATAGGACCAGCCATGCCTCCCTGGTTCAACTGTCGGCATCGTTTCCTCCGCCGACAAAATGAACGATCTCCAACTGGTCCCCATTCGTTAATAGGACCTGCGCCCATCGGTCACGGGGGACGATCTCGCGATTAAGTTCAATCGCTACGCGGTCCGGCTTCATCCCAAGCTGCTCGACGAGCGCGCTCAGCGTTTGCGCCGTCAGGTCGCGGTTCTCGCCATTGATGATCAAGTTCACCGATTTAATTCCTCAGCCTGGCAATATGCGGGAGCGAAGAAACGGCGTCCAACGCCAGACCGCAGTTCGCTTCCTTCTTACCCTGCCTGCCGCAGTTGAAATTTGCGTGTGGTGGTCCGGCCTTCGAAGCTGGCCTGCACAAGCACGGAGGCCATTGCTAGAGACGCTTCGTCCACCTGAACTCTCATCTCCGCGTTCCCCGCGGCGTCGGTCAGGACCTGCGCGTAGTAGGAAACGGCGTTGGGGCGTGAAAGCCGCAACGTCAGGCGCGCCCCCTTGATCGGGACGCCCGCCTCTGTGACTTTGAGATTCATAATCAGCGATCCCTGAGAATGCACCGAATCCGCATTTGTCCACTGGAGATCGAGTTCCTTGATGGCAGCGAGCGTTTCGGGAGAATCCCGCTTGTCGAGAATGGAGTCGAGCCTCCCTTCGCGAATTGCGTCGAGCACGTCGCGGTGAAGATCGCGCAGCATCTTCTCCTTTTCCTGATCATCGCTGTGAACGGTCTCCGGATTTGCGTTTGGATGGACGATCAGGTGCTCGGCGGTATCCGCATCGGCGGGGTTCTGGCTCGTATTGCTCCGATCCGTTCTTCGTCCGGCAGCATTTTGACCGCCAAGATGCTGGCTGCCTGGCCCCATGGCAGCGTAGGAAATGGCGCGCTTGCCGATGCAGCGTCCGCGAACGAAAACCTGCGTCTGCAACAGGCGCTCGCCCTCGCGGGCCTCGCTCTGTACGTGGTAAACGGTGTCTTCGTGGCGAATATCGGTATTGAACCCAAAAATCATGCCGCCCCGGCTTTCGATGGCCCTCCGCTGTTGCGATTTGAAGAACACAACTGCGGTTTCAACGCCTGCTGCTTGACACTCCCAGCAGTCAAAAACTAATCTAACTAGTTTACTGCTTGTGCTTCGCGCGAATTATATATAGCTCCGCTTATGCCAGACAATTATTTCGCTCGCTACCTGCCCCTGCTGATGCACTTTGGCATCGCCACGGGACTTGCTGCGGCAATTGTCACCCTTTCCTGGCTCGTTGGACAGCACAAACCCGGTCGTGCCAAGATGTCCCCGTATGAGTGCGGCGTCCAGCCCATCGGCGACGCGCGAGGTCGTTTCTCGGTCAAGTTCTACCTGGTTGGCATGCTCTTTATCCTGTTCGACGTAGAAGCCGTTTTTCTCTACCCCTGGGCGGTCATCCTGCGCGAACTGAAGATGTTCGGCTTCTGGGAAATGCTGATCTACATCGGCATTGTCTTAGTCGGTCTTTTCTACGTTTGGAAAAAGGGCGTCCTCGATTGGGGATTGAGTCATCCTAAGCGAGGAGACATCTAGTGCCGCTCACTCCCCCGATCACCGATCTTGAGCAATTGAAGTCGCATCCGGCTCTCGCGCGGCTGCTCGAATCGAACACGGCCGCGGTTCAGGCCGCAAAGTACGACCGCGACGAACTCACCATCTGGGTTGATAAAGGGTTTATCCGCGAAGCGTGCGCGATCCTACGCGACGATTCCAGTTGCCCCTTCAACTATCTCGCCGACCTCACGTGCGTGGATTGGTATCCGTCGGAGCCGCGTTTTGAGGTCGTTTACCATCTTTTGTCGATTCCGCGAAAAGAGCGGGTGCGGTTGAAGGTTCGACTCGACGGTTCGAGTCCCGCGATCGAGTCCGTGACATCCGTTTGGCCGTCGGCCAACCACTACGAACGCGAAGTATTCGATCTTTTTGGTGTTCGCTTTACGGGGCACCCCGACCTGAAACGCATCATGATGCCCGATGATTGGGAAGGCCATCCCCTGCGGAAGGACTATCCAGTGGAAGGGTACCGGTAAGCCATGTCGCCAACCTCAGCCAGCCTTGTACAGTCCGATCAGGATAAGACTCTTGTCCTGAACATGGGTCCGCAACACCCGTCGACGCACGGCGTGCTGCGGCTGGTGCTCGAAATTGACGGCGAGACCATCGTCCGCCTGCGCCCCGAGATTGGCTATCTCCACACCGGCATCGAAAAAACCTGCGAAGCTAAGTTCTATCAGCAGGTTGTTCCTCTGACCGACCGTATCGACTACCTCTGCCCCCTGACCAACAATCTCACCTACTGTCTGGCGGTCGAGAAATTGCTGGGGCTGGAGATCCCGCCAAAGGCACAGTGGATGCGGGTTCTGATGAATGAGTTGACCCGCATCAATTCCCACCTGGTGTGGCTGGGCACCCATGCCATGGACTTGGGCGCGATGACGGTCTTCTTATATTGCTTCCGCGAGCGCGAGGACATCCTGCGGTTTTTCGAGATGGTCAGCGGCCAGCGGATGATGACCTCGTACTTCCGCATTGGCGGACTGGCGCTGGAGCCGCCGCTCGGTTTCTTCGAAAAAGTAAAGAAGTTCGCCGACCGCTTTCTGGGCAACGTGGATGAATACGAAGGCTTGCTGACCGGAAATCCAATTTTTCTGATGCGGACCAAAGGCGTGGCCAAGTTGAGCGCCGAGGATGCCATCGCTCTGGGCGCTTGTGGCCCGACCTTGCGCGGCAGCGGAGTCGATATTGATTTGCGCCGTGATGCTCCGTACACGGGCTATGAAAACTTCAAGTTCAACGTCCCACTTTCCACGGAAGGCGATGTATTTGCACGATATGTATGCCGGGTACAGGAATTACGCGAATCGATCGGCATTGTGCAGCAGGCGCTGGCTGGAATGCCCGAAGGCCCTATAAAAGCGGATGCACCAAAAGTGGTGCTACCCGACCGCGAGAAGATGAAGACGCAGATGGAAGCGCTCATCTACCATTTCAAAATCATCACCGAGGGCTTCGCGGTTCCCGCAGGTGAGGTCTATCAGGCGGTGGAATCGCCACGCGGCGAAATGGGCTATTACATCGTGAGCGATGGAACTGCGAAACCGTATCGCGTCCATATGCGCGGGCCGTCATACGCAAACCTGCAGACACTGGCCAAAATGTGCGAAGGCCTTTTGATTGCCGACGTAGTTGCTGCCGTCGGCAGCATTGACGTGGTTCTGGGAGATATTGACCGGTGAAGTTTTCGGACGAATTCGAAACTCGCTTTAGCGAGATGCTGACGCACTATCCGACCAGGCGCTCGGCGCTTGTGCCCACGCTGCTCTACGCGCAGGACGAAGTGGGCGCGCTGACCGATGAAGTCATCGCCGAACTAGCCCAGCGTATGGGCCTGACCGAACTTGAAGTGCGCAATGTGATCAGCTACTACTCCATGCTGACTACGAAACCGCGCGGCAAGTACAACGTGCAGGTCTGTACTAACATTGCCTGCATGCTCCGCGGAGGCGAAGAAATACTCGACCACTGCAAGAAAAAACTCGGCATTGGGCACAAAGGAACGACGCCCGACGGTCTATTTTCGCTGGAAGAAGTGGAATGCATCGGAGCCTGTAGTTGGGCCGCGGCCGCACAGGTAAACTACGATTTTCACGAGAATTTAACCCCACAGAAAATGGACAAGATCCTCGACGAGTATAAAAAGAAGGGAACGCAGTAGAACGATCTGGCGATCTGGCCATCGGGTGAGCGGGTGATCTGAACCCCGATGACCCGATGACCCGATCATCCGATGCCCCGATCAAATGGCCGACTTGGTTTCCCATCCCGATGAAGTACGCGTGATCTCGAAGCGCTTTGGACAAGGCGCGACGAACATCGACCGCTACCTCGAACTGGACGGCTACAAAGCCGTACAGAAGGCGCTCGGCATGGGGCCGGATGCGCTTATCAACGAGGTCAAGAACTCCGGCCTGCGCGGACGCGGTGGTGCTGGCTTCTCGACCGGCATGAAGTGGTCGTTCGTGCCCAAGCAATCAGCCAAGCCGAAGTACGTTCTGTGCAATGGCGACGAGAGCGAACCGGGAACCTGCAAGGATCGCTTGATTTTCGAACACGATCCGCACTCGGTGATTGAAGGCGTGATGATCGCGGCCATCGCCGTGGGTTCGCATACCGGATACATCTACATTCGCGGCGAGTATCGCTATCTGTCGGTCATTATGCAGAAGGCGATCAAGGACGCTTACGCGAAGGGCTTTCTCGGCAAGAACATTTTCGGCAGCGGCTACGATCTCGACATTTACTGGCACGGCGGTGCCGGAGCGTATGAAGTTGGCGAGGAATCGGCGCTGATGGAATCGCTCGAAGGTAAGCGCGGCATCCCTCGCATCCGCCCGCCCTTCCCAGCTGTCGTTGGACTTTGGGGCGGGCCGACGGTCATTAATAATGCCGAGACCCTGGCTGCCGTTCCGCACATTATTCTTGGCGGAGCGGATTGGTACGCCAAGCTCGGCACTCCGAAAAATGGCGGCACACGGCTGTTCTGCCTCAGCGGGCACCTCAACAAGCCCGGCGTCTACGAACTGCCCATGGGCTACAACCTCAAGAAGATGATTTATGAGGTGGGAGGTGGCATCCCCAATCACCGCCAGTTGAAAGCGATCGTCCCCGGCGGGTCGTCCACGCCAGTCCTGCTTCCCGAAGAAATCGATATCCCCATGGACTTCGACGGTGTGGCAAAAGCGGGATCGATGCTAGGCTCAGGCGGAGTCGTCGTACTCGACGATACGACCTGTATCGTTAAGTTCGCGCTGCGGACGATCAAGTTCTACCAGCATGAAAGCTGCGGATGGTGCATTCCCTGCCGCGAAGGCACCGATTGGCTCAAGAAGACGCTGACGCGCTTCCATTCTGGCGCGGGAGTGAAAAAGGATATCGACAACATTTATTACCTGGCGGAGAACATGCTGGGCAAGACGTTCTGTCCGTTAGGCGATGCGGCGGCGATGCCAACAATGGCGTTCGTGAAGAAATTTAGAAGAGAGTTTGAAGATCATCTCGAAGGCAAGCCGTGTGCGTTTGAAAAAGCAGGGGCAACTGAACCAGCGTTCGTGTAGCAATAATTTGGTAATCGGGTAGTTTTGTAATTTGTGAACCTGATGCCGTCGCAACAAGAGCAACTGCGGGACCGGACGAAAGCTTTTGCGGTCCGAGTTGTGCGAGCTTACAAGACGCTACCGTACAGAACGGACGCCCAAGTATTAGGGAAGCAGTTATTGCGGTGCGGAACAGCAGTGGCTGCGAATTACAGAGCAGCGTGCCGTGCCCGATCAAAGGCGGAGTGGATTGCGAAGATTGGTATTGTTGTAGAAGAGGCCGACGAAACCGTGTTTTGGCTCGAAATGCTCGCCGATTGCGGAATTGTCAAACCAAAGAAACTGGAACTGATTTTGGCGGAGGCCCACGAATTGAGCGCGTTGTTCACGGCATCGCAACGTACGAGCCGCAGAATAGGGCGGTAGCCAAATTACAAGATTACCCGATTACGAAATTACCAAATGGCTGACGTAACTCTCACTGTCGACGGAAAAAAGCTCACGGCTCCGGCCGGATCGCTGCTCATTGATGCCTGCAAGAACGCTGGCATCGAGGTACCCTCCTTCTGTTATTACCCCGGCCTTTCGCTGCAGGGCGCATGCCGCATGTGCGTCGTAAAAATCGAGAAGATGCCCAAGCTCCAGACGGCCTGCACCACCGTCGTGACCGAGGGCATGATCGTCGCAACCGACAGCGACGAGGTTCGTCAGGCGCGCAAGGCAATGGTCGAGTTGCTGCTTGGCAATCATCCGCTCGATTGCCCGGTATGCGACGCCGGCGGTGAGTGCGAATTGCAGGATATGGCGTTTTCCTATGGCGCCCCTGAATCCAAATACACCGAGGCAAAAAACCATCGCGAAGAGCAGCAGTGGTCACCGGTGGTCTACTTTGACCGCCCACGTTGTATTTTGTGCTACCGCTGTGTGCGCGTGTGCGGCGAAGGCATGGACGTCTGGGCGCTCGGGGTTCAGAACCGCGGCGTCAGTTCCGTTATCGCGCCCAATCAGAACGATCATCTCGAGTGCGAAGAATGCGGCATGTGCATCGACATTTGCCCGGTTGGCGCGCTTACCTCCGGCGCGTATCGCTATAAGACACGCCCTTGGGAGATGAATCACGTCGACACGGTCTGCACGCATTGCGGCGACGGCTGCAAGACCACTCTCGGGGTGCGCCGCTCCGAAACCGGCATGGAGATCGTCCGCGGCGACAACCGCGACAAGAGCGGAATTAACGGGGACTTCCTTTGTGTCAAGGGTCGTTACGCTTTCGATTTCGCCCACAATGAAGAACGGCTTACCCAACCTCTGATCCGCAAAGACGGCAAGCTGATTCCTGCATCATGGGAAGAAGCGATCGAACTAATCGGCAAGCGCTTCGCCGAAGTTCGCGATAAAAACGGCGGCGCGTCCATCGGCGTGGTCGGCTCGACCCGAACCACAAATGAAGAGAACTACCTGCTTTCGAAATTCGCGCGCGTAGTGCTGAAGACGAACAACATCGACCATCACCGCACCGCCGACTTCCCTGCTCTGGCAGCGGCGCTCCATGGCAAGCCCGGGAAAACGGCTTCCATGCGCGATGTGTTAACCGCGCCCGCCATTCTTCTGATTGGCAACGATCCCACGAATCAGCACCCCTTGCTGGGCTGGCAGATTCGCACCAACGTTCGCCTGCGCCGCGCGAAGCTCTACGTCATCAACTCCGCTCCCATCAAGCTGCGCCGCCAGGCTGCTGGGTTTGGTCTGCTGCCCTCAGGCACGGAGGCGAACGCTGTCGCCTTCCTCGCTGGCGACGATTCGCAACTCGAGTCACTGGTCACGCCGAACACAAATCGTGAAGCCTGGATCGCTTTGCGCGACAAACTTCGCGCCGAGCAGAATCTCGTAATCGCTTTTGGTTCCGAACTACGCGGCAGTGGTATCGAGAAGCTGGCGGCCCTTGCGTCCTCGCTCACCGGCGCAAAGCTGATCTGCCTCGGCGATTACTCGAACTCCCGCGGTGCAAGCGATATGGGACTCTATCCGGATCTGCTGCCCGGTTACGAGCCAGTTGCGACTCCCGGAAAATTTGCGCACGAATGGGGCGCTCTGCCTGCCGAGAAGGGGCTTAATCTCTCCGAGATGATCGACGCTGCGAAAGCTGGCAAACTGAAAGCGTTCTACGTCGTCGGCTCGAATCCAGTCGGACGGCTTGCCGTGGATCCCTTTGCGTTCTCGAAAAGCTTCGTCGTCGTGCAGGATATGTTCCTGACTGAAACCGCCAACATCGCCGACGTGATTTTGCCCGCAGCCAATGCCTACGAAAAAACTGGCAGCTGCACCAACACCTGTGGCGACCTGCAGTTGGTGAAAAAAGCAGGCGAGGTCAGCGGCCCGAAGTCCGATTTCGAGATGATCGTACGCGTCGCCGACGCCATGGGATTTGATGTCCACGGCCTGGTTCCCTTCGGAGGCGGCACCCACTCGGACATGGGCCAGACTCGCGGAGCACAGTCGGGCGAGGCCGACCGGCATGCTGTTTGGCTAGAGGCTCATAATCTCGAGCCGAAGATGACGCCTTTTGATCCGATGGCAATTCTCGATGAAATTCAGCGCGTGGTCGCCGGATACGATGTTTCGCGCGTGAACCTGTTGTCTGGCAACGATCAGCATCTGGAAATTGCGTCCAGCGGTTCGAGTGTCGGCCACGATCCGAAACTCATTTCCCCGGCAAACGACGATTTGTTCAGTTCCGGCACGCTGGGACGGTATTCCAAGACTCTGAACTCGGTGATGGAAAACAAACCCGCGGAATCGGAAGTGGCTGCGGACTAGAACGCAGGGATAAGCGCGGGCGAAGGCGCCCGCGCCACACAAGAGAAAGACGGAAGATTCGTTGAGCATATTGTTATTTCTAATTCTTTCGATCATTAAGTCCGCCGTCGTGATTGGCGTGCTGCTCACGGCAGTGGCGTATAGCGTTTGGCTGGAGCGCAAGGTCTCCGCCCGCATCCAGAACCGCTGGGGACCCACGCGCGTCGGCCCATTTGGTCTGCTTCAACCGCTCGCCGATGGTGCCAAATTTATCTTCAAAGAGGATCTGACGCAGCCGCATGTATACAAGCCGCTCTATATTGCGGCGCCGATTCTCGCCGTCGTTTTCGCCATCACGTCGATTTCCGTCGTTCCGTTCGGCAACTCACTGAGCACGCCGGAAATCAACGTGGGCCATTGGTTTACGATTCCAGCCATTGACACGCCATTTCAAATAACGGATCTGAACATCGGACTGTTGGTGGTTCTTGGCATTACATCCATGGGCGTGTACGGCGTCGCATTGGCCGGGTGGGCTTCGAACAACAAATATTCTTTGCTCGGCGGCCTGCGTGCGAGCGCGCAGATGATCAGTTATGAAGTCTCGCTCGGCCTCTCGCTGATCCCCGTGCTCATCAAGTCCGGCAGCTTCAGCCTGCGCGCCATTGTCGAATCGCAAGCGCACCTCCGCTGGAATGTCTGGTCGTGCCCGGTCTGGTATTTGCCATTTGGAACACTGGCGTTTTTCACGTACCTGATCTCCGCCTACGCGGAAACGAACCGCACACCTTTCGATCTGCCTGAAGCGGAATCTGAATTGGTCGCCGGCTACCACACGGAATACAGCTCCATGAAGTTCGCCATGTTTTTCATGGCCGAGTACGCCAACATGGTCACCGTGGCCTGTCTCGCCACACTTCTGTTCTTTGGAGGATGGCTCGGCCCGGTTTTTGGCCCGCCCATCCTTCAGATGGTTTTACCCATCTTCTGGTTTTGTCTGAAGGTTTTCTTTTTCATGTTTCTGTACGTGTGGGTGCGTTGGACGCTGCCCCGCTTCCGCTATGACCAACTCATGGCGTTTAGCTGGAAATTCCTGCTGCCCGTCGCGGTTGCGAACATTGTGGTTACAGCGCTGTATGTGGCGTTGCGGTCGTAAAAAAGCAGTTCTCAGTTCCCAGTTCTCAGTTCCCAGAGGCTTTCTGGGTTTCACTGAGAACTGGGAACCGAGAACTGAGAACTGGTAAAAATGCTGCACTTAATTTTATTTCTATTTTTCGGCGCGATTTGCGTGGCGGGGGCGGTCAACCTGCTGGTGCAGAGCCATCCCATCAACAGCGCTCTCTCACTGATCGTCGTGATGGCATCGCTCTCGGCCGAATACCTGCTGCTCGGCGCTGAATTCCTTGCCGCCGTGCAGGTGATTGTTTATGCCGGCGCGATCATGGTGCTGTTCGTCTTGGTCATCATGCTGTTGAATGCGGGGACCGAGGAACACACCAAAGGCAGTCGCATAGCTATTATTCTTGGCGTTCCCGGAGTTGCCATCGGCGCTGTTCTCGTCGCCTGGACTCTGCTCTTCCGCGCCCACACTTCGTCGGTCCCACTTGGCGCCTTGCCGGGCGGCCCCCAGCAGATTGCCCGCTTGCTGTTTCACCAGTTTCTGCTGCCGTTTGAAGTCACATCCGTCCTGATTCTGATCGCCATCATGGGCGCGGTCGTTCTCGCGAGCAAGCCGGAAGCGGTCGCAAAACGCCATCCCCGCGAAACGCCGCAGGAATTGCCCGAACTTGTCGGCGTCAGACTTGCCGGACAAGGAAAGGAGCACTAAGGAAGATGGTTCCTCTTTCCTATTACTTGGTGCTGAGCGGCATCCTGTTCGTGTGTGGAGTGCTTGGCTTTCTCATCAAGCGCAACATCATCACCATCTTTATGTCGATCGAGCTGATGCTGAACGGCGTGAACCTTTCCTTCGTGGCCTTCGCCGCGCAGTGGCATTCGCTTAGCGGTCAGATTTTTGTCTTCTTCGTTATGGTCGTCGCCGCGGCTGAAGCGGCTGTAGGCCTCGCCATCATTATTGCCGTCTATCGCACGCGTGAAACTTTGAATGTCGATCAGGTGAACCTGCTCAAGCTATGACGCCGCCAACCTCCAATCCGCTACTCTGGCTCATTCCGATTCTCCCGCTCGCCGGAGCGGCCATTAACGGCTTCTTCGGGCGCCAGTCGTCGAAGAAGGCGATTTCGGCAATTGCACTCACCTTTTGCGGCGCGGCATTCCTCCTGGCTTTGTGGATCGCGATTGGTTTCTCTTCTGCCTCCGCTCCTTATTCTTTCCCCCTCGCCCATTGGCTCCGCTCAGGTAGTTTTAGCGTTGATTTCGATTTCTATCTCGACCAACTCTCGCTGGTCATGATGCTGGTTGTCACCGGCGTCGGCTTCCTCATCCATATTTATTCCGTCGGCTACATGTGGGATGACGAGAGCTACTATCGCTTCATGGCGTACCTGAACCTGTTCATGTTCTTCATGCTGACGCTGGTGCTGGCGAAGAACTACCTGATGATGTTCATCGGCTGGGAGGGTGTCGGCCTCGCGTCTTATCTGCTGATCGGCTTCTGGTTCACAAAAGATTCCGCGGCCTCAGCTGGCAAAAAGGCGTTCATCGTCAACCGCATTGGCGACTTCGGATTCCTGATTGCCCTCTTCTTGCTGATTCAGCATTTTGGTACGCTCGACTTCCCTGCCCTCTTTGCAAAGATTCAGCCTATCTCGCCTGAAACGACTGGGGCCGGCCTGCTAACCGCGATTGGGTTGTTGCTGATGGTCGGCGCCTGCGGCAAGTCCGCCCAGATTCCTCTTTACGTCTGGCTGCCCGATGCCATGGAAGGTCCCACTCCGGTCTCGGCCCTGATCCACGCAGCCACGATGGTGACGGCAGGCGTGTACATGGTGGCGCGGTCACACATGATCTTTGAACGGGCGCCATCGGCCCTGACCGTCGTTGCCATCATCGGCACGCTGACCGCACTTTTCACCGCAACCATTGGCATTGCGCAAACCGACATCAAAAAAGTGCTCGCCTACTCCACCGTCTCGCAGCTCGGCTACATGTTCATGGCATGTGGCGTGGGAGCTTTCTCAGCCGGCATCTTCCACCTGATGACGCACGCCTTCTTCAAAGGCTTACTGTTCCTGGCCGCGGGCTCAGTGATTCACGGTGTCGGCGGCGAGCAGGACATGCGCAAGATGGGCGGCCTGCGGCTCTACATGCCGTGGACCTTCACTGTCATGGGCATCGCGACGCTAGCTATCGCCGGCATTCCGCCTCTTGCCGGTTTCTGGTCGAAGGACGAAATTCTCGCCCAGGCATTCAGCGTGAGCTGGGTCTATTGGCTGATCGGCGTCGTGACTGCCTTCATCACTTCGTTTTACATGTTCCGTTTGATGTACATGACGTTTGGCGGCGACTACCGTGGCGCTGGCGCTCAAGCCTCGCACGCAGCGCACAAAAGCCATGGGCACGGCAAGGACGACGCCCACGGCCATGGCGAGCCCCATGAAAGCCCCTGGGTGATGCTGGGGCCGCTCGTGGTTCTCGCTATCCTCTCTGTGTTTGGCGGCTTCGTCGGCCTGGGAAACCGCTTTGAACATTTCCTCGACCCCGTATTCAAGGCAGCCGTGGAACCAGGACTCCAAGAGCCGATTCGCGAGGCGGGAGAGAAATCCACGGAATACCTCCTGATGGCTATTTCGGTAAGCGTGGCCGCTCTCGGCTGGCTGCTTGCTCACCTGCTCTATAGCAGCCGTCCGCAGCTTCCCGCGCGCATTGCTGAAAAGCTTGGCGGCCTTTATAAAGCGGTCGCCAACAAGTATTACGTCGATGAACTCTATGCCGCCTTGTTTGTCCGGCCGCTCATCGATGGCTCGACAACCATTCTCTGGAAGGGCATCGATCAGGGAGTGATCGACGCGGCCGTCAACGACTCTGCCGATGCTGCGCGCCACATATCCGACGAGGCACGCCACATGCAGTCGGGCAACCTGCGGTCGTATGCAGGTTGGGTCGCCGCCGGTGGAGCGCTCGTAATCGCATACATGGTTTGGATGGGAATTCGGTGAACAAGAACCCGATGACGAAAGCTCAATGAACACAGCCGCCTTCAATCCGATCATTCTTTCTCTGGTCACCTTCATTCCGGCGATCGGCGGGGCTCTCATCCTGCTGATCCCTCGCCGGGATCGCGATATTAAAGTATTCGCGCTGGTCATCACCCTGTTGGCATTCGTGGCTTCGCTGCACTTGCCTGTGCACTTGCACCGTAATCAACCTGGATTCCAATTCGAAATCGACCAGCCCTGGCTCACCAGTCCCAACATTCATTACCACATGGGCATTGATGGAATCTCCGTGTGGCTCGTCGTGCTCACCACGTTCCTCACACCACTCTGCGTGCTGATCTCCTGGACCTCAATCCACGAGCGCGTAAAAGAATTCTTCATTCTTCTTCTGCTTCTTGAGACCGCGCTCATCGGTGTTTTTACGTCTCTCGACCTCTTCCTGTTCTACTTCTTTTGGGAAGCGACGCTCATCCCGATGGCTCTGCTCATCGGCATGTATGGCCACGGACGCAAGGTTTACGCCGCCGTGAAGTATTTCCTCTTCACGATGATTGGTTCAATGTTCATGCTGGCGGCGATTATCTGGCTCTATGTAAAGACGGGGAGTTTCGACTTCGCGGTAATTCAAAACGCCATTCGCAGCGGCGCAGTGCCGGGCTTTGCATCGGCCGCGCAGTGGCTTTTCCTCGGATTCTTCGTCGCGTTCGCCGTCAAGGTTCCGCTCTTCCCTCTTCATACCTGGCTGCCCGACGCCCACGTTGAGGCTCCGACCGCTGGCTCGGTCCTCCTCGCCGGTGTGCTGCTGAAGATGGGTACATACGGCCTGTTGCGATTCAATCTCGGCTTGTTTCCCGATCAAGCGCGCCGCAATGCGTCTTGGATCATGGTTCTTGCCCTGATCGGCATTATCTACGGCGCATTGGTTTCGTTGGTCCAGCCCAACCTTAAAAAGCTGATCGCTTACTCGTCGGTCAGCCACCTCGGATTTGTAGTGCTTGGAATCTTCAGTTTCACGACCGCCGGACTAAATGGTGCTGTCTTCGTCATGCTCGCACACGGTGTCGCCACCGGCGGACTCTTCATGCTGGCGGGCATTCTTTACGAGCGCCGTCACACCTACGCAATCTCCGACTTCGGCGGCTTGGCATCGCCCATGCCGAAATACGCGGCATTCTTCCTGGTCACTGTCCTGGCCTCGGCCGGTCTGCCGCTGATGAGCGGCTTCATTGGCGAGTTCCTCGTTCTCAGCGGCGCATTCCAGGCTCGGCCTGTCTACGGAATCCTCGCCGCCACCGGCGTCATCTGGAGCGCCGGCTACCTGCTCTGGATGTACCAGCGTGTTTTCTATGGACAGGTCACGCACGAGGTCAACAGAACTTTGCCCGACATTAACCTCCGCGAAAAAACGGCGCTTGTCCCCATCGCGGTCGCGGCCGTGGTCATGGGTATTGCGCCGCTCCTTTGGCTGGGCGCGATTGATCCCGCCGTGCAGGCCGCACTCGCTCCCTTCACGCAACTGACGGCCAAGGTGGTGGGTCAATGATGACCGCTTCGCTCCTCCACTTCCTGCCCGCTCTGCAGATTCCGATCCGCATTACTGCTCCGCCTATTGAGGACTATCTGCGCATCCTGCCCGAACTCGTCCTATCGGTTTTCGGTATGATCGTCATGGTCGTCGATCCCCTGCTCGACGAAGACCGCAATCAGAAGCCACTCGGCACAATCGCCCTGATAGGCTCACTGGCTGCGCTTCTCTCCACGTTCGTGATGGCAAACCACCCAGGGCTCGCCTTTTCTGGCATGGTGCGAGTCGACGGCTTCAGCGTGTTTTTCCACGTGCTCGTCACCGCAATCGCCGCCGTCGTCGTCCTCAGTTCTTACGAATACATGGCCGTGCAACGTATCCGTGCCGGAGAATATTACGGCCTCATCCTTTTCTGCACGGCGGGCATGTGCCTCATGTCGTCGGCGGTCGAACTGGTTCTAATCTTCATCGCGCTTGAGATTTCCTCCATTTCCACTTACGTACTGGCCGGTTTCCGCCGCCGCGACGCAGCCAGCAGCGAATCCTCACTCAAATATTTCTTGCTCGGTTCTTTTGCAACCGCCTTTTTTCTGTATGGCATCGCCCTGATGTTCGGCGCCACCGGTTCCACCAACATCTCAGTCATTCGTCAATCTCTCGGCTCCGGCAGCCACGACCTGCTTCCCTACGTTGCCACCGCACTAATGTTCATCGGCCTCGGCTTCAAGGTGGGGGCTGCGCCGTTCCACATCTGGACGCCCGATGTTTACGAAGGTGCGCCCGCCCCCGTCGTTGGCTTGATGTCCACCGGCCCCAAAGCTGCTGCCTTTGCCGTACTGCTACGCGTGTTGATTGAGACCCGGGCGCCGGGATGGTTCTGGTTGATCTGGGTTTCCGCCGCTCTTTCCATGACAATCGGCAACCTGGGCGCCTTGCTGCAGGACAACGTCAAACGATTGCTCGCCTACTCTTCCATCGCGCATGCGGGTTATCTGTTGGTCGCCTTCGCTGCTAACCGTGAACTCGGCGCTTCCCCGGCGATGTTCTACGCCGCATCGTACGCCGCAATGAACGTGGGAGCCTTCGCTGTCATCAGCCACTTTGCGAATGCGGAAGAAAAATACGTCACCCTCGAGGATTACGCGGGACTGGGAAGAAAGTCGCCTGTGCTGGCCGCTACCTTCACATTTTTCCTGATGTCCTTGATCGGCATCCCGATTACCGGCGGCTTCTTTGCGAAGTTTTACGTGCTGGACTCTGCCCTCAAGTCCGGACTGGTTGGCCTCTCACTCATTCTGGTCCTGAACAGTGCCGTCGGCGCGTACTACTATCTCCGCATCATCGTCATGATGTACATGCGCGAGCCTCGCGGGGATGTTCCCGTCACCACGGTTCCTCCTGCCGCCGTTCTAGCCATGACGGTCTGCGTCCTCGCCACTCTCTATTTAGGCGTGTTCCCCGGTCGAGTGCTCGACTTTACGGCCCACTCGGCACATCAACTGATAGAGACAACGCCCGAACCGACAGCAATTTCTCAAGCCCAATAGCGTATCAATCTCGCGTCCGTGCGCATTATTCTCTGCGTCCCGTGCCGCTCTCTGCCGTCGCCAGTCGGTGGAAATCCTGTGATTCCATTGATTGACAATCGTGGTTAGTGTCGGCATTATAGCTACACCACTTCGCCAGCAAAAAGTTCTTGCGTGAGACCGTCTCGGAGGGTTTATGCTTCAGTTTTTCCGCGACGCCTGGTCCGACGAGCAGGGCCAGGACATCGCCGAATATGCCGTGATGCTAGCAGTCATCTTGGTGCTGGTGATCGGGACTGTGCGCCTGATCGGAAGTAATGCCAACACAGCCTTCTCCCAGGTAGCTAGTTCTCTGACGCCCCCATAGACCGGCGTTGTAACAGATAGAGTGTGCTTTGCTCCTTCGAGTTCTTCCGGCGCGTGATCCTAGCGGGTCCATGGGCTCTCGGCGGCTCGGAATGTTCGCTCTATTTTGCACACGTGGCACGTCCCTGGCCCTCCAAAACTCCGGCGTTTGGAGCGGTCCAGCGCGTAAGCTCTCACTTGATCGGACTTCCTGGAAGCGCTTACGGCCTTTGTGTAGATTGGTGGGCAGTGCGTGACTCGAACACGCGACCTCCTGCTTGTAAGGCAGGCGCTCTAACCAACTGAGCTAACCGCCCTCCGAAAATCGAGGATGGAACAAGCCTTCGCGGACATCGCCCGGACCGGCCTTTAGTGAGAATAATGGACCCTTCGCTGCCGGTCAAACCCGCCCGCCCAACTTTCGCTGGTAAACTTTTCCAGTGCGGCAACTAATCGTTAACGCGGATGACTTCGGCCTTACTGCGGGTGTGAATCGCGCCATCGTCGAGGCTCATCGCGATGGAATCGTATCGTCCGCCACCCTGATGGCAAATGGCGCTGCTTTCGACGACGCGGTGCAGGCAGCCCGCGCTCTGCCCAATCTCTCGATCGGCTGTCATATCGTGCTGGTCGATGGCGCCCCCGTCGCGCCGCCGGGCGGCCTCGATACCCTGCTCGCCATTCGCTCCGCCGAGCCCGGACAGTTTTATTCGAACCTCTCTGCGTTTGCCGCGCGCGCCATGCTCGGGGGCTTCGATCGCGAGCAACTGGTCGAAGAAATCACTGCCCAGATCAAGAAAATTCAGGCAGCGGGAATCGAGGTCAGCCACCTCGATTCGCATAAACACACGCACATCTTCCCTGAAATTCTCGCCGCCATGTTGCGCGCCGCACGGATCTGCGGAGTGCGCGCGATCCGCAGCCCTTTTGTTCCCATGAAAGCGATCATGGCACAGCAGTTCGCCGGCAAGCGTACTCTGCTCAAACGCTATGGGCAGGTGCGCGTTCTGAATAGCTTCGCCCGTCCGTTTCGGCGCCATCTGGAACGCTCCGGGCTGCGGGCGCCCGACGGCGTCATTGGAGTCATCGAAACCGGCCTGCTCGATGCCGCCCTTCTGCGGCAAGCTCTAACCAGACTGCCTGAGGGAACCTGGGAGTTGGTTTCCCATCCCGGCTACGCCGACCAGGACTTGCGCGCCATCCACACACGTCTGATTGAGTCGCGCGAGCGAGAACGCGATCTGTTGACTTCACCCGAGCTGAAAGAATTTCTCAAGCAGCAGAAGATTCGGGTGCTAAGCTATCGCGAGTTTGCGAACCAGACTCCCTGATCGCGCCATCGCACGTGTTGCTAGGCGTGACGGCCAGCGTCACTGTATCATTTCGCAGATGCACCAGCGGCGGTATCATTTACCGGAGCCCTCGCCAGCTAAGTCATGACCGACCACCATGTTGAACCCAGGATGACCGTCGACCTGCCGGTACGGGTCTGGGGTATGAGTGTCGATGGGCGCCCTTTCAACCAGCATGCCCGCGCGCAGAACATCAGCGCCGACGGCGCACTACTGACGGGCGTTGAGTATGAGCTTAAAGTGGGCGATGTGATCGGCATCCAGTGCGACGAGAAGAAAGCCAGATGTACCGTGATCTGGGCCATGAGCACCGACCTGACCAAAAAGAACCAGGTGGGGATTAAACTCCTGGCCGACCAGGAATGCCCGTGGAAGAACTACCTCAGTCTCGATGGCGCCACCGTGACATTCGCGGCCTCGAATCGCCGCCGCTTTCAGCGGCATAGAATCAGTTTACCCATCGAGCTTCGCGACGAACGGATCAAATTGCCCGCCCGCATCAATGCCACCGATGTGAGCGGCAACGGCTGCTACGTTGAAACCATGTCGCCTATGCCGGCCGGAACGGTGCTACGCCTCAATTTCTGGATCGACTCCTACCACATGAATATTTCGGCGGTTGTGCGAACCTGCGACCCCGGTGTGGGGAATGGTATCGAGTTCACAGGCCTGCCCCCCGATGGGAAAGCGCGCCTGCAAGCCTATCTGGATGCGATCGATCCAAAGATGGGTGTCTCATCCACCTAGCCACGCCCTGCGGAACTGTAGTGTCCGGCGGATCTAATCTGACGGCTCGGCGTAGCGGGCAACTACAATCGCCCGAATCAATCCTCCCATGGTGAATTCGCGGGCTTCGATTGCGACAGGCAGCTTCAGCTCGCGCAACGTTGCCGACGTAACCGGACCAATTGACGCGAATTGAACATCCTTCAAACCCGCGCTCTTCGTGGAGCCGAGAAGTTCGGCAAAGTTTCGGACCGTCGACGAACTGGTGAACGTCACTACATGCGGCTTGCGATTCTTGTCTTTCATCAGCGTCCGCAAGCGGTCTCGCGACTTCAAGGGCACGACCGTCTCGTAGGCTTCCACAACATCCACTTGTGCGCCCGCAGCCCGTAGCGAATCTGGAATCACATCGCGCGCCACCTTCGCCCGCACCAGCAAAACGCGTTTGCCCTTCACCTGATCGCGGAGACCCTCCACCACCGACTCCGCTACGTATTCCTCGGGCATCATCTTTACTTTCAGACCGTGTTTTACAATCGCCCGTTTCGTTGCCGGTCCAATCGCCGCGATTTTCAAACGACTCAATTTCCGGCGCGGGATGCGTAGCCTCCGCATCCGCTCCCACATCGCTTCCACGCCGTTGGCGCTGGTAAGAATCAGCCAATCATATGTCGTGAAACTCTTCAAAGCCTCATCCATGGGAACAAAGGATTTCGGCTTGCGGATCTCAATGAAAGGAATCTCGATGACACTGGCACCCAGCCCCCGCAGGCTGGATGAAAGGCTTCCGGCCTGATGCCGGGCTCGCCCAACAAGAATGCGGGTTCCAGTGAGAGGATGGTTTTCATTAGGTTTGCGCATAAGTGAAGAAGGTGGTCTCAGGTCTCAGGAAAAGCGACATCGCCCCTCGTGAGGGGTGTTACCTCGGCACTCAGAGTATTTGGTAACATTCCAGATGCACCGCACGTCCGTTGGCGCCCAGGCCCTCGCAGAGCATCCGGTTTTCCTGAGACCTTCGACCTAATACCTGAACCTGTCCTATGGTTGTTGCGGCAGAGCAAATCCTTCCCCATATACCTCTTCGAGAATAGCATCGCCACCACGCCCCAGAAGCGTATCGCCAACCTCTTCGCCGAGGCGCACAGGATCTTCGCCGTCGCGCACTTCGCGCAAAACTTTCGTGCCATCGGGATGCGCAACCAGCGCGTTCAAGTGGAGTTTGCCGCCCTTCATCTCCGCAAAAGCGCCAATTGGAACCTGGCACCCGCCGCCGAGTTTATTGAGCAGGGCTCGCTCGCATGTGGTCGTCGCGCGCGCCGCCGCATCGTCTAGGAATGCCAGCAATTGGCGCGTGGCCGTATCGCCCCGCCGAATTTCAATCCCCAACGCCCCTTGCCCCGCAGCAGGCGTCATGATCTCAGCCGGGATCACCTGCCGCACAAGTTGCGTCTTGCCGAGCCGGTTCAATCCCGCAGCTGCCAGAATGATCGCGTCGTATTCCCCTGCCTCCAACTTGCGCAGTCGCGTATCGACATTCCCTCGCAAAGGGTGAATCTGCAAATCGGGCCGAATCGCCATGAGCTGCGCCTGCCGACGCAGGCTGCTCGTGCCCACGTTCGCCCGCTGCGGCAACGCCTCAATGCCAGCGAATTTCACCGAACAAAAAACGTCCCGCGGGTTCTCACGCGTGGTAATCGCGGCAATCTCGAAATCCGCAGCCAATTCGGTCGGCAGGTCCTTCAGACTGTGCACTGCCAGGTCCACGCGATTCTCGATCAACGCTTCCTCAATCTCCTTCGTGAACATGCCCTTGGTGCCGACTTTGGCCAGAGCCACATCGGTGATCTTGTCCCCCGTCGTCTTGATAATCTCCAGTTCGACGGTGTGCCCCTGACCACGCAGAAGATCGGAAATATGGTGGGCCTGCCAAAGAGCCAGTTGCGATCCACGAGAACCAATGCGCAGGCGGGCCATCAGTTTTGTCCTCCTGGGCGAGAACCGGCGCGACTCGCCGCTTCTTGTTCACGATTGTCTTTTGCCCGAGCATCGTTTTCGCGACGATTAGGTTCGTGAAGCTCTTGATCCTGTAGGTTAAAGAGCCGGCGCACCAACTCGACTACAGTCGTCGATTCGGGATCGCGGGCCGCCGTCTTCAGCGTGCTGATAGGTGTGTGCATGATTTTGTTCACGATGCCGCGCGTCAGAGCTTCCACCG
>JBAVYO010000205.1:0-12658 GCA_049698855.1 Terriglobales bacterium
CTCGCAGGCCTTAGCTCCGCCGGAAGGGAATCGGAGAAAGCTGCCATGATCGGCTTGGCCACTTCGAAGGATATAAATTCCTTGTTCGGCATCTCTTGGCAAAGAGCTGCCGCTGTGAGGCAGATGATGCCCAGCACGCTCCACCGCACCAGCTCTTTCCTAGCCATTGTGAATCCCCCTTAACGAGCGCCGCTTATATTGCTTGCGATAGGCTCCTTGCCTACAATTCCTCGCACCAGCTCGACCACGAAATAGCTCCCCGGCACGAACGTAGCCCAGAGAATTGGGTACCGGTACCTCATCAAAAACTGAAAGAAATAATAAGTGAGCGGAAAAAACACCAGCCAAAGCCCGGCCACATAGCTGCCCACCCGCGCATTCTTCCACATCACGAACAACCCCGGAATCGACAGCAGCGTGAAACAATCCAACACCCACGGCCTCAAAATCACGCCGTTGCCCGGCCGCCTCGAAACCGGAGGAAACCAGAACGCTTCGAATCGCTCCAACGAAAGCTCCGCAAATCTTCCCCGGTTCGCCCCAATCCACTCAATCGCTTCCCGCATGCGGAGCCGGTTGTATTCGATCTCGCCCAGTTCGCGCACTCGCATAGCCTCCTCATAATTTTCATTGGGATGCGTTGAGGCAAAGCAACCGTCGGCATCGTTGATGTCGAATAGCGCGGTCGCGCACGATCGGTTCGAAACCGCCATCTCCATTCCAAGATTGTCGCGAACAAAAAAGAGCTTGTGAAAGACCAGCAGATTCCTCGCCATCCAAGGCGCTACCAGCAGCACCGGCAACAAGACCAGCGCAATTTTTTGCCGCGCCGAGCGCCGCGACTGGAAATGGACCAGCGCCACGCAAAACACCAGCACCAGAACCGCCGCCGGCTGGAGCAGCAAAATCGCCGCCCATACCGCGGCCCATAGCAGCCATTGCAATCGCGACAGTCCAGCTGCAAAGCATCTCGCCATCAAAAACGACGCCGCAATCACCAGAAAACTTGTGAACGTCACTTCCGTGAATGAAGCTGGCGGTATGAGAGACGCCAGCCACCCTGCCCCTGCCAGCGCTCCCGTCCAGAAGCCCAAATGCAGCTCTTTGGCCAGGACGGGAAGTATCGCCACTTGCAGCGCGGCCAGCGCTGTCGCCCACCACATCAGAAAACTTACCGCCGCCGATCCGCGTCCAAAAACGGTGATTACGAAAGCCAGATACGCCGGAAACAAAGGTCCGACGTGAGCCGTTGGGCCCGTCGGCATCGGATCGAATGGATCGGAGAAGCTATGATGCTGCACCAGCGATTCCGCCACCGCGAACATCTCATAGCCACTCAGATTCAAATTCGAATTCACGCTGTAGTGCGGACGATACAAAACCACCGTCGCAACCACCAGCCCAATCACAGCCGTCCATCTCAGTATCCGGCCCACGCTCATCGCTTCAGTTTTCTGCGCCCTCGCCCGCCCGCAATGTGATGTCCGTCACACCTCTCGGTGACAGCAGATGCGGCTCGTCCGCGGGTGTGTGCATAATGTATGGAAATCGAAAGCCCAAAACGCCGCGTTGCCAGCCCGCATCGGCAACCTGGTTTAAACAGAAACGTTTAAACATAAACGCAAAAAAGTTAAGCCCGGAAAAGCCCAGCCAGTAGAGGGCGTCGAGGGAAGGATGGTCGGCCCATGAATTGTAAATCTCTTCGCATCCACGCCAGCCTGTGCGCCGCCGCTGTGCTTGTTTTGTTCTCAGCCGCATTCGCGCGCACCGCGGCCGGTTCCGGCATCGCCGCCTCATATCAGGTGATCGAAAAATCGGGGCACGGCCCTCAAACCCTCGTCCGGATGCAAATCCATCTCTCCAATCGCAGCGAGCGCGATCTCCACATTCTGCGGCTCACACTTTGGGATTTCCCTCATCCAGATAAGAACCCCGGCAAGACCGAAGCTACGAACGATAAGAACGAAGATAACAAGTCTCGCGCCTGCTCCCTCGTCGTTCGCGCTGGCTCTACCTCCGACACAACTCAGGAATTCACCGTCCCGCGCTCCGAGTATCGGTTGTGGCGTCGAGGAGCGCATCCCCGGCTCTTGCTTGACGTGCAAACACCCGGTGGCCGCACCGTCACCGAACCCCTCCGCCTCGATCCGCAAATTGACAACCAGACTTCCAGCAGAAAGGCGAACTGACCATGCGCCCACTGACCCTACGCACACTCACTACGCCTCTGCCGAATTCCAACAAACTGGCTTCGCACCCGGGGCATCTGCTCGCTTCGATTTGCATCGTTCTCGTGCTCGCACTTAGCGCGTCCCAGTTCGCGCTCGCCCAATATTCGATCAACACTATTGCCGGCGGCGGCCCTAACAATCTTCCGGCTACTCAGTCTAGTCTCGGATACCCGTCGTCTGTCGCGCTCGATTCCGCTGGCAATCTCTACATTGCGAATTCCTATAATTCCAGCCAGATTCTCGAGGTGTCCACAACTGGTACCGTCACAGTTGTCGCCGGCAACGGCACCTATGGCTACTCCGGCGATGGAGGCCCTGCCACCAGTGCCGCCCTGGCCGAGCCCGACGGCGTGTTCGTTGACGGCTCCGGAAATATCTTCATCGCCGACACGCAGAATTCCATAATTCGTGAAGTGGTCGCTAGCACGGGCAACATTCAAACCGTCGCGGGCATACCCGATTCCCCAGGCTTCTCCGGAGACGGCACTCCCGCCACTAGCGCTCAGCTCGACGAACCCGCAAGTGTAGCGCTTGATAGCAGCGGCAATATCTACATCGCCGACTCCGATAACTCTGTCATCCGCGTCGTCAACACCGGGAGCGCGCCCATTACGATCGCTGGCGTGTCCATCCCAGCCGGCGCCATTCAAACCGTGGCCGGCACGCCCGGCACTGTGTGTGCGACCTACCCCTGCGGCGATGGCGGCCTAGCTATCAACGCTCAACTCGATGCGCCGATCGGTGTCTCCCTTGATGCGCAGGGCAACATTTATATGGCCGATACGTTCGATTCTGTGATCCGCGTTGTCAATCCGTCAACTCAGTCGGTCACCGTCGCGGGCATCACAATTTCGCCGAGCGACATTAACACCGTCGCCGGCACCTATTATGACACGATCAGCAACGGCGCTTGCCAATCCACCGGAGATACAGGCGCAGCCACCAGCGCTTACTTGTGCCTGCCTTTTGGGGTTTCCGTCGATGCCTCCGGGAACATCTTCATTGCCGATACCGATAACTTCGGCATCCGCGAAGTCGTGCCTGCTGGCACCATTAACACCGTCGCCGGCACGCTTGGTACCGCCTGCGCGAGCTACTCTACGCCCGCCACCGCATGCGGCAATGGTGGCCCTGCGACCGCAACCGGCGCCTATCTGAACTATCCCAGCGGCGTGACCGTCGACTCCTCCGATGACATTTACATCGCCGACACAAGCGACTTCGCAGTTCGCGAAGTGGTCGAGTCGTCAGGCAACATTACGGCTTTCGCCGGCAACAGCTTTCTCAGCTACTCCGGAGACGGCGGCTCTGCCACTGCGGCCGAACTCGGCTTCCCAGGATCGACCTTCCTCGACGCTTCCGGCAACGTCTACATCGCCGATACCTACAATCAGGTGATTCGCGTCCTCAACACTGGCACTTCTAGCATCACGATCAATGGCGTCACCATCGCGGCCGGCGATATTCAAACTGTCGCTGGCGATGGCATTGCTTGTCTCGTTCCTGCGCCGGGAGGCTGCGGCGATGGCGGCCTCGCCACCAGCGCGCAATTAAACTTTCCCGCCAACGTTTTCCTCGACGCCTCCGGCAACATTTATATTGCCGACACCGGGACTCCCGACGCGGAGAGTTCCGTCATTCGCGTCGTCAACCCGAGCAGTTCAACCACGACCTTCGCGGGTGTTTCCATCCCCGCCAACAGTATCGCAACCGTCGCCGGCACTCTCGGCAGCGCAGGCTTTTCCGGCGACGGCGGTTCTCCAATCAGCGCGCAGCTTTTCAATCCCAATGCCGTTGCCGTCGACGCAACAGGCAACATCTTCATCGCCGATACCGAGAATCAAGTCATTCGTGTCGTCAACACTGGCAGCTCGGGTCTCGTCATCGGTGCCGTTACCGTTCCGGCCGGAGACATTCTAACCGTCGCCGGCACACCTCAAACCGACTGCACCACTTCACCCTGCGGCGATGGCGGGATCGCAACCAGCGCTTATCTCAAATTTCCTGACGGCATCGCTCTCGACCCCTCTGACGACATCTTGATCGCCGATACCGGGGATGAGGCCATCCGCGTGGTCAATTCCGGAACGCAGCCAATCACGGTTGCCGGCACTCAGATCGGCGCCACCGACATTCTCACCGTCGCCGGAACCATTGGCCAGCGCGGTTACTCCGGCGATGGCGGCGTACCTACGAGCGCTCTGCTTGATGAGCCCTGGGGCGTTTCCCTCGATTCATCCGGCGACATCTTCATCGCCGATACCGATAATGGAGCTATCCGCGAAGTCGTGGCCGCCTCCACAACCATTCAGACTATCGCCGGAAACGGCACCCTCGGCTTTTCGGGAGACGGAGGTACCGCCACCAGCGCCATGCTCGACGAACCGCAAAGTGTTGCCATCGCCGCTTCTGGCAACGTCTTTATCGCCGATACCGAAAACTCCCGAATCCGCGAACTCACTCCTCCCGCTATCACCGTCACCGTCGCGCCCAGCACTGCTACCGTGGTCACGGGCGCTCTGCAGCAGTTCACGGCAACCGTCGCGTCCACCAGCAATACCGCCGTGACTTGGAGCGTAAACGGAGTCGCAGGTGGCAACTCCACCGTCGGCACCATCGATCCCACTGGCCTGTACCTGGCGCCAGCCACCGTTCCGTCGTCTGCCACTGTCACCATCACCGCACTTTCCCAAGCTGATAACACCACGACCGGAACGGCCCAAGCCACCATCGTCGCTCCCAGCTCCGTTGTCACCGTTACTGTGAGCACCAACCCGCCCGTCACGGAAGTCTATTCCTGTCCGCCACAGTCGCAACCATGCGCCCCGCAACCATTCATCGCCGCGGTCACCGGCTCCAGCAACACTGCCGTCACCTGGTACGTTGAAGGCGCGCAAGGCGGCGACTCGACATACGGAACCATCGACACTTCGGGCAACTACACCGGGCCCGCCACGGTGCCCTCAACATCCACCATCACCATTGAAGCCGTCTCCCAGGCTGACGCTACCGCCATCGGCACCGAGCAGGTCACGATCGTCGCAGCGCCAGTCGCAGCGCCGCCTCCGGCGCAAACCGTTTCCCCCGGAGGAACCGCAACCTACTCGCTCTCTCTGAACGCGAACACCGGAAACCCCCACCAGCCCATCACTCTCTCGTGTGCGCAAAGCTCGTTGCCTTCCGGCGCAACCTGCGTTTTCACGCCGTCAACTATCACCCCCGGCAGCAGTGCAGTTCAGTTCTCGCTCGCCGTAACCGTGCCCTCCAGCTCCGCGTCTTTGCAAAACAACACACGTCCCTTATTCGGATCACAGATGTTTGGATCCGAATCGTCCGGACCGCAGTCGCTCGGCTCTCGATTCCTTGCGACATACGTCTACGTCGCCTTCATCCCGCTAGCCGGAATCCTGCTGCTGGGATCAAAACGCAAAGGCGCAAGGCAGACTGCGAGATCAAGAAGTGGAGAGATGCGCGGCCCGACCGGCAAACACGCCGCCGCAACGAGCCACACCGCTCGTTGGATATGCCTGGCATTTGCGGGAATTTTCCTGCTTGCTCTGATCGCCTGCGGCGGAAGCTCATCCTCGTCCGGCTCGACAACCTACACCATCAAAATTCAAGGAACAACAACAGCCCAACCCAACCCATTCACCATCACCACCGCCAACCTAACCGTGCAGTAAACACAGCAAGCGCCGGCGCACAGAAGTTGTTGCGCCGGCGCCGCGCCGGCCAACCCATCTTTCTCCGTGTCCTCCGTGGTTAAGCCTTTGCTTTGGCGGCCTGAGCCGCACTCTTCGCCTCGTGATACTCCTCTTCCGTGTTCACCGCCCAAATATTGTTCTTGCCGGTCACGCCCGCCACAATGTTGTCCACCGCCGTCATCGCCGTCAGCATCGAGTGATCCTGGTTGTTGTATTTGTGCATCCCGTTCCGTCCGACCAGAAACAGGTTCTCGAAGCCGTCCATACATTTCCGTACTTCATCAAACCTCTCGTACAATCCAAAATATGCCGGGTAAGTCTTCGGCATCCGCGCCACCGTCGCGTCCAGCAAATCGTTTTTGTCTATGATCCCGATCTTGTCCAGCTCTTCCGCCGCCAGCCGCGCCATGTCTTCGTCTGTCCGCCTCCACAGATCGTCGCCTTCCTGGCAAAAGTACTCCGCGCCCAGCCACACATTCCGCCGGTCGCCCACCAGATAAGGACTCCAGTTGTTGAACACCTGCAGCCGCCCGATCAGCACATCCGGCTCCTGTATATAAATCCAGTTGTCGCTGATCAGCTTGTTCGTCAGGTCCTCCGGCTCATGAATCCTCAGCTTCTTCAGCAACAGGCCCACCGTAATAAAGTCGCGATACTGCAATCCCTCTGCAATCTCGCGCACCGGCGCCGGAATCGCTTCGCCCATCGCCCGCGCCAGTTCCTGCACCGACGTCGTCGAAAAAAAATAATCCCCGGCAAATCGCCGTATTTCGTTATTCACTATCTCGCTGTTCTTGCCCGCCATCCTGCCCGTCACCGCAACCACGCGCCCATAGCGCGTCTCCACCTTATCCACTTCAATTCCAGTGATGATCTCCCCGCCCGCCGCCAAAACTTTTCTTGCCACCTCTTCCCACATCTGCCCGGGACCAAACTTCGGATACAAGAACCGCTCAATCAGTGACGTCTCCGTCTCTTTCTGCGCGATCTCAGACTTCCCGCTTCCCACGGCCTGTTTCACAAAATGCGTCAGCGCCTTCCGAATCGACAATCCCTTGATCCGTTGCGCTCCCCACTCCGCGCTGATCTTGTCGCACGGCACGCCCCAAACTTTTTCCGTGTACTCCTTAAAGAATGTCAGGTACAACTCCCGCCCGAAGCGATTAATAAAAAATTCCTCAAGATTTTTGACCGGTTTAATCGGAAACATCGTTCGATAAACATAGCTGCATCCGATGCGCACCGTCCGCGCCGCCCCTAGTTTGCGCAGCGTGTCCGTCGTCAGCTGAATCGGATAGTTGAAAAACTGCCGCAGAAAATAAATTCGCGACTTGCGCGACCGCGTCAGCATTCGCAAATCGATACGCTCAGCCTCGTCGCCTTCCTCCATCGGCATCTGCGCCAGCCACCAGTTCATCACCCGGTCGCTTTTCGAGAAAAACCTGTGCCCGCCAATGTCCATCCGGTTGCCCTTGTAGCGAATGGTCCGCGAAATTCCGCCCATATACTCGCTGCGTTCCAGCACAATTGGACGTATTCCCGCCCGCGTCGCCAGCTCATGCGCAGCCGTAAGCCCCGCCGGCCCAGCCCCAATAATGATTGCCGTTCTTTCCGCCATAAGGCAGTTAGTGTACCGCCTTTCCCCGCCGAGGTGGCGCGCCCCATATGCTATGTTGCTAGTCTGAGGAAATTCGCGGGATGAACCTGTTGGACGAAGTTCGTGGATTTTTCCAGCGCCGCATCGTTCAGTTGCTGGTCCTCGCCGTTCTGCTCTCTATCGTTGCCGGCCGTTCACTCCAGCTCAAATTCTGCATCCTCGATCTCGACATCTGGTGGCACCTCAAAGTCGGCGACTGGATCATCCAGCACTTCGCCGTTCCCCACACCGGCATTCTCTCCCGCACCGCAGCCGATCGCCCATGGGTCGCCTACAGCTGGGGATACGAAGTCATGCTCTCCCGCGCCTATCACTGGTTCGGCCTCGTCGGCATCGGCACCTACGGAGTGCTTCTCACTCTCGCCGTCTCTTACAGCATCTTCTGGATGGCTCTTAGCCTCTCCGGCCGCTTCTGGCGCTCATGTCTCATCTCCGCCATCACCTGCTCGGCATTCCTCTACAACCTGATGCCGCGCCCCGTTTTCTTTTCCATGACGTTCTTCACCATCGTCCTCACGCTCCTTCTCGAGGCCAACCGCACCGGACGCATCCAGCTGCTCTACTGGCTCCCTCCTCTATTTTTGTTGTGGGCCAATCTCCACATCCAATTTATCTACGGACTTTTTCTCGTCGGCCTTTTCGTTAGCGTCAATATCGCGCAGCGCATCGCCGCGCACTGGCAAATCACTCCTGAATTCATTCTTCTCCCTGCCTTGCCCGCATCGCCGCTCGCCATCATCTTTGCCGCCTGCGCTCTCGCCAGTTGCATCGGCCCCTACTCCTATCACCTCTTCCCTGTCGTCTTCGAATACTCGAAGGCCAAGGTCCCCTACCTGATGATCCGCGAGCTCCAGCCCATCAACTTCCGTGCCGGCAGCCACTACGTTCAGCTTCTTCTGACCGGCGCAGGTTTCTTCGCCCTGGGATGGCGCAAAAAAGTTGATCTCTTCAAACTCGCGCTCCTTACCATCGCCACCGTCGTCGCCTACCGCACCATGCGCGATTCCTGGTTCATCTGCATTCCTGTGGCCGCCGCGCTCGCCGACTTTCCTGCCGATGACTCTCCCGACCGCCACAGCGCGCGCAACCCGCTCCTGAACTGGCCCGAGCTCGCTGGCCTAGCCGCCTTTGTCGCCATCGCGCTTGTCCTCTTTGCGCGCAACACCGATTTCAACCAGCGCGGGCTCGATAGCGCCATCAGCAGCATGTATCCGGTGAAGGCGGTCAACTTCCTGCGCCGCAATCCCCAACCGGGACCGCTCTACAACAACCTCAACTGGGGAGGCTTTCTCACCTGGTATATGCCCGATTATCCCGTGGCCATCGATGGCCGCAACGATCTTTATGGCGACGATCTCGACCGCCTTTTCTTCGACTCTGAAAATGGCCGCGAATCCTACTCCACCGATCCTTATCTGAACGAAGCCGGAGTAGTGCTATTAGAAAGGAGTCTGCCCCTGGCCCAGATTCTGACCACCGATCCCCGCTTCACCCTGATCTACCAGGACCAGCTAGCCGCCGTTTTCGTCCCTAGCAATCGCTCCGCCCCGCACTAAGACGATCTGAAGCTCAAGCAACCGCTTTCTTCGGTGGCGTTCCAAATCGCTGCCTAGATACCTCGCTTCATCTCGCAATCCATGTAAACTTACGCTTCAGTCATGCAGCAGTTGAACCTCAAGCCTTCGCACGCGCCCGTCAAGGATGCGCTATGCGCCGGAACGAAGCTCGCATTCGACCCTATCAAGGTGCGACGATCGATGTATCGTCCCTTTACGTTCGAATGGTTGTACTTTGACGGCCTACTCAATCAGCGCCAGTACCAGCAGCATAGGATCTTTCCAATGCCCGCCGCAGCCGAGGAAAATCGCGCTATCTGTGTTGGGGGTTACGGCAGAAAGAAGTTTGCCACGCTCATAGTCAGCAAAATACCTGATTTGAATTTTTACGCTGATCCACAAAAATCCTTCCCCTTCTACACCTATGCCGAAGACGGCACCCACCGCCGCGAGAACATCACCGACTGGGCCCTCGAACAATTCCGCTCCCACTACCACGACCCCTCCATCACCAAGTGGGACATCTTCCACTACATCTACGCCGTCCTGTACCACCCCGAGTACCGCGAGCGCTACGCCGCTAACCTCCGCCGCGAACTCCCCCGCATCCCCTTCGCAAACGCCACCACCCTCAACAATTGTCATTCCGAACCGGCAAATGCCGGTGAGGAATCTGCTGTCCTCGGCGCCGGCAAGAAGCAGATTCCTCCCTCCGGTCGGAATGACAAACCAAAGAATGCCCCTGTGACCCCTGTGCCCTCCGTGGTAAAAGATCATGAAGTTTTTCGCCACCTAGTAAAAGCCGGCCAGCGCCTGACAGAAATCCACGTCCACTACGAGCAGCAGCCAGAATACAAACTCGCGACAAGAGAAAAAGCAGGCGAAAAGCTGAAATGGCGCGTAACAAGAATGCGTCTGAGCAAAGACAAAACCACCCTGATCTACAATGATTTCCTAACCCTCTCCGATATCCCGAAAGAAATTTACGAATACCGCCTCGGCAATCGCTCTGCCCTCGAATGGGTCATCGATCAATATCAGGTCTCAACCGACAAACGCAGCGCCATCACCAACGATCCCAACCGGGAAGACGACCCGCAATATATTTTGCGCCTAATAGGCCAAGTCATCACCGTCAGCCTCGAAACCGTAAAGATCGTGCAGTCCCTCCCTCCCCTCCTGGTTTCCACCTAACCGGTCATCGCGGCCATCGCCAGTGTCAATCTGGTTCCATTACAATCGCGGGTGCCTCGCGTCTCACGCTTTTCGAGACGTGGGACTGCGGGACGCCTCACGATGAGTGGGCGATTTCCCGCGTTGTGCATCCTATGGATTCCGCCCGCATCGCCGCCCTACTCGAACCCTTCCTCGGTCCACCCTGCGACCGACGACTGACGACCAACGACCTTGACAAAATATCGACGTACATCGATCTATTATTACGCTGGAACGCCCGCATCAATCTAACCGCCATCCGCATTCCGGAAGAAATCGTCACCCGCCACTTCGGTGAATCGTTTTTTCTAGCCCGCCATCTCTTCCCTCGCCCAGAGGCCGCTGCCAGCGCCCCACTAGGCAATCTAAACTCGATCATCCCTAACGGCCTTGTGCTATCCGCAATTTCGCAAACAGACCGTAGCGCCGGCGCCCCCGCTGGCAGTTCCGAGGGCGCCCCGCCCTCGCCACCAGCGCACAGTGCTCCAACTGCGGGGCACGTGGCAGGCAATCGGCTATCCGAAGGCGACCCGCAATCAGGTGGTTCGCGGCTCGAAGCTCAAATCCCGAAGCTCACCCGCGTCCTCGATATCGGCTCCGGAGCCGGATTCCCAGCTCTCCCCATAAAGATCTGGTCGCCAGACATTCACCTCACGCTCATCGAATCGAATCATAAGAAAGCCGCATTCCTCCGCGAGGTGATCCGGACCCTTACATTGATGAACGTCAATGTAATCGCCGACCGCGCTGAGAATGTCCTACAACGCTTCGCCTCAATTTCATCGACCTCTGCAGCCGCAGCCGACGTCGTGACCTTCCGCGCCGTCGAAAAATTCGAAAGAATCCTCCCACTAGCTGGTCGCTTCCTGGCCCCGCGCGGTCGCCTGGCCGTCCTTATCAGCTCCGTCCAACTGCCCGCGGTGGAGTCGATCGAGCGAATGAAGTGGACCACAAGTAATATCCCTGAGTCATATATGCGCCTGCTTTCAATCGGGGAACTCCATAACGACCAGGATAAACGGCACAACTAGACATAGAAAGTGGGAAATAATGTCTATATTACGAGACAATTGCAGCCGTAAGAGCGAATATGTGCCCTATGGAATATATATATGTGGTAATAAATTGTTAATCCAATAACGACCGCAAAGTCGGGAGTCTGCCTAAGACTCCTGGACGAGCCAGTGTTCCACGTGGAACACACCGTGCATATTACGAAATGTTCCACGTGGAACACTGCTTGGTGATATGAAGATTCCCCTTCTCAGACCTCATGAATGTCTGGCTCACTAGGCTTAACTTGTAGTTGCACAAAAAGATGGCATTGCTTTCGCACAGGCACAGGAATTATTCTGGGCCCGCTCCTTGCAAATCTAAAGAACGTAATGATCGTGTTTCTTGCTAGATGCGTCCTATCTACGCCATGCCCACAAGCAGCAGGAACATAGCGACAACGATATGAAGAGTAAACACGAGAGTGTTCCTCAAGGAACATTGGATCGATCGGAAGCCATGTACCTAACTGAGAAGCGAAAAACGCTTAACATTGATCGGGAAAGTTAATCATGGGACGTATTATTGCGGTTGCGAATCAAAAGGGCGGCGTAGGCAAGACTACGACTGCGATCAATTTGGCTGCGTCGCTGGCTGCGGCCGAGGTCAATACGCTCCTTGTCGACTGCGATCCGCAGTCGAACGCTACCAGCGGGCTCGGCCTAGTTAAGGATCCGGAGCGGGTCAACGTCTACGACGTGATGATGGGAGCGGCGACGGCCGAGGAGGCTCTGCAGGTCACGGAGTTGGAGCAGCTTTGGCTGATCCCATCGCACAAGAACCTGATTGGGGCAAACCTGGAGCTGATCGAGGCGGCGCGCCGGGAGTACCGGCTCAAGGATGCTCTGGCTTCGCTGCGGGAGCGGTTCCGATTCATCGTGCTGGATTGTCCACCGGCGCTCGACCTGTTGACACTGAACTCGCTGGTAGCGGCCGATGGCGTACTGATTCCTATGCAGGCGGAGTACTTTGCTCTTGAGGGAGTGTCGGAACTGCTGGACACGATCGAACGGATCCGGGCGGGGTTGAACCCGACATTAAGCGTCGATGGGGTCGTGCTAACGATGTTCGACGAGCGCACGAACCTGGCGCAGCAGGTAGCGGACGAGTTGAGAAAATATTTTGGGGACAAGCTGTGCAAGACTTCGATTCCGCGAAACATACGGCTGGCGGAAGCACCAAGCCATGGGCAGCCTGCGCTGGTGTACGACGCACGGTCGCGCGGGGCGGAGAGTTATATAA
>JBAVYO010000206.1:0-2957 GCA_049698855.1 Terriglobales bacterium
AACTTGGACCGCCGGTCAAATTCCAGCCGAGCGGTTGATCGCGCCACTGGTGGTCATGGATCTGAACGTCGCGCCACCGGCGCAGATTTCGCTCGACGACATTGCATCATGGGAAACGCAGCACGGCTCCGTCCCGCCGGGAGCGGTCGTGGCAATTCGGCGATCTGGTGCGCATGGGCACCCGCAGGGCGGCTTCCCGATGACCGACCAAGCCGCACAGTTTCTGATGGACGCACGCTACACAACCGGCTTCGCCGTCGACGAGACGGCTGATCTCCGCGCGGACCGCACGCTTGCCCGCCAACTCGCTTTGCATGGGAACTATGTGGTGGAAGGCACGTCGCACCTTACCACGCTGCCCGCGACGGGATCGCTGATCATCGTGGCCCCGGCAAAAGATCTGCAGGTTCAGGACGCGCCGGTGCGGGTGCTGGCGATGGTGAGGTAGAGGCGGCTTGGCGCCTGGCTCTTAGCTTTTAGTTTCTTAGAACCTCGGTTCAGGGCAGTACGCCTGAGACCTACGACCTGGCACCTGACACCTTTTCTGCAACTCCTGCTCCCCGCCAGTCATCTAGCGTCACATGAGCGATCCGCGTTATCCCATCGGCAAGTTTTCCTATAGCGGCGCGGTCACCGCCGATCAGAAAAAACAATTTCTAGACGAGATCGAACAAGCTCCAGCTCGGCTGCGCGAAGCCGTTCGTGGACTTTCCGACGCACAGCTGGACACTCCTTACCGCGACGGCGGCTGGACCGTCCGCCAGGTCGTCCATCACGTTCCCGACAGCCACATGAACGCCTACATCCGCTTCAAGCTCGCCCTTACGGAAGACGACCCAACCATCAAGCCCTACATGGAAGATCGCTGGGCGGAACTGCCCGACTCGCGCCAGCCCATCGAAAACTCGCTGGCCCTGCTTGACACTTTGCACCGGCGCTGGACGATCATTCTGCGCAACCTGAGCGATGCCGATTGGAAACGTGAGTTCCGGCATCCCGAGTTGGGTCCGATGACTCTGGAAAAAACCCTGGCCCTCTACGCATGGCATGGACGCCATCATGTGGCGCATGTTACGGGTTTGCGGGAGAGGATGGGATGGTAGGGAGCTTCGAGCCGCGAGCTTCGGGCTACGAGCAATTAACCGCGCCGAGGCACTATCGAGCTTACGATCGAAGAGGCTGCCGAAAAAAATCTGAGCGGCTCCGCATAACGGGTTCAGCTGGTGAAGTGGCGGCGGGGCCTCAACTCTGTTCGTAACGGTTGCGTGGGCGTAAAAACTGCGTACCTTAGCTGAACGCTCGTAGCTCGCAGCTCGGGGCTCGTAGCTGCTTCACGACATTCCGGCCTTCCACGCCAGATAGCTCATCGCCTCGCGCACTATCGCCCACAACCGCTCCCACCGTTTATGCGGACGCGATTCCGGGCGCGGCGCTACCTCAACCTCAACTCCTTCACGCTCCAGCAGGGCGCGGATGCGAAACACGTGATAGGCATCACTCACAGCAATACAGCGGCGCATTCCGTTCACGCGCATAATATTGCCCACGCGCGCCGCCGACTGAGCCGTGTCCGATCCTTGCGTCTCGGCAATTAACGCTTTCTCGGGGATACCACGGCGCAGAAGGTAATCCCGACCGACTCCGCCTTCGCTGAATTCGGGATCCTGGCCTGCCCCGCCAGTCGTGATTACGACCGGCGCCATTCCTTTCTCAAACAGGTCGAAGCCGTGGTCGAGGCGTGCCTTGTAGACCGGCGAGGGATGCCCCGCATATTGTGCGGCTCCGAAGATTACGATCGCATCTGCATTTTCGGTGGGGGATTCACCCGCCGCTCGGATAATGCGTATCCCGGTCGCGCCCAAGAACGCCAGCAGCGCCGACGCCAGCGCCAGCAGGAAGAGTGAACCGGGCCGAAACCAAAAGGAGTTCTTGTGATTGGAGGGATGGGGCTCTTCTGCCATCTCAGGTCCCTCTTAGGAGAGGGCTTCCACGATTTCCGAGGCCGGGATAGCGCCTTCGCGCAGGATCTGCCAGCTTCCGTCCTCTTTGAAGTAGACGATTGTGGACGCTACGCTGCGCGGAGATTTGCCGCCATCGACGATGAGCGAGATGCGATCCTGCAACTGATCCTGCACCTGGTCCGCGGACGTGCATTCGGTGGCGCCGCTCAAGTTGGCCGACGTTGCGGTGATGGGAATCTTCAACTCCCGCACAATCGCCAGCGGAATCGCGGAGGCAGGCACGCGCAGCGCGACGTTACCGGTGTTGGCCGTGACCTTGAGAGGCAAATGCGAGGCGGCGGGCACGATCATGGTCAGCGGGCCGGGCCAGAAACGCCGTGCCAGTAAATGAAAATCGCCGGGAAGCGGCCGGGCAAACTCTTCCGCCTGATCGACGTGTTCAATCAGCAGAGAGAGGGGTTTATGCCGCAAACGCGATTTGATTTCGTACACCCGCTCGACTGCGCGCAGGTTGAACGGGTCGGCCGCCAGGCCATAAAACGTGTCGGTGGGCATGCCCAGCACTTGGCCGGCTTGAATCTGTTCTGCAGCGTATTTGACGAGTGAAGCTTCCGGGGTTTCGGCATGAATCTTAAGGATTTCCGCGCGCACTCGATTCCTTCCTAATTCTGGGCGTAGACTGTTTCGGCGTAAACATTGAAATGTACCATAGATCGGGCTTCGACCGAAGTCATGACCGAGGATTTCCCGAGCGAGGATTCGTATTATCCTGATTCCGAGTTAAATTGGCAGCCAATCTGTGAATCCGCACCCGAACCCCGCGAGAACCCGCGCCCCAATGGACCGTCTGCATAAGGTCTCTGGGCGCCACAATGCGCGACTGAAAGAGTTGCGCCAGGCCTTTCGCCGCGCGGAATTGACGGAACGGGGAGAATGCGCCATCGAGGGCGTCAAACTGCTGGAAGAAGCTTTGCGAAACGGCCAGCACATGGAGAG
>JBAVYO010000207.1:0-13238 GCA_049698855.1 Terriglobales bacterium
GAGGAACTGGAATCGAAAGCGTTGTTTGAAGCAGCGACGGAGGCAGCATCCGGACTCATGGTTTGGCTTAGGGGAAGATGGTAATGACATAGGCGGGATGTACATCAACGATGCTTACCTCTACGAAACTCGCTAGCGGAATCCTTACCGTCCCACGCCCATGTACTGAAAGCCCATCGCGCGCAGGCGGGATGAGTCGAGCAAGTTCTTCGTGTCGATGATGATTGGCTGCTTCACCAGGTGGCGAATCTTGGCGAAGTCGAGCATGCGGAATTCCGGCCAGCCGGTTGCGACCACCAGGGCATCCGCGCCTTCGGCGACTCCATAGGCCGATTCGCAATACCTGACCGTGCCGTTCAGGTGCAGACGCGCCTCGGGCATTGCGACCGGGTCATACGCCTTTAGCCGTGCCCCTTCGGCAAGCAGACTGTGCGCCAGTTGTACAGAAGCCGATCCCGCCACCGAATTCGTATTCGGTTTGAACGCCAGCCCCAGAATGCCCACGTCTTTGTTCTGGACTGTGTCAAGCGCGGACGTGACCTTCTGCAAAAGCCGGTTCGCCAGGTCGAGATTCACCTCACGAGCCGCGTTCAACACTCGCAGTTCAGACTGATTTTCGCGTGCGAGTTCAGTCAACGAATCCATGTCGCTCTGAGAAAAGGTTCCACCCATGCCAGCGCCCGGCTGCAAGCAGCGCGGAGCGATTTTCTTGTCGAGCCCCAGGGCTAGCGAGAGGCTGACCGCATCGGCATCCACATGCTCACAAAGGCTGGCGATCTCATTGATGAAAGAAATTTTGGTCGCCACAAATGCAGTCGCTGCCTGGCGCGCCAGTTCGGCCGTCTCGTAATTGGTGACCAGCACGGGCACGCCGCGCATCACAAGCGGGTGAAAGATCTGCTTGAGAGCGGAAACCGCTTCGCTCGACTGTGTGCCGAGAATGATGCGATCCGGCCAATTGAAATCTTCCACCGCGCAGCCGTTGGTGAAGAACATGGGCTGGCAAACGAGCAGGCTCTTCAGGCCTTGCGCCCTCATTGCCTTTTCGATACGCGAAGTCGAGCCCACGCGCCCCGGCGTGACGATCGACAGGACCTGAAATTTTCCAGCGGAGGCGGCCAGCCGCGACACCAACTGCTCCAATCCTTCCCCTGAGTCTTCGGCGAGAAAAATCACTGGCGCCTTGCGCGCCAGGTCCTCGGGATCGGCCGTATAGAAGAGGCGGCCGGCGCGTTCGTTGCGGCGAATCACTTCCTGCAGGTTTTTCTCATAGAAGGGAATGTTGCCGTTCGCCGCTTCCACCATGCGAGCGCCGTCGGCGCGGCAGCAGCAGACAGGTGTGCCGAAATCAGCGAGACAGCCCGAGATGACTGTGGCGAGGTAGCCGGATCCGTAAACCCCAATTTGCATAATGCACTCTTCTCGGAGATTCCCTGAGTAGGAAATTCCTCTAACCCGCAGCCTGGGATCCGGTGCAGGGCCCGCGTCCTGAATCCATGGTAATGCGGCCATAGGAGTTGGCAACGGTCGGAAAGTACATGGCCCAGCGGTTGGGGAGATAGGGCTTCTGTTGCGGGTTTTAGGGGGTTTTTGCGGAAGGCTGGTGCTGTGGCGGCATCTCTCTTTCAGTTTGGGGCAGCGCCGAGGGCGAGGTACCGGCGCTACACTCCGGGCTCAGGGTTTCGTGGATAACTGGCCTCGTCCCAAATGAAGGGGAGCCACGTCCTGCCAAAGGCCATTGGATTCGCGCACAAACATCAGCTCATCCACGTGAACCTGGCGTTTGCCTTCGAATTTTCCCCATCGTTCCCGTGCCAGGATACAGGCAGCGCGCGCCTCTTCGTCCAAGGCGGTCTTCACGATTGTGAGATGAGGGATGTAGGGCCAATTCTCCGCGCAGCACAACTCTTTTCCGTTGAGTTGGTCGTGGAGCTCGCGCATGCGATAGGCGGCGTGCTTCACCTGGATGAATACCGTGGGAGTGGTCGGCAGAAATGTTTCGACGTCGCCGAGTTCCACATCAAAGGGCACGACGTGGTTACATGCTTCTTCCAGAAATTCCACGGCGGCGCTTTCGCTGCCACAGAGATCGCGCGGAGGAAGAATGGTGAGGTGTGCCGGCATGTGGGGCATGGTCGGATGAAGCTCCCGGCGCAGCTTCTCGACGAATTCCCCGACTGGATTGCGGACGTAGGTCACCAGTGCGTGACGTGAACTGGACATGACTCTCGAGGTGAGATTATAGCTGACGGCTCGGCCGAAGACACGGCACGTTAGGGGAGTGCCGGCAGCGTCACTGCATCCCATTGATTTATAATCGTGCAAGAGTCGGGGCGTAGCGCAGCCTGGTAGCGCACCTGCCTTGGGCGCAGGGGGTCCGCGGTTCAAATCCGCGCGCCCCGACCAATTTGCCCATTTGTTTTTAATTCATACGCGTTCCATGCATAAGTGGTTGCGAATCGCCAATTTGAGTCCATTTGGGTCCAAAGACCAACCGCTTGTGAGTTTAGTTTTGACCGCAGAATTGCCGCTGATATGATCCCACTCCTCAGCGCTGCCCGGAATTTCCAGTAAGCTGCCGGATCAGATTGACCTCAGCCTCGCGGTAGGGAGTTCCATCGGCGTGCAGCACTTCGTGGAACCATACTGGCGGGTCGTCGACAATGTAGGGGTGCTGCCATGATTCCCACGGCAAGTTAGTTTGCGTCTTGCCAGCGACGAAGCCCCAATTGATGGCGCCAACGTGCTCCCGCTTGGCAATCGGCAATATCGTGTCAAAGAGGCTGCCCAGGGAGCGCGCCATGAATTCCGTGCAGATTACAGGCCGATTGTGTTTGTGCAG
Organism: Terriglobales bacterium; assembly: GCA_049698855.1. Lineage (GTDB taxonomy): Bacteria > Acidobacteriota > Terriglobia > Terriglobales > Acidobacteriaceae > Acidiflorens. The sequence goes on from JBAVYO010000207.1 coordinate 2,843, forward strand.
CCAGCGCACTTCTCGCTGGAAGGACTCGGGCCAATCGTAGCTGTGAAACGTGATGATGTCGGATTCGCGAAGCTGAATCTGCTGCTGTTCGCTGAGATTCTCTCCGTCTGGCGACGTATCCGTATCCCAGATCGCGCTGGTGAGTGGCTGAGTAGGATTCGCCGCGCGTGCCCACGCGAACACCTGCGGTAAAAGCGCCGTCACTCGAGTGTCTTTGTCTTTGAGTTCCTCCTTTGGGTAACTCCCCTTATTGTCGGCCCCAGGTTCGTTCCACAAATCCCAGGCGAGAATCCGATCGTCCTTGGCAAAAGCCCCTATGACGCCCTTCACGTACGCCTCAAGACGCGGATATTGCTTGGGATCGCCAAGCGCCGCCGCGCCCGGACTCTGGACCCAGCCTGAATTGTGGACGCCTGGAACCGGAGGATGCTGCGGGCCCAGGTGTGGCGATGGATCCCAGCATGAATCGAAGATCACGAAGATCGGACGAATGTGATGACGGGATGCAATGGTCAGGAACCGATCGATGCGCTTCTGGAATCCGGCCGCGTCCTGTTGCCAGAGCAGGTCATGAAGAAAAACACGCATGGTGTTCATGCCCATGGCTTCGGCCCAGGTGAACTCGGTATCGATCTGAACGGGATCGAAAGTTGCCTCCTGCCACATTTCAAGCTGATTGATGGCGGACTTGGGAACGTAATTGCTTCCCACAAGCCAAGGCTGTTGGGCGTACCAGGCATTCGCCTTCTGCTCCGGCCAACGCGCTGTTTGCCCGCAGACCGCAGGGTTACACACGACGGCAAAAAACACATACGTAATGAATGCAAATGTAAGGGTTTTCATTGTGTAAGACTCTCCGTGCATTTATATGCCCCATGTTCGAGGACTTCAATCTCTCTAAGGGGCCGATCCGATCTGAATCGACACAAACCGTGCTAGAGTATTGATTCTTAGTGAAACCGGCGCTTGGGCGCAGGCGGTCCGCGGTTCAAATCCGCGCGCCCCGACCAATTTGCCTTTCCGGGAACGCGGCTGCCGCTCTCCCGCTTTCATTCGTCAAACCATGAGTACTCCTCCTTCTGCCAAGGCAGCCAAGCGCGCGAAAAAGGCGATTATTTCGGCCCAGCAGGATTCGTCTCCGTCGGGCGATTCGCTTTCTTCGGACCGTCGACGAGCGCTCGTCTTTTGCTGTCTGGCACTGATTGCCGCTGTCTTTGCGGTCTACTACCCCGTGGTGCATAACCAGTTTCTCAATTATGACGACCAGCAATACATCACGGAAAATCAGCACATAAAAGCGGGCTTGACGTGGAAGACCGTGAAATGGGCTTTTGTCACGGACGCGGAAGCGAACTGGCATCCGCTTACGTGGCTGTCACACGCTCTCGACTGCCAGCTTTTCGGGCTGAATCCAGCCGGACCGCACATCGTAAATGTCCTGCTGCAGGCGGCGAACGCCATTCTGCTGTTTTTGTTGCTGGAGAGCGCCACCCGATTTCGCTGGCGGAGCCTGATGGTCGCAGCGCTATTTGCCCTTCACCCGATTAATGTTGAGTCGGTAGCTTGGGCGGCTGAGCGCAAGAATGTGCTCAGCATGCTCTTCTTTCTGCTCGCGTTCTATACCTATGTGCGTTACACGCGAGAGCCATCCTGGCGCCGGTACGTTGAGGTGGCGGGCTTTTATGCTCTGGCACTGATGGCCAAACCACAGGTGATCACTTTTCCCTTCCTTCTTTTGTTGTGGGATTACTGGCCGCTGCAAAGGTTATGGCCCGCTGAGACGCGCGATTCGGCGCGCCGGCACAATAATTCGCCTAACTCGCAAGCCGGGATGCTGGTACTGGAAAAGATCCCGCTTCTGCTGTTATCCGCCGCCAGCGCCGTGATCACGATGTCGGCTCAAACCGCGGGGTTAGCCGTCAAGACATCTTCTCAATACAGCTATCTCTTGCGGCTGGAAACGGCGCTGGTTTCGTACGTGAGATATCTGGCAAAGGCATTCTGGCCGGCGAAACTGGTAGCGATGTACCCGCATCCGACGGAACTCTACCCTATCTGGCAGGCAGCCGGAGCTGCATTCTTATTGGTGCTGATCACCGTGTTGGTAGTCCGCGCGGGCACTCGACGCTATCTTGCGGTCGGATGGTTTTGGTTCCTCGGCAGCCTGGTGCCGATGATCGGATTGGTCCAGGTGGGCGACCAAGCCATGGCCGACCGCTACGCTTATATCCCGTTCATCGGCTTGTTTGTGATGATCGTGTGGACGATCGCCGATCTGGCCGGCACACGCGGAATTTCGGCGCGCTGGCTTGTGGTTCCAGCGATCGCTTGCCTGCTGGCGTTAGGACTCATTACTTACCGGCAAGTGAGTTACTGGCACGATCCTGAATCGTTCTGGCAACGAACGCTGTCGCTGACTCGGAATAACTATGTTGCGCACAGCGCCTTGGCTGGTTTTCTGCGCAGCCACGGCAGAACCGAAGAGGCGATGGAGCATTACCGCGCCGCGCTCGCCATCAAGCCCGACGATCTTGTAGCGATCCTGAATCTTGGCGCGTATGAGCACGAACACGGCAATTTGCAGGGCGCAATCGAGCGCTACGAATTCGTTGCCGCTCATGCCGGCAAGCCGAGCTTTCGCGCAAAAGCCTATGCCAATCTCGGATTCGCGTATCGGCAGATGGGGCAAGCGCAGAAGGCGAAAGAGGCCTTCGAATCGTCGTTGCAGCTTTTGCCCGATCAGCCAACCATCATGGTTACGTTGGGCGTGATTGAAGAGACGGATGGCGATTTTCCCGCCGCTGTCCGCCAGTATGTACAGGCGGTGACGCGACAGCCTTCCGACGTGGGCTATCTGCTGCTCGCACAAGCCTTGCAGCAGGAGGGACGAAACGATGACGCAAAGGCAATGTTCCAGCGCGCAGTGCGTCTCTCGAAGAATCTTCCTCAAGCGGAGAAGCAAGCCGAGGCTTTACTCCTCGGCAAAGGAAATTCGCTTCCTCAGGGCGGGGAGCAATAGCGAGACTTGCTGACATGGCATTTCGTGGATTGGTCGGGAGTCGTTCGTCGAGGTCGTTCGTCGTTCGGTTTGCGGTCGCGGCGAAGTCATGCCGAACGGCCAACGACTGACGACCAAGGACGGGTTGGAGCTACAGGTCGTACTTCTTCATCAAATGACGGAAAGAACGATAGGAGATGCCGAGCAGATCGGCCGCCCGCACCTGCACTCCCTGCGTTTGGCCGAGCGCCGATTGAAGAAGGTTGCGCTCGATTTGCGCAACATAGTTTTCCATGTTGACGCCTTCCGGCAGAACCAAGCCAGAGACGCCCAAAGAAGCTTCCGCGCCCGCGGCTACGGCGCGCGCCTTGGGGCGCTCGGCCGGCAAATCGATGTGCAATTCGTTGCCTTGTTCGAGCGCCACCGCGCGCTCAATAGTATTTTCCAGTTGGCGAACGTTACCCGGCCATTCGTAATGAGCGAGCGCGTCAAGCGACGCTGCCTGCACGCCGTGAATACTCTTACCCGCCCCCGGCGCATATTTTTTCAGGAAATGATTTGCGAGCAGAGGAATATCCTCGCGGCGTTCGCGCAGGCTGGGCACGCGGATGGGGATCACGTTGAGCCGGTAATAGAGGTCCTCGCGGAAAGTGCCCTCGGTGACCTGCTTATCGAGATCGCGGTTGGTGGCCGCGATTACGCGCACATCGATCGCAATTTCGCTGGTGCCGCCTACCGGGCGCACGCTGCGTTCCTGCAAAACGCGCAGCAACTTCACCTGCATCGGCAAAGTCATCTCGCCGATTTCGTCCAGAAAGATCGTGCCCTGATCCGCCACTTCGAACAACCCGCGCCGGTTCTGGTTCGCTCCGGTGAATGCGCCTTTGACATAGCCGAAGAGTTCGCTTTCCAGCAGGGCTTCGGGAAACGCGCCGCAGTTCACCGAGACAAAGGCCTCAGTCGCGCGCGGCGAGCATGTATGTACAGCGCGGGCGACGAGTTCCTTGCCAGTTCCGCTTTCTCCATAGACCAGGATTGTGCTGCTGGTGCCGGCCACGGTGCGGATGGTCTGCTTCAGCTTTTCGAGCGCGGGACCGATGCCAATGATGTTTTCGAGCGAGTTGCGGGCGGCCGCATCGCGGCGCAGCGCGAAATTCTGCCGGGAAAGCGAAACCCGCGTAAGCGAGCGCGCGATCGCCAGCTTGACTTCATCGACCAACCCAGGGCTTTTGCGGATGTAATCGGTCGCGCCACCCGCTTTCACGGCCTCGACCGCGGCTTTGTAGTCGTCGACGGCCGTCATCAGAATCACAGCCGAGTCCGGAGAAATCTGGTGCGCATGCCGCAGCACTTCGACTCCATCCACGCCCGGCATTTTGATGTCGGTCACGATCACGTCGAAAAGCGCGCTGTCGATTTTGCGCCGGGCTGCGTCACCGCCGGTAACCGTTTCTACTTTATGCCCATCGCGGCGCAGCGCAATGTCGAGCAGTTCGCAAATCGACCGCTCGTCGTCGCAGACGAGGATGTTACCCACGCTTCCCGCCTCCTGTCGCAGCGAGCGCAGCCGCATTCGCCGGTGGGGCCGGTGTCTGGTCCGCTGTGCATTCCATGCGTTTCAAACGCAGCACAAAGCTGGTGCCCTTGCCCAGTTCCGATCTCGCCCAAACCTTGCCTTCGTGCGCCTGCACGATCTGATACACAATCGCCAAGCCAAGGCCGGTGCCGCCTTCAAAGTTCGACTGGAAAGGCTCAAAAATCTTCTCGGTCTGGTTCGGCGGCATGCCGGGGCCGGTATCGGCAAAAGCGATATCCCAGTCCGCATCCCGCCCCGAGACGGTCACGGTGAGCTTGCCTCCGGTTCTCTGCATGGCGCGCACCGCGTTCTCGCAGAAATTCCAGAAGACCTGCTTGAGTTTGTCGCCGTCGGCCAGCACCCAGGCTTCCGGCTCGTGAAAGGCGCGATGCACTTCGATTCCTCTGTTCTCCGCGGTCAGCCGGTGCGCGAGCAGAGTGAGCGTGTCCTCGATCAGCGGAATCAAGTCCACGCGCTCGAAGCGATATTGCTTGCCGCGCGAATACGCGAGGAAATCGGTGATGATGGCGTTCAGGCGATCGGACTCGCGCGTAACAATTTGCAGGAGGTGCTTCTCTTCCGCGCTTAACGCGGGCGCATCGGAGAGCATGCTGACCGATCCGGCAATCGAAGTTAGCGGATTGCGAATCTCATGGGCGATAGCGGCCGCCAGCCGCCCAACCGCGGCCAACCGGTCCTGCATCCGCACTTCGCGCTCCAGGCGGCGAATTTCGGTGAGGTCGTCGAAGCTGTACACGAATCCAAGATCGCCGCTGGCGCTGAGATTGAGCGCCGAAACCATTACGCGAAACGTCTTGCGGAACCCGCTGGCCGTGCTGTAGCGAACCTCGGCACCGGCTCTGCCGGCGTCCATATCGGGCAACGGATCCTGAAAAAGCTCCGCCACCGAACGCCCGCGCAACTCGGCTTCGGAAATCTCGATCAACTGCTGTGCCGCCCGGTTGACCAGCGTAATGCGGCCGTCCGGCCCGGTGGTGATCACGCCGCCGCTCATCGATTGGATGATGTTTTCGTGCAGCGCCTGCAAGTCTTCGAGGGCGCCGCTGGCGTTCTTGAGCTGCACATCCACCTGTCGAAGCTTTGTCATCAGCAAGCCAGCCAGGTACGCGATGGCGAAATAGGCGAACAGGTTTACAAAAATCACGACCTGCAGCGCTTTGAGCTTGGGGTGAGAGCTCGCGTACGAAGGAATCAGACCGTAATAGTCGAACTCGAGAAACGCTCCGAACAGGATGAAAGCCAGCGCCGCGCTCAAGTAGGCCCAGGCGCGCGGCAACAGCATGGTGGCGACAACGATGACCAGCGGATAAAGAAAATTGAGCGAACTGTCGATGCCGCCGGTCAGGTGAACGACCAGCGTCACCATGGCGAGGTCGGACAGCACCTGCAAAATGGCCTGCAGCCGATGCTCGCTCCACACCGTGATCAGAACAAGGAAGAACAGCGACAGCACGAACCAAAGCACCATCCCTGTAAGAAAAGACGCGAGCGGCACACGGCTGGGCGTGAGGCGGATGACAGCCAGCTCGATGGCGAGCAGGACCATCAGGATCAGGATGCGAACCTTCACGAGCCAGGTCAGCCAGTTCCGCTCATCGGAGATGGAATGCATGAAATTCGTCGTCAGTTGTCAGCCATCAGCTATCAGTCATGCTTCGTTGGCCTCCGAAATCCGGGTTAGCTGACGACTGATGGCCGACGGCTGGCTTTCCTATCCCGCCAGTTTTCCGATCATGGAGAACAGCGGCATGTACAGCGAAATCACGATGCCGCCGATGCTGATGCCGAGCATGCCGATGATGACCGGCTCAAGCATGGCCAGCATGTCTTTGGTGGCGGAGTCGACTTCGTCTTCATAGAAGTCGGCGATTTTCTGCAACATCGCATCCATGGCGCCGGTAGCTTCGCCGACACCGATCATCTGCGTCACCATGTTGGGAAACACGCCACTTTCGCGCAGCGGATCGACAATCGTGCGGCCTTCCTCGATCGCCTTGCGCACTTTCATCAACGCTTCTTCGAGCACGGCATTGCCCGACGTGCGGGCGGTGATCGCCAGGCCTTCCAGGATGGGAACACCGGAGGTGATCAGTGTACCCAGCGTTCTTGTGAAACGCGCGACCGCGATCTTGCGCAAGAGCACACCAAGGATGGGCAGCCTGAGGAGCATCGCGTCAAAGTAATAGCGCCCGCGCGGATGCTTGCGAATCTGCTTGACGCCGAAGACCAAGCCGACGCCGCCCAGGATGAAGAACCACCAGAAGTGTCCGACGAACGCACTCAACCCGATGACGATTCGAGTAGCCAGCGGCAGCTCCACGCCCAAGCCCACAAAGAGGTTGGCAAAAATCGGCACCACCCACTTAAGCAGCGCGCCCACGATCAGGGCGGCGAGCGAAACCACCGCTATCGGATAGATCAGGGCTGACTTCACGGCCGCACGCAGCTTCACGGCCTTTTCAACGTAAATGGCCATGCGCTGCAGAATGATGTCGAGGATACCGCCGGTTTCGCCGGCCTCCACCATGTTCGTGGTCAGATCGTCGAACACGACCGGATATTGCCGCATGGCATTGGCAAGAGTGGCGCCGCCCTCGACCGTGGTGCGCACACCGAGGAGGGTTTTCTGGAAGGTCGGATTCTCCTGGTTCGCGCCGAGAATTTCCAGGCACTGAACCAGCGGCAAGCCGGCGTCGATCATGACGGAAAATTGGCGGAAGAACACAGCGACGTCCTTGACCTTGACCTTGCTGCTGCCGAAAGTGGGCAGCGAGAATTCCTTGCCCTTCTCCCGTATCGAGCTCGGCGTGATGCGCTCGCGCCGCAACTGGGAGGCGAGGCCGTCCTTGTTCGGCGCAACGCGCTCGCCTTGAATTTTCTCGCCCGAGGCGTTCTTGCCTGAAAATGTAAAAACCGGCATGGCTGCTTTCTCCTTGTAGGCCAGGTCGCAGGCCTTAGTTCTCAGGAAAACCTGGCACCTAAAACTGTAAGACTTGACGCCTAAGCGCCTAACACCCGACATCTAAGACCTGATACCTGATACCTTCTGTCATCTCTTTAACGGCGCTGTGCCCTTTTGCAACGAAGCCGGAGCATTCCGGCTCAGAAGGCTTGCACCGCGCGCAATCATTTCCTGCAACTCGTCCTGATTGCTGGAACGCAGCAGCGCGGTTTCCATGTCGATCTGCTTCTGGAAGTAAGCGGTCGCGAGCGACTGGTTGAACGTCTGCATTCCGAACTTGTCCTGCCCCGACTGCATCGCCGAGTAAATCTGGTGAATCTTGTCTTCGCGGATCAGGTTGCGAACGGCGGCGTTCGGCACCAGGATCTCCATGCACATGGCGCGGCCTTTGCCGTCGATTTTTGGCAACAGGCTTTGACACATAATGCCTTCGAGCACCAGCGAAAGCTGGGCGCGAATCTGCGATTGCTGGTGGGCCGGGAACACGTCGATCACGCGGTTGATGGTGGAAGAGGCTGAGTTGGTGTGCAGCGTGCCGAACGTCAAGTGGCCGGTTTCAGCGATGCGCAGCGCCGATTCGATGGTCTCAAGATCGCGCATTTCGCCGATCAGCACCACGTCCGGATCTTCACGAAGCGCGGCTCGCAGCGCATCGGTAAAGCTCTTGGTATCCGAATGCAATTCGCGCTGGTTCACCACACAATTTTTGTTCATGTGGATGAACTCGATCGGATCCTCGATGGTGAGGATGTGATCGTGGCGCTCGCAATTGATCTTGTCGATCATGGCGGCGAGTGTTGTCGATTTGCCGGAACCCGTCGGCCCTGTCACCAGCACCAGCCCGCGCGGCTTGTCGCAAAGCTTGCTGACCACGGGCGGCAGACCAAGCTGATGGAAAGATTTGATCTCGAATGGAATCAAACGGAAGACACAGGCCGTGGCCCCGCGCTGGTTGAAGACGTTGGCGCGGAAACGAGCCAGGCCTTTCAATCCGAATGAAAAGTCCATTTCGAGGTTTTCCTCGAAGCGGTGCTTCTGCGAATCGGTCATCACGCTGTAGGCCAGCTGCTTGGTTTCGGCCGGAGTAAGCTGCGGCAGGTCAAGCGGCACCAGGTGGCCGTGCACGCGGATTTGCGGCGGAGAGTTCGTGGTGATGTGGAGGTCGCTTCCGCTCATCTCAAGCATGCGGCGAAGCAGATCGCTTAACGAAAGTGCCATGATTGTTTCTTTCCTCTGCCGTTTCTAGTGGATCGTTTCGCGAGCCACTTCTTCGAGTGTTGTCCAGCCTTGTGCGACCTTGATCAACCCGCTGCGGCGCAGCGTGATCATGCCGCGTTCAATTGCCTTTTTCTTGAGCTCGAGCGCGGATGCGCCCACCAGAACCAGTTCCCTGATTTCGTCGTCGACTTCCATCACTTCATACAAGCCGGTGCGGCCCTTGTAGCCGGTTTTATTGCAGGTGGCGCAACCCTTGCCTTTCATGATCTGCACGGTTTCAGACTCTTCCGGCGTGTACCCTTCATCGATCAGCGCCTGCGGCGGCATTTCGATGGGCTCCGCGCAATCCTTGCAAATGCGGCGCACCAGGCGCTGCGCGCAAATCAGGTGCACCGAAGTCGCGACCAGGAACGGCTCAATACCCATATTCATCAGACGGGTGATGGTTTCCGGGGCGCCGTTCGTGTGCAGCGTCGATAGCACAAGGTGGCCGGTGAGCGCGGCCTTGATGGCAATTTCGGCGGTTTCAAAATCTCGAATTTCGCCGACCAGAATGATGTTGGGATCCTGGCGGAGGAATGCGCGGAGGGCAGCGGCAAAGTTGAGGCCGATCTGCTCCTTCATCTGCACCTGATTCACGCCACCCAGCTGAAATTCGACCGGGTCTTCGGCCGTCATGATGTTGGTATCGGGCTGATTGAGGCGCGAGATCGAGGAGTACAGCGTGTTCGTTTTGCCCGAACCGGTCGGCCCCGTCACCAGCACCATGCCATAAGGCTTCAGAATCGCCTTCTCGAACTTGACCAGCGATTCCGGCTCGAAGCCCAGCTTGGTCATATCGAGCCGCAGGTTTTCTTTGTCGAGCAAGCGGAGCACGATCTTCTCGCCCCAAAGCGTCGGCAGTGTTGAGACACGGAAGTCGAGCTGCTTTTTCTTGCCGGCAATCTGCATCTTCAGCATGATGCGGCCGTCTTGCGGCAAGCGCTTCTCGCTGATATCGAGCTTCGCCATGATCTTCAGGCGCGAAGTGATAGCGTCTTTTAACTTCAATGGCGGATTCATGATCGACTGCAGAATGCCGTCGATACGGAAGCGCACGCGGAATTCCCGCTCGTACGGTTCCATGTGGATGTCGCTGGCCCCGCGCTTCACGGCATCGGTCAGGACAAGGTTCACGAGCTTGACGATCGGAGCTTCGTCGGCGGCCTTTTCAAGCTCCTTGAGCGTGACCTCTTCCTGTTCACCCTGTACCTCGACATCGCCCGCATCGCCGCTGTCATTGATCGACTGCATGACCTGTTCGAGCTCTTCTTCTTTCGAAGTGCCGTAGGCCTTGTCGATACCCTCAACGATGGAACTCTCCGAAGCTACGACCGGTTCGATATTGAACCCGGTCATAAACTTGATATCGTCCATGGCAAAAACGTTGGTGGGATCGACCATGGCGATGGTGAGCGACGCGCCCACCCGGCTGAGCGGAAGGATTTGATAACGCTTGGCAGTTTCGAACGGAATCAGCTTGACGACGGCGGGATCGATTTCAAAATAAGAGAGGTTGATTGCGGGCACGCCATATTGGCGGGACAGAAAGTTGGTGACATCCTCGTCCGTGAGAAAGCTC
>JBAVYO010000208.1:0-12719 GCA_049698855.1 Terriglobales bacterium
CCGTGTAGAATGTCTGTATGTCTCCGTTGCCGTCAAATAACAAGAAGCGTACGCCTCCTCCCGATGAAACGTTCGAGGAAGCGGCTTATCTGAAATCGCTGGGCGAGAAGCAGAAGATCGTCAGCCTTAAACTCGCCGACGGAGAAGTGGTGCGCGGCTGGATTGAGTATTACGACAAGAATATGGTTCGCGTTACGCGCGATGACGGCCCGAATTTGTTCATCTTCAAGCATGAAATCGTCTACATCGCGGAAGACGGAAAGAAAAAGTAGTGTGTTCTTCAGTCGCGGCAGCAAAGGCCGCTGAACGTGGACGCGCGAAAAACCTGCATGAGTCCTTCTCAGATAAATTCCAATCAATCCGGACCCGATCTTCACGGTTCGAATCACGCCGATCATCCTGGCAGCCTGCTTTCCACCATGGAGTCGATCGCGCGCGAGGCTGGCAGCCTACTCATGGAGCACTTCCGCCGCCGCGTGAAGATCGAATACAAAGGCGACGTCGATCTCGTGACCGTTGCCGACCGCCAGTCTGAGGCGCTGATCCTCAAGCGCATCCGCGCCCATTTCCCCACGCACGATGTGATGGGCGAAGAGGGGACGCGCATTGAAACGGGCAGCGACTATAAGTGGTACGTCGATCCGCTGGACGGCACCACAAACTTCGCGCACAGTTATCCCGTGTTTTGTGTTTCGCTGGCGGTCGAATATAGGGGCGCGCGCATTGCCGGCGTGGTCTACGATCCGACTCGCGATGAGTTGTTTGCCGCGGAGAAAGGAAGCGGCGCGAAATTGAATGGCGAGCCGATCCACGCGTCGTCGGTTGCGAAGCTTGCCGAATCGCTGGTGGCAACTGGTTTCCCCAGCCACAAGCGGCACAAGAACCCGAACATTCATTTCTATCACCAGATCACATTGCGCTCGCATGGAGTGCGGCGCGCGGGTTCGGCCGCGCTCGATTTGTGCAATGTGGCAGCGGGCCGCTATGACGGCTTCTGGGAATTCAATCTCAATCCCTGGGACACAGCGGCGGGAGTGCTCATTGTGCAAGAAGCGGGCGGGCGCGTTACCGATTTTTCCGGAGGTCCGTTCCAGATCGCAAGCCGCGAAACGCTGGCTTCCAATGGATTGGTGCACGACGAATTACTGCACGAATTTCAGGAAATTTTCGCGGGCCGCGGGCTGGAAGAACCTCCCAGCCCAGTTGCCTACGCCAGCGAACGCAAACGCTGAGCGGCCAACTGAGCGCGCCAAAGAAAGTTAATTCCAGCAGTACAATGAAAAATGTTGTGGGGGAGCAGTTCGGGGCTATCTCGTGGGAAGCTTCTGGTATTTTGCCGGAGTCTTGCTTAGCGTTCGAGAGGCTACGGCGATAGGCGTTCCCCGTGAAACCCTGTGTGCCCCGTGGTTAAGTTCTTAGCTGGCGGAATCAACGTGTCCAACTCACTGCTCGAACGTCAAGTGGCCAAGCGCGCGGATCATCTCCGGCTTCGCGGCCGCATCCTTTTTCTTACAGAAGATCCAGAACTGATCAAGCGCCAGCTCGCGGGCGAAGATCTGCCGTGGGATACGGCGAATCCCGCCGCCAATCCCAAGCTCCGTGACGACATCTCGACCGACGAAATTACGCCCGCGCACTTTTGTTTCTACTTCGACCAGACCCTCGGCGAGATTCCTTATGCCGGCTTAAAGTGCGGAGGCGTTGCGCCCATTGGCCGCGGCGACGTGAAGAAGGGCGGCTTTGTCTGTTCGGTCAGCGGTAAGCGGCGCGGCAAAGGTTCCAGCCGCGAGCAGTCGCCGTATGCCGAAATGTGCGCCGGGATTCAAGTCGTGATCGCCGAGAATATTGAGCGCATCTACAAACAGAATTGCCAGAATCTCGGTTTGCTCACGTCCACGAATTTTTCGCTCATCGATCGCATTCGCGCGGGAGAAGAAATTTCGCTTGCCGAATTCACCGCCGGCGAAGATGAGATAACGAAGCAGGTGATCGAATACGGCGGGCTGTTTCCGTTCAATGTGGCGCGCATGCAGAAGAAAGTATTTCTGCCACCGATCTCCGGTCCAAACGCGGGCGTGGGCGCCCGCGCCACACGGGCCATGACGCTGGCCGAAAAAATCTTTGCCGAGCATATGGTCACGCCCGATGGCGCAGTCGGTGTTCCCGGCGTTCGCCCTGGCGACACCGGATTCACTCGCGTCGATCTGCGCTTCAGCCATGAATACGTCACGCCGATGGCCGCAATTTTTTATGAGCAATATGTCGGCAAAGATGTGCCGGTGAACGACGCCTCCAGCATCCGCTTCTTTCGCGACCACCTGACGTTTCTCGATGAAGTGATCTCGGAAGAGAAAAAGAAAATCGGACTGCTCGATCTCGCCACTCAGCTCAAGCTCAAGCAAGCCGACTTCGCCCGCCAGCAGGGCATCAAGCTGCACGGCGAACTCACAGACCGCAAAGGTTCGGAAGGCATTTGCCATTCCGTCATGCTCGAAACCTACGCGCTGCCGGGCCAGGTCAACGTTGGGTCCGACTCGCACACGCCGCACGTGGGGGCCATCGGCTGCATCGCCTTCGGCATCGGCACCACCGACGTTTTCAATTCCTGGATCACAAAAGATGTCCGCGTCAAAGTACCCGAGTCGGTGAAGATCGTCATCAAGGGAAAACGCCATCCCAACGTCACCGCCAAGGATTTCATTCTCAAGATTCTCTCGCTCGATTACGTCCGCAGCGGCCAGGCGCTTGCCAAGGTGATGGAATATGCGGGCGAAGCCGTCGAAGCTTTGAGTGTGGATGAGCGCGCCACCATGACAAACATGGCTGCCGAAATCGGGGGCTTCACCGGCATCGTCGCACCCGATGAAAAGGTCGTCGAGTTCCTCACCGAGCGCCGCGGACTCTCGCACGTCGAAGCGGAGCGCATGATCGCCGGCCTGCAAAGCGATCCCGGCGCCGAATACTCGCATATCATCGAACTCGATGCGGCCGAGATCGCGCCCATGGTCGCCACACCCGGCGATCCCGGCAATGGTAAGTACATTCGCGATCTCGAAACGCGCGTGCCCGTCGAAATCGCTTACGGGGGCACCTGCACGGCGGGCAAGAACGAAGACATGGATATGTACGCCGCCGTCCTCGCCGACGCGCTCCAGCATGGCAAGCGAGTTTCACCCAATGTCGAGTTCTGGATTCAGTTCGGTTCGCAGGAAACGCGCGAGTATTCGCGGCGCAAAGGTTATATCGATATCTTCGAAAAGGCCGGGGCGCGGCTGATCGAGCCGAGTTGCGGCGCCTGCATCAATGCCGGTCCCGGCGTCTCCACGCGAGCCGATCAAATTGTTATCAGTGCGCAGAACCGCAACTTTCCCGGCCGCAGTGGGCCGGGGCAAATGTATCTGGCTTCGCCGCTCACGGTCGCCGCGAGCGCAGTGGCTGGGTATATCGTCGAATACCAACCCTTGTACAAAATTGAACACACGCTAGTCTAGCTCTGCGCGTAGAATGCAGGTAACGTGGGGCTTTAATAAAAGACCTCCAGTTTGAGAAGCACAGGGCTATCGCCGTTCTGGCGTCGATGATTTCTTCCCTGCGATGAAGCACGTACCGAAGATCGTTTGCGGAATCGCGGAAGGAATTATGAGAATTCTCCTCTACAACCCCGATAACGGTGTAACTCGCAATTTCATGCCTCATCTCTGGATGTTTCTGCTGCAGGCGCTGACTCCGCCGGGCCATGAAGTGCTGCTGGTGGATGGCAACGCGCAGCCGATGGACGAGGCCGGGATCGCTGAGTTCGTCCGCGACAAAAAAATTGACCTGGTCGGCATTGGGGCGATGACCCGCATGATCGCCAAAGCTTATCGCATGGCGGATGCGGTTCGGGCCACGGGAGTTCCGGTCGTGATGGGCGGTCCTCACGTGACGGAAATGGCCGATGAAGCGCTTGGAAGGGGCGGCGGACCGCGCCACGCCGACGCCGTTGCTCTGGGTGAGGCTGACGCAACCTGGCCGCGGATTGTTGAGGATGCCGCGCGCTACGAACTCAAAGAAGTTTACTCACCGGTGGATGCCTTTGGGCAGGAGAGCAAGCCGTCGCTGAAGGAATATCCGGAGATTCCGTGGCAGTCGATTGATCTGAGCCAGTTCAATCTGGTGCCGAAGGCCGTGCGCAGCACGCTTGGAAGAATCGGCGAAGGCTGGGGGACATTTCGAATTGTTCCGGTTGAATCCGGGCGCGGCTGTCCTTACGGCTGCGAGTTCTGCACCGTAACCGGCTTCTTTGGAGACTCCATACGCTTTCGCACCAATGAGAGCGTGGTGAATGAACTGCTGCGGTTGAAGGCGCGCGCCCGCAGCGAGAAGGGCCAGATGGCGGTGTTCTTTATCGACGATAATTTCGCCATCAATGTGAAACGTACGAAGTCGTTGCTGCGCGACATCATTGCCGCTGGCGCGCAAGTGCATTGGGTGGCGCAGATCAGCGCCAACTTGTTGCGCGATGAAGAACTGGTGGACCTGATCGCGGCTTCAGGAGGCAAGTGGATATTCATCGGCATGGAATCCATTGACCCGGCCAATCTCAAAGACGTAAATAAAGGATTCAACAAGCCCGGCGAGTATGCCGCGGTGCTGGAGCGGTTGGCATCGCGCAACGTGTACGCCATTACCTCGTTTATTTTTGGCATGGATAACGATACGGTCGGAGTCGCCGACCGCACGCTTGAGCAGGTTCGAACCTGGCCTCCCGGACTACCTATTTTTGGGCTGCTCACTCCTTTGCCCGCAACTCCGCTGTACAAGCGGCTGGAAAAGGCCGGGCGGCTGACGCGACCCAAGCACTGGCAGGAATTTATCCCATTTACCATGGCGCACACTCCGCTGAAGATGACGATTGACGAAGCTCACGCTGAAGTGAATCACGGATGGGAGCAGGCTTATAGCGCGGAAGCGCTGGCGCAGGCAGTCGAGTCGCTCAGCGATCAGCCGCTGGGCTATCGCGTGAACATCTTTCTTGCGCGGATCTGTTTCCGCGGCATTTATTTCCCCATGCTCGGAAAAATGCCGTGGATAAAGGTCATCGCGCAAAATCGGCGAACAATTTTCAAACTCATCCGTGAAGGCTTCAAAGCCAACGCCTGGCGCGGTGCCCCAGCGCGGATTCCGGCCATTCCAGTCCCGCAGGCAGAACCGGCCAAAGCCTTCGCCCAAGGAGCGGAAGGCTAAAGGCACTCGCAGCGCTAGTGCGGTAAGTCAAACAAATCGACATTTATGACTCGCCGGTTTTCTCTGTGCCCTCTGTGTCCTCTGTGGTTAGAGCCTTTGAACTCCTTGCCGGACACCACGAGGAATCTGCTCTCCTTCGCCTTTTCCCGTCTGCACGCCAGTTCCCGCACTCTGCCCACCCTCGCTCTCCATTGGCTGTAATCGCCGCACGCAACCGCGAAATTCCTGCTACAATTTTTCCATTCTGTGATCGTTCTGATCTCATGGGAGCGCTGAGAAATCTATGGCCTACGTAATTGCCGAGCCCTGTATCGGTACCAAAGACACCGCGTGCGTCGACGCCTGCCCCGTGGATTGCATTCACCCTAAAAAGGATTCCGAGAAGTACGGCACGGAAGAAATGCTCTATATCGATCCGGTTGAATGCATTGACTGCGGCGCCTGCGTGCCGGTGTGCCCCGTCTCCGCCATTTTTGCCCTCGACGACCTGCCGGAGAAGTGGAACGCGTTCACCGAGCGCAACGCGAAGTATTTTGGGAGATAGCTCTCAGCCGTCAGTAAAGCACGGTTGGGATGTCCCTTAGGCGCAGGCGTCAGGCTTACGTTTTGTGTTTTGAGGCACCTCGGCCCGTGCGTGTCTCCCAGGCTTTTTAACTGATAGCTGACGGCTGATAGCTGACAGCCCGCTCCTTCCATTACAATCAAAGTTTACCCCTGAGCCGTCCATGGCGCTGAAGGAGTCCGAAGCGATCGTTCTGCGCGCGTATCCGCTGCGCGAATCCGATCTGCTGGTTACGCTCTTCACGCGCGCGGAAGGCAAAGTGAAGGGCGTGGCACGCGCCGCCAAGAAGTCGAAACGCCGCTTTGGGGGCGCACTTGAGCCGCTCACCTATGTGCGGGCGTTTTACGACGACCGCGAGCGGCAGGAGTTGGCGCGGCTCGATTCCTGCGAGGTGATCGAGTCGCCGATGGCGAGCGAAGTCACGTATGCGCGGGCAACGGCGCTGGCGCATGTGGCCGAGTTACTCGATCAGTTAATGCCGGATCGCGAGGCAAGCGACGCGGTTTTCCGGTTGAGCCTGGCGGTGATTCAGGAGTTGCGCGGCCCGTCGTTATGGATGCCGCTCACCTACTTCGAGCTGTGGATGACGCGCCTGATGGGCTTTCTGCCGGAACTGACGGAATGCGTCGCCTGTGGCCGGCCGCTTGATGGCGAGCGTGCATTTTGGCATGCGCTGGCCGATGGCCTGACATGCGCGGACGATAAGCGGCTGGCGTCGTCGGAGCTGTCGCCGGAGTCGCGGAAAATCGCGGCGCAAATGTTACGCTCGCGAGTTTCCGAGTTCGCCGGAATCGATTGGCCAAAGCCAGTCTGCGCCGATTTACGGAAGTTCCTGATCCAGATTCTTCAGCGCCACATTGAGAAGAAGCTGGTGACGGCAGCAATGCTGGAGAAAATCAGCGGTTAGCCTTTAGCTCTTAGCTTTTGGCCTATGGCATAGGCTTTAAGCTAAAGGCTAACGGCTAAGAGCCAACAGCCAATAGCTAAAAGCCAAGAGCCGAAAGCCGGATTCATCACGTGACCTCATCCAAACCCAATTCGCTCACTTT
The DNA here is from genome assembly GCA_049698855.1 of Terriglobales bacterium. Lineage (GTDB taxonomy): Bacteria > Acidobacteriota > Terriglobia > Terriglobales > Acidobacteriaceae > Acidiflorens. The sequence goes on from JBAVYO010000208.1 coordinate 6,838, forward strand.
CCAGGAACTCATCCTCAAGCTGCAAGCCTTCTACGCCGCTCGCGGGGCTGTCATTCAGCAGCCCTATGACGTCGAAGTCGGAGCCGGAACCATGGCGCCCGAGACCTTCCTGCGCGTGCTCGGTCCGAATCCTTATAAGGTCGCGTATGTACAGCCGTCGCGGCGTCCTGCCGACGGTCGCTACGGCGAGAATCCGAACCGCCTGTTCAAGCACATGCAGTTGCAGGTAATTCTTAAACCACCGCCTGAGAACGTGCAGGAACTCTACCTCGAATCGCTCGGCGCAATCGGCATCGATCTGCGGCAGCACGACATCAAGTTCGAAGAAGACAACTGGGAGTCGCCGACCCTGGGCGCGTGGGGCATCGGTTGGCAGGTGATGCTCGACGGGCTTGAGGTCACACAGTTCACCTACTTTCAGCAGTGCGGCGGCGTGGATTTGGACCCGATCTCAGCCGAGCTAACCTACGGTCTCGAACGCCTCTGCGCCTTCTTGCAGGACGTTGATTCCATCTACGACATCGTCTGGGCGCGCGATCCCGACACCGGCAGGGAAGTGAAGTACGGCGAAGTGCGTCTGGCAGACGAGCAGCAGTTCTCGGTTTATAACTTCGAAGCCGCCGATGTCGCGAGCACCTGGAAGCACTTCGAAATGTGCGAAGCGGAATGCAAAGCGCTGCTCGATCGTTACGCTGCGCTGACCAAGGATGGTACAGAAAAGTGTGGCGCGGACACTCCTGTCCGCGCGGCCGCTGAAAGTTTCGAAAACAATGGGTCAACGAGCGAAAAATCGCGTTTTCCCCTGCTCGGCGCCTACGACCTCTGCCTGAAGTGCTCGCACAACTTCAACATCCTCGATGCCCGGGGCGCGATTTCGGTGACCGAGCGCGTCGGAGTTATTGCGCGTGTGCGCGCGCTGGCAGTCGGCATCGCAAAAGCATGGATGGACCAGCAGTACGGTTCCGAAAAACACGGGATCAAGGAAAGCAAAGATCACGGTAAAGATCACGGCACAAAGCCAGCCAAAGAGAAGAAAGGCAAGCTAGCTCCGGTGGGATAGTTGGCTTTACGGGCGTGCGGAGGCAACGATATTTTGAAGCTGCCTGCTCGAAGCTCACAGCTCCAAGCTCGCGGCTGTTCTGTGACCCCGCTCACATTCACGAGTGGTTAATTCTGAGAGCATAACTTGATTGCATAATGCCAGACTTATTGCTTGAACTAGGTTGTGAAGAAATCCCCGCGCGCATGATCGAAGGCGCCAGCCGCGAGTTATGCGAGCGCGTCGGAGCCCTGCTTGGCCGCGAACGTCTCGCGCCCAATGGCTCGCTTACAGGCTTGAACACTCCGCGCCGCCTGGCGGTCATCGCGCCTGGTATTCCCTCCGCGCAGCCCGATGTCACCGAGCAGGTCACCGGGCCCTCCGCGCAAATCGCGTTCAAAGATGGACAGCCCACGCCCGCCGCCCACGCGTTCGCGAAAAAAGTCGGCGTGGATGTCAACAAGCTCGAAAAAATTGCTACGCCCAAGGGCGAATACCTGGGAGCCACGGTGAAGCGCCAGGGCCGTACAGCGGCTGAGATTCTGGCCGAAGCGCTGCCCAAAGAAATCGCCGGTTTGTACTGGCCGAAAAATATGTACTGGCGCAAGCGCGGAGAACTTTTCGTCCGCCCCGTGCGCTGGCTGGTCGCGATGCTCGACGAACAAGTGATTCCGCTGGAAGTGTTCGGCGTCCTGGCTGGCAAGACTTCGCGCGGTCATCGTTTGCTTGGCCATGCGTCTGCGGAAATCGCTCGCCCCAGCGCCTACGTCGAAGCCCTGCGCAGCGCCAAGGTTCTGGGTGCCCCCGAGCGCGAGCAGGTCCTCCGCAAAGCTCTGGACGCGGCCACGCGCACAATTCCCGGCGCGCGCTGGCGTGAAGATGCCCCACTCCTGGCCACTGTTGTGAACCTGACCGAATTTCCATCCGTCATCCTCGGCAATTTCGATCCCGAGTTTCTCGCTCTGCCCGAAGAAGTGCTGGTCACGGTGATGCGCGACCACCAGAAGTATTTCGCGGTTGAAGATGCGAATGGCAAGCTCGCTCCGCATTTTCTGGCGGTGCTCAATACGGCGGGCGATTCCGAGGGCCTGATCCGACATGGCAACGAACGCGTGCTGCGCGCACGCTTCAACGACGCGCGCTTTTTCTGGCAGACCGATCAGAAGCAGACTCTGCGTGATCGCGTCGAGCTGCTGAAGAATGTCACGTTCCAGAAAGATCTCGGCAGCTACTACGAGAAGACTCTGCGCGTGCAACGCCTCGCCAGTTGGCTTTCGGAAACCGTCAAGCAGAACGGCATCGCGGTTCGCCCCGGCGTCGTGCACAAAGCTGCGCTGCTGGCCAAGACCGATCTGACGACCGAACTGGTGAAGGAATTTACCGAGCTGCAAGGCATTGTCGGCGGCCTGTATGCCAAGGCGCAACAGCTCGATCCAGATTTGCCCGAGTCCGCGCGCTTCGCGGTTGCCGACGCCATCTACGACCATTACAAGCCCCACTCGATGGAAGAGGAAGTTCCGCGCACCATCGAAGGCGCGGTGCTCTCGATTGCCGACAAAGCCGATTCCATCGCCGGCATGTTTGCTCTGGGCCTTGTTCCCAGCGGGTCGAAAGATCCGTTTGCGCTGCGCCGCCAGGCTAACGGCATCGTCAAAACCATCGCCGAGCACAAGCTGCCATTCCGTCTTTCGGAGATCATGGCCGACGCGCGCTCGCATTATCACGGATCGGCGGCGGAGAAAAAGTTCGCGAACGCCGACTATGCCGGATCGGTGCGAAGCTTTTTCCGTGAGCGGCTGGAATTTTATCTAAAGGATGCGCGCGGTTTTGCCTACGACGTTGTGAGCGCAGTGCTGGCGATTGATTCCGACGATGTGGTGGATGCGGCAGCGCGCGCCGAGGCCGTCACCAAGGCTCGCGGCTCAGCGGATTTCGAATCGATTTCCATCGCCTTCAAGCGGATCAAGAATATTTTGCGGCAAGCCGGCGAAAATAAGAGGCATATCGCGGAGAGTCTTGATGCAGCCGGACTCGCCGAAGACGCTGAGAAAGAACTGGCCGCGCTTATCCCGGCCACGGCGGCTGCGGTTGAAAAGTTGAACGCGACTCGAAACTACGAGCAGGCGCTGCTTGAAATCGCCAGGCTGCGACCGGCGGTCGACAAGTTTTTCGATAAGGTCATGGTGATGGTGGACGACGAAAATCTGCGCGCTAATCGCGTGGCTTTGCTCCAAACGTTGGTCAAGGAATTTTCCACGATCGCGGATTTCTCCGAAATCGTGACTGAAGGCAAGGAATCCAAATAATGCGGAATCGAAAGAACGAGGACTAATATCATGGCAACCACGACACTCCCCGAAGCCGAAATCATTGAAGCGAAACCCAAGGACGTTAAACCCGCGACCACCAAGTACGTGTACTCATTCGGCGGCGGCAAGGCCGACGGCAACGGCAAGATGAAAGATGTGCTTGGCGGCAAAGGCGCTGGCCTCGCCGAAATGACGAACGCGGGCCTGCCGGTCCCTCCGGGCTTCACGATTCAGACCGAAGCGTGCCGCGAGTACATGCGGCGCAACGCCCTCTCGCGCGAGGTGGAATCCCAGATGGATGCCGCTCTTGCCCAACTGGAAAATCTCCAGGGCCAGAAGCTTGGCAAGGGCGACAATCCGCTTCTGGTGAGCGTGCGCTCGGGCGCAAAGTTTTCCATGCCCGGCATGATGGATACGATTTTGAACCTCGGCTTGAACGATCAGAGCGTCGAAGCGCTGGCCAAACGCGCCGATCCGCGCTTTGCCTACGACTCCTATCGCCGGCTCATCCAGATGTTCGGCAGCGTTGTGCTTGAAATCGCAAAGTCCGAGTTCGAAGAAGTGTTCGACGGCAAAAAGAAACAAAAAAAGGTGAAGCTCGATACCGAACTCGATGCCAAGGCGCTGCAAGAAGTCATCGCCGAATACAAGAAGGTCGTCAAAAAGCACGCCAAGCGAGACTTCCCGCAGGATTCGCACGAGCAACTGGTCATGGCGCGTGACGCCGTGTTCCGTTCGTGGCAGAACGATCGCGCCAAACATTATCGCCGCATCAACAATATCGATGACATGCTCGGCACAGCGGTTAACGTGCAGGCGATGGTCTATGGCAACCTCGGCGACACTTCCGGCACCGGCGTTGGTTTCACGCGCAACCCCGCAACCGGCACGAATGAGTTCTACGGCGAATTTCTGCTGAATGCGCAAGGCGAAGATGTCGTCTCCGGCGTGCGCACTCCAGTTCCAATCCTCGAACTCGAAAAGGTCATGCCGGATGTTTACCACCAGCTGCGCGACATCACCACCCGCCTAGAAAAGCATTACAAGGACATGCAGGATTTCGAGTTCACCATTCAGGATGGCAAGCTCTACATGCTGCAAACGCGCAACGGTAAGCGCACAGGCCTGGCTGCGGTCCGCGTGGCTCTGCAGATGGTCGATGAAGGCCTGATCACGAAGGAAGAAGCGATCTTCCGCGTCGATCCAAATCAGCTTTATGACTTCCTCGTTCCCCGGCTCGACGAAAAGGGAAGCAAGGTCGAAGTGCTGGCGAAAGGACTACCGGCGTCTCCGGGCGCCGCGGTGGGCCAGATTGTTTTCACCGCCGATGACGCGGTGGCGAAGGTCTCACGCGACCGGAACACCCCAGTCATCCTTGTGCGCGGCGAAACCACTCCCGAAGATATTCACGGCATGGAAGTGGCCAAGGGTATTCTCACTTCGCGCGGCGGTATGACCAGTCACGCCGCAGTCGTCACACGCGGCATGGGCAAGTGCTGCGTAGCCGGCGCGGGCGATGTGGACGTCAACGAGAAAGCACGTGAAATGCGCGTCAAAGGCCAGGTATTCAAGGAAGGCGACTGGCTCTCGCTCGACGGCACTACCGGCCGCGTGATCAAGGGCAAGCTGAATACGCTCGATCCTTCGCCCGACGATCCCGAACTCCAAAAATTCATGAGCTGGTCGGATCCCTACCGCACCATGAAAGTCCGCGCCAACGCCGATATTCCACGCGACGCGATTCAAGCACGCGCGTTCGGCGCGGAGGGAATTGGTCTTTGCCGCACCGAGCACATGTTCTTCGGCGAAGAGAAAATTCCCCACATGCGCGCCATGATTCTCACCGATAACGAGAAAGACCGCCGCGCCGCGCTGAAGAAGTTACTGCCCTTGCAGCGCAAGGATTTCATCGGCGTCTTCCGCGCCATGGACGGATTCCCGGTCACCATCCGCACGCTCGATCCGCCGCTCCACGAATTCCTGCCCAGCCGCGAAGAGCTAATGGTGAATATCGCCACGCTCTCCACCATGGGCGCGAAGGAAAAGAAAGAGCTCGTCAAAAAATATAAGGACTACGGCGCAAAAGCGGCGGGCGATTTGAAAAAGCTCCTGCCCCACTTGCTTGCGCGCGTCGAGCAATTGCACGAGTTCAATCCCATGCTCGGCCATCGCGGATGCCGTCTCGGCATCACCTATCCCGAAATCACCGAGATGCAGGCGCGAGCCATCTTCGAGGCGGCGGTTGCCGTCGCGAAGGAAGGCGTCAAGGTTTTCCCCGAAGTGATGATCCCGCTGACCGCCACGCTGAAGGAAATGGCCAACCAGGCGGAAATCGTCAATCGGGTCGCGAAAGAAGTCTTCGCGGAAAAAGAGCGAAAAGTCGAATACATGGTTGGAACCATGATCGAGCTTCCGCGCGCCGCCCTGGTTGCCGATGAGATCGCCAAGGAAGCGCAGTTCTTCTCCTTTGGGACAAACGATCTGACACAGACGACCTGGGGCTTCTCACGCGATGACGTGAACAAGATCCTGCC
>JBAVYO010000209.1:0-3785 GCA_049698855.1 Terriglobales bacterium
GCACTGACCCGAAAATACTTCAGTGGCCAGTTTTGTGCGCGTATCCAGACTTCGGCGCAAGGATGTGGCATCACCGGAGCCAGTGCGATTGGAAACTGGAGCGCACACTTCCGGTACGTACCGCTCGGCAAAGCTATAGCCGAACATAATTACGTGTACCAGGGAGGTGTGGACTACTGGCCGTTCTGGATGCCGTTGATCATCTGCGTCCTCTGGCTGCTCATGTCGGCAGCAGTGGGGTTCTTCGTAACGCGGCTAATGAGGCCCGAATGAGTGTCAACGCCGATAAGAATCAGAAACTGTTGGGCTTAGGCCGCACAGTGGATCAATTCCGCGCTAAAGGGGATGACTAAACAATTCGGATGGTTGCAGGCCCCCGCAACCAAACTTTTCAATCGGTTACGAGGAATTTGGTTTTTCGATTGTGGTCTGGAATGGTCTTTTAAGAATTCGGGTTGCAAAACCGAGGCCGTCGCCATGACGGCCTTTTGCTATTTGGCGCGGTCTTGCAGAAGCACGCTCTGCACTACCGATGTGTTGGCTTTGCGCTTCGATTCCATGAAGGCCCCGCCATAGACGTTCATCGTGGTCGAAATGTTGGCGTGCCGCATGAGTTTCTGTTGCACGCCGAGAGGCGCACCTGTTTTGTCGAGCCAAGCGCGGTAGCTGTGGCGCAACGTGTGCCAACCGATTGGGCCCGGAATCCCGGCCCGTACCGCTGCCGTCTTGAGCACTTTCTTCCGGAGCGATCTCGATGCGCTCGATGGCCAGCGGTGGAGCGTTTCATGTGGCCTACTATCACGCCACGCAGCAGGCTTTTCTGGAAGCGCACGAGTTGGCGTTCGGCTACTTCGGAGGCGTCTTTAAGCTGTTGCGCTACGACAACCTGAAGAGCGCGGTGAAGAAGATTCTGCGCGGGCATCAGCGGGAAGAGACGGAACGGCTGATCTCGTTCCGTTCGCACTGGGGTTTTCAGACGGAGTTCTGCAATCCGGCACGGGGCAATGAGAAGGGCGGCGTGGAAGGCGAAGTGGGCTACTTCCGGCGCAATCATCTGGTGCCGGTTCCGCGGGTCGCGAACTTGGCGGAGTTGAACGTGTTGTTACTGGGCGGTTGCGAGCACGATCGGCAGCGGAGGATCGCAGGCAAGCCGATGGCGGTGGGCGAAGCGATGGAGATCGAGCGCGAACACCTGCTGGCGCTGGCGGACGAAGGCTTCGAGTTGGCCGAGACCAGTTTCCCGACGGTCGATGGCAAGAGCTGCGTGAAGGTGCGCACGAACTGGTACTCGACGCCGGTCCAACCGGGGATGCGCGTGCGAGCACGTTTGCTGCCGGCTTATGTTGAGATCTGGCAGGAGCGGGAGTTAGTCGCACGGCATGAGCGCAGCTTCGAACGCTATCGGCAGGTGCTCGACTTAGAGCACTATCTTGATGTGTTAGAGCGCAAGCCGGGAGCGCTGGCGGGATCGCGGCCATTGCAGCAGTGGCGTGAGAGCGGGCGCTGGCCGCCGAGTTTCGACCGCTTGTGGCAGAGTCTGGAACAGCGCGAGGGCAAACAAACTGGTACACGAACCATGATCGAGTTGTTACAGCAAGGCAGCAAGCATGGCTGGCAACGATTGCAGCAAGCCGTCGAGCAGGCGCTGGAGTTGGGCTGCACGGACGCGGCGGCAGTGCGGCATTTGCTGGTGTTCGGAGAACTGGGGCATGCGCCGGTGGAGCGGTTCGCGTTGGACGGACTGGAGCGCTATGAGCGTCCGCTGCCGGTGATCGACGAGTACGACCAGTTACTCGGAGTTACGAACATCACGGCGGAGGTGGCGCGATGAATCCGGCCACCGACGTTTTGGAACATGCCAGCGTGAAGCAGTATTGCAAGGCACTGCGGGTTCCGGTGATCGGCGCGAACTTCGTTTCGCTCGCCGAACAGGCGGTCAAGGAGAAGCGCAACCACATCGGGTATCTGGAGGCGTTGCTGACGATGGAAGCCGAAGAGCGCGACCGGCACGCGATTCAGCAGCGCCTGCACGATGCGCACTTGCCGCGGATGAAGACGCTGGAGGAGTTTGACTTCAACCAGGCGTCGCAGATTCCAGCGGCGAAGATTCGTGAGTTGGCCGAAGGCGGCTACATCGAACGCGCCGAACCGGTGGTGTTGATGGGCGAGTGCGGCACGGGCAAGACACACCTGGCCACGGGATTGTGTGTGGCGGCGTGTCAGCAGAAACGGCGAGTGCGTTTCACCACGGCGGCGAACTTGGTCAACGAACTGGTCGAAGCCCAGCAGCACAACGGGGTGCGTCGCGTGCTGGCGCGATGGATGCGCTACGACGTGATCGCGCTCGATGAAGTCGGCTACGTGCCGCTGGCCGAGATCGGCGCCGAGTTTTTGTTTCAGGTCATCGCCGAAAGGGCCGAACGCGCCAGCCTGATCGTGACCACGAATCTGCCGTTCTCGGAGTGGACGCAAGTATTTCCGAACCCGAGGCTATGCAAGGCGTTGTTGGATCGGATCACGGATCGCGCCCACATCATCGAGACCGGCACGGACTCGTATCGTTTCCGGCGAACCTTGGAGGTGCGCAACAAAAAGAAAGCGGGCAGAAGTGGCGGCAGCGTGGTTCCTGCCTCCGCTACGACCTAAACGCGCTGTCCTTCGGACCGCGCAGGTCTCCGCTCCGGCAGCAACCACGCTGAATATTGCCGAGCAGAGAATCAACCTCAACCGAAGGTGGGCCAAATGAGATGAGCACAGGTGGGCCAAGTCAGGTTGTCAAACGCAGAAGCGAACGAACGCCGCCGCCACTTCAATATGTCGGAGACCGGGTTTGTTTCTCAGATGAAAACGACGCCAGTAAGACGAACCCGCGTGATGTGCTGGTGGACGAATCCAAACAGGCCGCCATTGAAAATCTTGGCGACTGCCTCCGCGCGCACTGGGCGACGGCCAATCGCTCGGCGACTTCTCGCTCACGATTATCCTCTACGGCCGCTCGAAAGCCGAACTGGAGCAACTCGGGGCCGAGTTCGCTGGCATCTTCACCAACGCCGACGGCAATCTATTCTCCGAGGCCTACAACCAACTCAATGCCTACTTCGCCACTGTACCCGGCAACTACGCGCTCAACCTGCGCAAGCTGTATCTTCTGCACGCAAACTACGCCGACCTGTCTTTTTCTATTCACGATCCTTCCGGGCGAGAAGACGAACGCCCATCTCGGCACGGAATACCTAGCCGTGCTCGAAACCGACAACAGCACACCGTACTTTCTGAACCTGCATAACGGCGAAGTCGCCCACACGCTGATCCTAGGGATGACAGGCAGTGGAAAATCCTTCCTCCGCAAATATACGCCCCAGCAATTGTCGCCAATGCAAATGGATTTGCCGCTCTCCCCTGAGTAGTGAACTTTCACGCGGTGTTCAAGTAATCCTGTGATCGTAATCGTCGACTCTCCGATTTGCCCCGAACTTGCCTACTGTCAGCCACAACTTCGGGGAGAACAGTATTTACGAGAACCAGGAAAGTTTCACCCCGATTCCGAAAAATACCACCGCAGAGTGCGTCCCCGGAGAGTAGGGGATAGAGAGGGCACTCTGCGGTGGCCGTGCGGTCCCAGGCGCCCACAGTCGTCAAATATCGAGTCTTCGACAAGCCTAAAGCGTTCCAGTGCGACACTCTGGACTCGTCTTCTTGATTTCCCTGAATCCTGCACCGCAGTTCACTTTGAGCTGCGGTGCAGTTCCAGTGGTGCTCGGAGGAAGGAGGCCCATCCGTTCCTC